>JBOHTO010000096.1:0-20968 GCA_050733695.1 Gemmatimonadaceae bacterium | reverse complement strand
GGCTCAGCGACGGTTTCTCCGGAGCGGGAGCAGGAGCGGGAGCAGGAGCGGGAGCAGGAGCGGGAGCAGGAGCGGGAGCAGGAGCGGGAGCAGGAGCGGGAGCAGGAGCGGGAGCAGGAGCGGGAGCAGCCGCTCCGCGCAGTTCCAACGCGCGTGACCCCGCGGCACGGGGGGTGCGTTGGGCAGGAGGGGTACCGGACTGAACGGAGGATTCATGTACGATTGGCTCACACGGCTGTCTGCCGGGCAGCGCGCGCGGTTGTGGATCGGGCTGCTGCCCAGGCGCATGGTATCACCGCTGCTGTTCGCAGCCGTGGCTGCATGCAATGCGCAATCCGGCGGTGCGGACGCCGCGTCGGATACGCTCGCCACCGCTGCTCCCGTCGCGGTGAGTTGCGCCGATGGCAACGGCGGGATCACCTTGCCCGATGGTTTCTGCGCCACCGTCTTCGCGGATTCCCTCGGGCGAGCGCGTCATATCGTCGTCCAGGCGGACGGCGATGTATACGTCGCTCTGTCCAACGCTCGGCGCGGTGCCCGCGGAGGGATAGTCGCCCTTCGCGACACGAGCGGCGACGGCGTGGCCGACGTCACGGCGCGCTTCGGAGATAACGGCGGCACCGGGATCGCCCTGTACAACGGTGCACTCTACTTCGCGACCGACGGCGCAGTGCTCCGGTACGCGCTCGCTGGCGATTCACTCGCACCGAGCGGACCGCCGGACACGATCGTGAGCGGACTCCCGGACGACCGCAGCCACACGGCCAAGTCCATCGAGATCGCGCCCGATGGTGCGCTTTACATCAACATTGGCGCACCGTCCAACTCCTGCCAGCGGCAAGACCGCGAGCTGGAATCCCCGGGCATCGATCCCTGCCCGCAGCTCGAGCGACGCGCGGGGATCTGGAAGTTCGACGCCGGCAAACCGGGGCAGACACAGGCCGACGGCGAGCGCTACGCGACCGGCATCCGGAATGCGGTCGCGGTCGAGCTGCATCCGGAGACGAACGTTCTCTACGCTCTGCAGCACGGACGCGACCAGCTCCACGCGAACTGGCCCGATCTCTACACTGAACAGGAGAGCGCCGAGCAGCCGGGTGAGGAATTTCTCCGGGTCAGGTCCGGCGATGATTTTGGCTGGCCGTACTGCTACTACGATACGGAACTGGGGCGGAAGGTCCTTGCTCCCGAGTACGGCGGCAACGCCGAGCGCGCGGGCCGCTGCACCGAGATCGAGGAGCCGCTGCTCGCATTCCCGGGCCACTGGGCACCGAACGGTCTCCTCTTCTATTCGGGGGAGCAGTTCCCGGAGCGCTATCAGGGCGGCGCGTTCATTGCATTCCATGGCTCCTGGAATCGCGCTCCGCTTCCGCAGCAGGGCTACAATATCGTCTTCGTCCCGTTCGCCGAGGGCAACCCGTCCGGCGACTACGAGACGTTCGCCGACGGTTTCGCGGGAGAACGGAAAGAGCCCGGCGCCGCGGCGCATCGCCCGGTGGGACTCGCGCAGGGACCCGATGGCTCGCTCTACATCACGGACGACTCGCGCGGACGCATCTGGCGCGTGATGTACGCCGGCGGTAGTCGTCCTACGGGGGGCTGACCGCTCGGCGTATCGCGGGAGCGTCCGACCAGATCCGACATCGCACACACGCAACAGTCATGAGAACAGCACTCATCTCGATCGCAATTCTCGCCGCCCCCTTCCTGATGACGGCGCTCGCGCCAACCGCGGGCGCGCAGTCGCTACGCGGGTCCGTGAAGAGCGTGAACCGGATGTACCGCCACGCTGTGTCCCACGAGCTGTACTTCTACCGCACATCGGCGGGTGTGCGCACCGCGGCGGAAAGGGGTCGGTTCGTGCGGCTCAAGGGCAACGAGGACTTCGCGCTGCATGAAGTCGGTTATCCCTTCGTGCGCCAGGAGACCCGCGTCTTTGTCCTGCGTCTCGCCGAGCAGTACCGCGACGCATGCGGCGAACAGCTCGTTGTCACGAGCGCCGTGCGGCCCAGGTCGGGCCAGCCGGACAACGCGAGCCGGCGGTCGGTGCACCCAACCGGTATGGCAATCGACATCCGGAAGCCGCGCGGCCGCTGTCTGCGCTGGCTCCGCAGCACGCTTGTCTCGCTCGAGAAGAGCGACGTGATCGAGGCGACGGAGGAGTTCTATCCTCCCCACTTCCATGTGGCGGTCTTTCCCGACCCGTATCGCGACCATGTCGAGGAACTGGGTGGAGATCCACGATTGAATACCGACAGCGGTGAGAGATACGAGATCCGCCGCGGCGATTCGCTCTGGGAGATCGCCACCCGCTTCGGTACGACAGTGGACGAGTTGAAGCGAGTCAACGAACTCACCGCTTCGACCGTTTTTCCGGGACAGGAGATACTGGTTCCGTCGGCGCGCTGAACCAGCCCTACCGACGGTCAGCGCAGAGGCAGCCGCAGTCGCGCTTCGCAGCCGGCATGATCGGGGCGGTTGGCGAGTACGAGTGAACCGCCGTGCGCTTCGGCGATCTGCCTGCTGAGCGCCAGCCCGATCCCGGATCCTTCGGGCTTGGTCGTGAAGAACGGGACGAACAGGTTGGCGGTCTCCGGGATGCCGGGTCCATCGTCCACGACACGCAGCTCTACCGTCCCTCCCGCTCCCCCGTTCACGCGCTCCCAGCCGACGGTAACGCCGCCGCCGGTCTCGAGCGACGCGTCCACGGCGTTCCGCACGAGATTGATGAGAAGTTGATCGAGCTGTTCGCCATCGCCGTGCAACGTGAGCGGCGGTCCGTCGTCGACTTCGACCGCGATGCGTGTTTCGAGCACCGCCACTCGCCGGACCCACCCGGCGACGTCGAGCGGATTGCGCCGTGGGAGTGGGAGCCGCGTGAGTCGAGCGTATGACGCGATGAAGTGGCCCAACGCCTTCGATCGGCCGGCGATGATGCCGAGCCCGCGTGCGAGGTCGCTCTCCCAATCGCTGGGCCGAGGATTCCGCCGGACCATCTCGCGCATGCTTACGGCCACCGACTGAATCGGTGCGAGCGAGTTGTTGATCTCGTGGCTGAGGACGCGCACCAGACGCCGCCACGCCTGCAGCTCCTCTTCACGCAGTGTGCGGCTCACATCGGTGAGCACGAGAAGTTCGTGCGGTAGCCCGTCCTGCCTGAACACGCTGCGGCGAACTTCCCACCGCCCGGACGCACGGGCAAAGGTCAGGTCCATCGTGCGCTGCCGCTCGCCCTGCAGCAGCTCGTCGAGCCCGAGAGACCCGGCACCGCGGTTGAGCAACTGGTGCGCCGGCTGTCCGAGCAGTCGCTCGCCCGCGCGGTTCACCAATCGCAGCCGCCCGAGAGCGTCGAAGGCGAACATCGCGACATCGACCTCGGCCATCACCTTGCGCATGAGCGTCGCGGCCTCGACGGCGCCCAGGCGCTGGGATCGCAGCGTTTCGCCGAGCGTGTTCGCTTCCAGCAGCGCGAGTCCGAGGGCGTCGTCCGCGCGCGCGCCGCGGGCGCGGATCGAGAAATCCTCCTCGCGCAGCGCGGCGAGCATGTTGGACAGCGTCTGCAGCGGCCGGATCACCTGCTCCCGGAGCGCGAACGCGGTGCCGAGCCAGAACAATCCGACGATCACGGTGAAAGTCCAGCGCACCTTTGTGCTGTGGTCGTCCAGCCAGAGCAGCACCAGTGCGACGAGCAGCGAGGGCAGGCCGATCGCGAGTGCATACAACAGGATGCGGCGTTCGTGCTGGAGGGGCGGCTTTCTCCGGCGGGCCCTGTCGCCTTCAGAAGCCATGATGAGCGAGGCGGCGATACAGCGCGCTCCGGCTGAGTCCGAGCGCCTTCGCGGCATGGCTCACGTTGCCGCCGTAGCGATCCACCGCCTTCTGAATGAGCACGCGCTCGACCTCCTCCAGCGTCATCTCCTCCAGACGCGCCGCTCCGCTGTCGGCCGGTCGCAGGCCGAGATCCGCCTCGCGCACCGTGTTCCCCTGGACCATGAGGACCGCGCGCTCGATCGCGTGCTCCAGCTCGCGCACGTTGCCGGGCCAGGCATGCCCGAGCATCGCGCTCATCGCGGCCGGCTCGAAGGTAGTCACGGGTTTCCCGTACCTGCGCGCATGGTGCGAGAGAAAGTGGGCGGCAAGGGCGGGAATGTCCTCGCGCCGCTCGCGCAGCCGCGGGAGGTGCACCTCGATCGTGTTCAGCCGGAAGAGCAGGTCCTCGCGGAAGCGGCCGGCTGCGATCTCGTCGCGCAGGTCGGCGTTTGTGGCGGAGATCAGTCGCACGTTCACCCGCCTCGTTCTGGACGAGCCAACGCGTTCAAGCTCTCCGTTCTGCAGGACGCGGAGCAACTTCGCCTGCTGAGGCAGCGGAATGTTGGCGATCTCGTCGAGGAAGAGAGTACCGCCTTCCGCGAGCTCGAAGCGGCCGACACGGTCGGTCCTGGCGTCGGTGAACGCACCCTTCACGTGGCCGAACAGCTCGCTCTCGAACACGGACTCCGCGAGTCCGCCCATGTTGACCGTGACCAGCGCACAGCCGGAGCGCGGCGAGACCGCGTGCAGCCAGCGAGCCACGAGTTCCTTTCCCGTACCGTGTTCGCCGGTGACGAGCACGTTTGCCTCCGATGGGCCGACGCGCTCCATGAGACGCATGACCTGCTGCATCACCTGGGATTGCGCGGTGATATCGGGTGTGCCGTCGCGGCGTAGCAGCCGGTTCTCGTGCTCCAGGAGCCGGGTCGTGCGCAGCGCCCGGCCGAGCTCCACCTGGGTACGCAGCGTTGCGAGCAGCCGCGCGTTGTCCCACGGCTTCTCGACGTAGTCGCGCGCGCCACGGCGCATCGCCTCCACCGCGCTGTCCACCGTCCCCCACGCCGTCATCACGACGATGGGCAGCGTGTCCTCGAGAGCGCGGATGCGTTCGAGCAGATCCAGCCCCTCGCGCCCGGACGTGGTGTCGCGGGCGTAGTTGAGGTCCATGAGGAGAGCGTCAAAATCCTGCTTCTCGAGGGCCGCCAGGATGGCCGCTGGTGATCTCGCGGTGTCGACGCGAAAGCCTTCATCCTTGAGCAGGAGGCGCAGGGCCTCGAGGATGTCGGGCTGATCGTCGGCGAGGAGTACGCGGGGCGCGGGCGCGACGGGGCTCATGCCGACAAGGTGATTCCGCGGCGAGAGCGGGGGCAAGTGCATGTCGCGCGGGCGCCGATGTCCGTGCAGCCAGCGCCAGTCCCGGCAGCACGCCCGCCACTGCTGTTATCGCAGGAGCAAGGGCCAGCACCGGCCCCCGCTGATCCCGACGCCGTTGAGCGCCGTGAGCTGGGGCGGGCTGGGGTCGCTACTCCACCACCCAGCCATCCCTGAGCTGAACCACGCGGTCGCCATAGCTCGCGTTCTCCTCGGAGTGCGTGACCTGCACGATCGTGACGCCCTCGGAGTTGAGCCGTGTGAACAACTCCATGATCTCGCGCGCCTGCGCGGAATGCAGGTTCCCCGTCGGCTCGTCGGCGAGGATCAGCTTCGGGCTGGCGATCACCGCGCGCGCGACCGCGACGAGTTGCTGTTGGCCGCCGGAAAGCTGCCGCGGGTACAGGTTCTTCTTGCCGACGATGTTGAAGCGATCGAGCGAATCGGCCACGAGCGCTGCGCGCTCATCGCGCTTGATGTTCCGGTACGAGAGCGGGATGTCGAGATTCTCCGAGATCGTGAGATCATCGAGCAGATGGTACTGCTGAAAGACGAAGCCGACGTACTCCTTGTTGAGTGCGATCCGGTTCTTCGGCTTGAGCTCGTGCACCCGGTTGCCGAACAGCTCGTACTCGCCGCTCCAGTCGTGATCGAGCATGCCGAGTATGCTGAGGAGCGTGGATTTTCCGGCACCCGATGGACCCATGACGGTCAGGAACTGACCCGCGGGGATATCGAGTGTGATTCGGCGCAGGAGCCATGTCCTGCCGCCGCCGGAGTCAACGGATTTATCGACTTCACGGAGTGAGATCATGCGTCGGCGCTGGATGCGGCGGGTTCTGATGATTCGAACGGGAAGCTTTCGGTCACGTGTTCTTCCGGGTTCGGGAAATAGTAAGGCGTGCAAACCACTTGCGCCCCTTCAACCGCCGAGGCGAACGTATGGGCATGGCCGCACCCGTATACTATACCGCCGAGATGGTGCGCGGACTTTCCGACGAGAATCGAAAGTGGCCGCGCTACGAGACGGTTCACGGGGAGTTGCTCGTGACTCCCGCTCCGCGACCTTGGCACGAGAGGGTCGGAATCCGACTGGGTGTCGCCCTTGCCCACTATCTGGAGCGTGAGCCGATCGGAGAGGTGTTCTTCTCGCGATCGGATATCTCGTGGGGTCACGACATCCTGGTAGAGCCTGACCTCTTCGTTGTAGCGCGCGAGGAAGCTCGCACCCTCGACTGGTCACGGATGAAGACATTGCTGCTGGTGGTCGAGACCCTGAGCCCGAGCAGCGTGCGGTCCGACCGTTTCGCCAAGCGTCGACTGTATCAGGAAGTCGGTGTCTCGCTCTACTGGATTATCGACGCCGACGCTCAGCTCGTCGAGATCTGGACGCCTGAGGTACTCTTTCCAAGCCTCGAGCGCCAGGAACTGTTCTGGCATCCTCAGGGCGCTTCCATTCCGTTCAACATCCGACTCAAGGAGCTCTTCCGGCCGATCTGACTTGACTGAGTCGTTCATCGCCTCATGGCGTTTGAAATGTTGAGCCAATCGAGAGACTGCATGTGACCTCCCGGCAGGAATCACGTCCCGGCAATACTTGCCATAGTGACCACCGGTGACTACCTTATGACCATGCAGACGGTGGGCATCAAGCAGCTCAAGGCGCGTCTCTCGGAGTACCTTCGCGCGGTCAGGGCGGGCGAAACCCTGCTCGTGACCGACCGCGACGAGGTCGTTGCAGAGTTGCGTCCGGCGCGACGCCGGCTGGGGCCTGGCGAGCGACTGAGCGATCGGCTCGACGCACTCGCCGGAGCCGGGGCGCTGACGCGCGCCCGTCGGCGCAAGGCAGGCTGGACCTGGAAGGCCGCGGGGCTCGGACTGCCCGCGGGTACATCGGACGCCCTTCTGGACGAAATACGCGGCGAGAGGGCGTCCGGGTGACTGGTGAGTAGCGCAGTCTATCTGGATACGTCCGTCGTCCTCCGGGCGGTGCTGGAAGCCGGAACCACGCCCGAATTGGAGCTGCGTCTCCGGTCGGCGCCCGCGTTCGTCACATCGAGACTCTCGCAGATCGAAGCGGCTCGTGCGCTGCTTCGCCTCCGACATGAGAATCGGGTTCCGGTACAGCGGCTCGCCGGAGCGAGCCGCGAGATCGATGCTCTCTGGGCGCGGTGTGATCTGCTGGAGCTGACGGAGTCAGTATGCGAACTGGCTGGCCGGATCGCACCGATGCAGCCGCTTCGCACGCTCGATGCCATTCACCTCGCGACATTCGTCATCGCGCGCAGGGAGATCGAGGATCTCGAGCTGCTGACCGCGGACGAGCGGCTTTCCGCAGCGGCGCGCCTGGTATGATCCCATGAAAGGAGTCCTGGGCGGGAATAGCGGGGCCAAGAGCGATAAAGGGCGTGCCGCATTTTCGGTGATGACAGCCCCAATGCGAGAATCAATTCCCGCTTTCGTGGGAATGACGGACCACGCGCCGATCACTCGGCTCTGAGCGCCACGATCGGGCTCACGCGGCTCGCACCTCTGGCCGGCAGATACGCGGCGGCCAGCGCGATGGCCGAGAGCAGTACGGCGACCGCGACATACGTCACCGGATCCGTTGTGGCGATGCCGAAGACGAAGCTGCCCAGAAGGCGGGTAAGCACCAGCGCGGCGACAATGCCGCCTGCGAGTCCGAACGCAACGAGTCGAGTGGCCGTCATCACGATCATGCGTACGACGTCGCGCGCCTGCGCACCCAGGGCCATGCGGATTCCGATCTCCTGTGTCTGTTGCGCGACCAGATAGGAGATGACTCCATAGATGCCCATGGCGGCGAGCACCATGGCGATAGTGCCGAACGCTGCAAGCAGAAAGAGACCGAGACGGCGGCCGGAAAGCGAAGCTGAAAAGATCTCTTCGAGCGTACGGAATCGGGGTGGGACATCGGGCGCCACATCGCGGAGAATGGTGCGGGCAGATGCAATGACTCGGCTCGGCTCCGCATCGCCCGCGATCACGATGCTGAAGGGGCTGGCGGACCCGGGCCGCTGCCGCGACAGGACGTAGAAGACCGGGCGCGGGTCCGCTTCAATGCTTCCCTCCCGGATGTCACCGACGACGCCGACTATCGTGATGGGCGTCATGTCGCCGTCCATGTTGCCGAACTGAATCAGCTTTCCGATCGGGTCCTCATCCGGCCATCGATTGCTGGCGAGGGTCTCGCTTATGAGCGCGACGTGTGGTGCTTCACCTGCGTCGCGCTCTTCAAAGAGCCTACCACGCAGCAGCGGGATATCCATTGCTTCGAAGTAGCCATCGCTCGCGACCCGGAAATCCGCCTGACCGGTGCGCGACGGAGTCTTGATGAGCGCGCTGAAGTCGTCGAAGTTCTGCACCTCATCGGGACGGGCAAGGATGATGAAGGACCCGTTCGGACCACCGCCGCTGAGCGGCAGGGTACTGACGCCACCGACCGCGTCGACACCTGGGATTGCACGCAAGCGCGTGAATAACTCCTGATGCAGCAGAGTGAGCTGCGCGCCTTCATTCGGCGTTTGCGGGTACGGCAGAGACAGGTCCATGACGACCGCGCCGTCAGTACGGTAGCCGGGATCGATCGCGAGCAGACTGATAAAGCTTCGCCCGAGCAGGCCGGCGCCGATGAGCAGGACGAGCGTCATCGCGATCTGAGAAGCCACGAGCGCGCCGCGTGCACGATGCACTGAATGACCTCCGGCCTGCGTGCGCTCGCTTTCACGCAGTGAACTCAGTGACGCGTCGCGCGTAGTGCGTACTGCGGTGAACGTACCCAGTGCCAGAGCGACCACGAGCGAGAGCCCGAATGCGAAAAGGAGGACGACCGGGTTCACGCCGATCTCATCGGCGCGTGGAAGACGGCCTGGCTCGACTGCGAGCAGGGCATCCACGCCCCACGTCGCCAGTAGAACACCGAGCGCGCCGCCGGCGAGACAGGCCACGACCGATTCCATCAGAAACTCTCGTACGAGCCGGCGCCGGCTCCCACCCAATGCGAGCCGAACCACCAGTTCCCGCCTTCGTGCCGCAGCCCTCGCAAGCAGAAGACTTGTAACGTTCGCACATGCGATGAGAAGCAGCAGCGCCGCGGCGCCGAGGAGAACGAGCAGCGCGCGACGCACACCTCCGACGATCTGATCGCGGAGCGGAGCTACGGTCGCATCCACCAGCGTGACATCGTCGCCGAACTGCTGCCTCAACCGCTTGGCGATTGCGCTCACGTCGAGTCGCGCCTGGGATGGAGTGACGCCTTCCTTCAATCTCCCGTACACGCGCCAGTTGTGGGCCGTGCGACTCGGCTCAGCTCCCCAGAGTTCAGCGGGTAACCAGATCTCGGCCCAGTCGGGGAAGCCCAGATCGGGCGGCATCACGCCCACCACCGAATGCACGCGATCATCGAACGTCAGCGTCCGGCCGGTGAGATCGGGGTCCGCAGCGAGCTGATTCTGCCAGAAGAAATGGCTGACGATCGCGGCAGGAGCGCCGCCTTCGCGCTGCTCTTCGGCCAGGAAGGTGCGGCCAATGACAGGCTCGACATCGAACACATCGAAGAACCCGGCCGAAACTGCCACTGTGCTCGCGGTAATCGCCTCACTGCCACCGGTGACCGTGCGTACGCCGACCTTACCCATTCTCGCCAGTGCGTCGAAGCTGCGGCTCTGCGCCCTGAAATCCTCGAAGTTGGGCAGAGGTACGCGCAGTTCCCTTCCGGTTGTGCCTATTTCCGAGAGCTCGACGATTTCATGCGATTCCGGAAAGGGAAGTGGACGAAGCAGCACCGCGTGCACGACGCTGAAGATCGCCGTCGCTGCGCCGATCCCCAGTGCGAGCATGAGAACTGTGACGACCGTGAAGCCGGGCGACCTGCCGAGCCGCCGTATCGCATGCCGGGTGTCCCTTGCTAGCGTTTCCATTGTGAAATCCCGTTCGAGATTCGACGTGCAACGGTGTGATGCCGCGCCCGCGCCAGGCGTTTCGCATTGTACGACATGCCCCACACTTGCGAACCCCATTGCGCCGAGGCGACACTATGGGTATGGCAGCACCGCTCTACTACTCGGCCGATATGGTGCGCGACCTCATCGACGAGAGCCGCCCGTGGCCACGATACGAAACGGTTTACGGCGAGCTTCTGGTGACGCCGGCGCCACGACCCTGGCATCAGGCAATCGTCATAGAGCTGTTGGGGATGCTCCGTGACTACCTCAAGGCTGAACCCGTGGGCCGGTTGTTTGCGGCGCCCGCCGACATTTCCTGGGGAGCTGATCACCTGGTGCAGCCCGACGTCTTCGTCGTCCAGCAAGACGAAGCGAGAACGATGGACTGGACACGCATGAAGACTCTCCTCCTCGCGGTCGAAATCCTCAGCCCCAGTACTACACGCAACGATCGCTTTACGAAGCGGCGATTGTACCAGGAAGCCGGTGTCCCGCTGTACTGGATCGTGGATGGCGAGGGGCAATGTGTCGACGTGTGGACACCGGATGCGAAGTTTCCACAGATCGAACACGAAAGACTTGTGTGGCATCCTGCCGGCGTGTCCGCACCTTTCGCACTCCAGCTCGCGGAACTGTTCAAGTCCGTCTGAGCGCTGTTCCACGGCGAGCAATGCACGCTTCGCCAGGGCATTCATTCCGCACGCAGGGCGGTGACTGGATCGACCCGCCCCGCACGACGCGCGGGGATATAGCTGGCCAGTGCAGCCACCCCGACGACGATGATTCCGAGCACCACGAACGTGATGGGATCGGTCGGCGTCACGCCGAAGAGAAGCCCACCCAACAAGCGCGTCAGCGCCACTGCGCCGATCAGGCCGACGAGCACACCGGCAATAGCGAGCAGCACGCCATCGCGCAGCATCAATCGCACAACGCTGCCGCTGTCGGCGCCGAGCGCTACGCGGATTCCGAACTCCTGCGTCCGTTCGCGGGTCGAATAGCTCACGAGTCCGAAGATTCCGATCGCCGCGAGTAGCAGCGCCAGCAGCGCGAACGCGCCGAGCAGGATCAGGTAAAAACGCTCATCCCGTAACGTTCGCGACAGCATCTGGTCGATGGTGGACGTCTCGTAGATCGTCTGACTTGGGTTCAGCTCCCAGATTCGCGATCGCATGCCGGAGATCACCGCGTCCGGATCGACCGCTGTGCGCACAACGACCGTCATCGATCCGGATGGGTACTGCGACAGCGGAAGAAACGCTTCCGGCCGCGGATCGCTGTCTAGTCCTTCGTGCCGGACATCGCCGACGATGCCGACAATCTCCCGCGCGATCGGTTCCCCGTAGCGCAGCTCTATTCGCTCCCCGATCGGATCCTCGTTCGGCCAGTAGCGACGTGCCATCGTCTCGTTGATCAGCACGACCTGCGGCGCGTCCGCGCGGTCCGAGGCCACGAAAGCACGGCCGCGCACGAGCGGTATACCCATAGTGGGGAAGTACCCCGGCGACGCGGCCGCCAGATACGCGACCGGATCCGCCGCGCTACCCGGCTCCGGTCGGCCAAGCACCGCGAAGGTCACATCAATTTCGATGTCCCCCTCGGCAAACGGGAATGTCGAGACGGCACCGACCGATGTGACGCCAGGCAGTGTCTCGATCTCCGCCATTGCCTGTTCGAAGAACTGGAGCCGCTGAGGCGGAGGACGATCGAATACGAAGAGAGTCATCGCCGCCAGATTCTCGGCGACGAATCCAGGGTCGCTGCGCATCAGCTTTGCAAAGCTGCGCACGAGCAACCCCGCACCGATCAGAAGCACGACGGCGAGCGCGGTTTCAGTGATGACGAGGACGTTCCTGAAGCGGCGGCGCGAACTCCCCGAGCTCCCGCCGCGCGGTCCGTCGGCCAGGAATCGATGCAGATCCGGACGCGACGATCTGAGCGCAGGCACGAGCGCAACAAGCGCCGCAGTCAAGACCGAGACGGCGATTGCGAACGACAGCACACGCAAATCGATTCCGATCTCCTCCGCACGCGGCAGGATTTCCGGGCTCAGTCCGACGATGAGATCCACGCCCCAGTAGGCGAGCAGAATCCCCAGAGAGCCGCCGTAAAGGGCGAGCAGCAGACTCTCCATCCACACGCGCCTTATCAGTTGCCCTCTGCCAGCGCCGAGCGCGGCACGGATCGCGAGCTCACGCTGCCGTCCTGCTGCGCGAGCGAGAAGAAGGTTGGCAACGTTGACACACGCGATGAGCAGCACGAATCCGACGGCACCGAGCAGCACAAGCAGCGATGACCGTACATGCTCGACCAGTTGTTCCCCCAGAGGGACGACGACCACGTCGAGCTCGGCGGCAAGCTCAGGATACTCCTGTTTCAGTTGCTCTCCGATGGCAGCCATCTCCGATCGTGCCTGATCGATTGTCACGCCGGGCTCGAGCCGCGCAATCACGTTCCAGTAAGTGGACCGCCGGCGATCGCGATGCTCCGGGCCGAGTACGAGCGGCGCCCACGTCTCCTGGTTCTCCGACGGAAAGCGGAAGGTCGGCGGCATCACGCCGACAACGGTTGCAGGCTCGCCGTCGAGCTCGAGATTCTTTCCGATCAGATCCCGATCGCCGCCGAAGCGTCGCTGCCAGAGCCCTTGGCTGATCACTACGACACGCGGCCCATTGCCCGTATAGTCGGCGGGAAGGAGTGTCCTGCCCAGCAGCGCTGGCACGTCGAGGAGCTGGAAGAACCCATCGGTCACGAGCCAGGCATCGAGGTGCTCAGGTGTCCCCTCACCGGTGAGATCGAATCCATATGGCTGTATTCCCACCATGTTCTCGAAGGAACGACTGCGCTCACGCCAGTCGATGAAATTGGCCGGAGATGGCTCCAGTCGCTGATCGCCCGTGCCCGTATTGGTCTGCCAGAGCGTGACGATGCGTTCTGCATCGCCATATGGCAGTGGGCGCAGGAGCACGCCGTCGACGATGCTGAAGATTGCCGCGTTCGCACCGATCCCGAGCCCGAGCGTGAGCACGACCGCCGCGGTGAAGCCGCGGCTCCTGTTCAGCGTTCGGATCGCGTAGCGCAGATCCTGGAGCAGCGTGTCCATTCGGTCTCTCACCTCGCGCCCATGGGGACTGTACAACCGTCTATCGGAGGGCCATGAGGCGATGAACGACTCAGTAAACTCAGATTGGCCGGAAGAGCCTCTGCGCTCCGCGAGCATCGCATCATTCGGAGCGCAGCGCTACGGACGGATTCAATCGGGCGGCGCGACGCGCGGGCACATAGATCGCCAGCAGCGCAACGCACGCGAGCAGACCGGCAACGGCCATAAAAGTCGCCGGATCAGCGGGGTCAACGCCGTAAAGAAGACTCCCGAGGACGCGCGTAGCTGCAAACGCTGCGACAAGTCCCGCGGCAAGTCCGACGAAAGCGATGACCATCCCTTCCTTCAGAATCATTCGCAGCACGTCGCCTGCGCGAGCGCCGAGTGCCATCCGGATTCCCATCTCGTGTCGGCGCTGGCTCACGCCGTACGAGAGAACTCCATACACGCCGAGCGCGGCGAGCACGAGAGCAAGTGTGCCGAAGATCCCGAGGAGCAACGTATAGAATCGTGGGCGCGCGATGGCCCCGGTGAGAAGCTGAGGCAATGTCGTAACGTTCGATATCGGCTGGTTCGGATTTACCTGACGAACTGCGGCCGTGATGGCGTCGATCATCCGCAAGGGGTCCCGCGAAGTTCGGACATAGAGAGTCATGTTGGATCGTTGGAAGACGGAACCCGGTACGTAGGCGGCCGGCGATGCCGGTTGATTGATTCCATCGTTCCTCACGTTTCCGACCACACCGACTATGGGAAAGTCGGTTTCGCCGATGCGCATGATCTTTCCGACAGGATCTTCATCGGGCCAGTATCGGTCAGCGAGCGCCTGGTTGATGATCACTTCTGTCCGAGGGTCGTCGTCCGCCGCTTCGCGAAACGTTCTTCCGCTCACAAAGGGAATGCCGAGTGCCCGGAAATAGCCCGGCGTAACGATGTACGTCCCCGATTCCGGCGCTACGGAAGAATCGCTTGTACGTCCGGGGAGCGAGTACCCGTAAGGCTCGCCACCTCCCTCGAGCACCAACGTCTTGCTGCCACCCACGGCGAGGACGCCCGGAATGTCTTCGAGGCTTCGAATCAGCTCACGACGATATGCGTTCCGCCGGGATTCATCCGGCAGGGAAGCGCCATCCGTCGAAACGCCGAGTGCCAGGACGTTCTCGCCCCTGAAGCCCGGATCGATCGCCGCGAGATTCCAGAGACTCCTGATCATGAGCCCGGCGCCAGACAGCAACACGACCGCAAGAGCCGTTTCAGCCACGACGAGCAACGTGCGGGCTCTGCGCCGGCGCAGTCCACCGCCGCCCCCGACGGTCTCGCCGCGTCCGCTCTCCTTGAGCGTATCGTGAAAGCTCACCGCCGACGCTCTGAAGGCCGGCATCAGTCCGAAGACGATCCCCGTAGCCAATGACACGACCAGCGTGAAACCCACTACGCGCGCGTCGGGCTGTATCTCGTCCGGCCGCGGAATCGTGCCTGCACTCAGCGCGAGGAGAACGTCGACTCCCCAGAAAGCGAGGAGAAGGCCGAGCAGACCGCCGGCCAGTGCAAGCGTTATGCTTTCGGTGAGAAGCTGTCGAATGATGCGCGTGCCCCTGGCACCAACGGCGGCGCGAATGGCGAACTCTCGCGCACGCGCAGCTCCTCGGGCGAGCAATAGATTGGCGAGATTGACACAGACGATGAGCAGGACGAGCGCGACTGCGGCGAGCAGAACCGCGAGCGCGGGACGAACATCGCGAACCATGGATTCCTTGAGCGGGACGACCTCGCCCGTTCCCCATCCTGTGTTCGTGGCCGGATACTCCCGTTCCAGACGCGCCAGCAGCGTGTTCGTGGACGTCGACGCCGTCTCGATGGTCAGGCCTGATTCGAGGCGTCCGAGAACGCTCAGCCATCGCAGGCCGCGGGTGCGCGGAATGTCGTCCTCGCGGATCAGCGAGACGGGCAGCCAGATATCCGTGTCGCGGGCCGGGAACGCGAAGGCTGGCGGCATCACGCCCACGACGACAAACGTCTCTCCATCGAGTGACACCGTCCGGCCGACAATGCTGCGATCCGAGCCGAACCGGCGGCGCCAGAGCCCATCGCTCAGAACAATCGAGTGATCCGCACCAACGACGTTCTCCTCGGCGATGAGACCGCGGCCAACAGCGGCGCCCACGCCAAGAGTCTCGAAGAAACCGGCTGATACCCAGGCCGCCGCTACCTCCTCCGGCTCTCCGCCACCCAGAAGCGTCGCAGCATCCTCATACCAGGCCGCGAGCCGTTCGTAGCCCGGCTTCTCCCGCTCGAAGTCCTCGAAGTCCTGAGGGGAGAAGGCCCCGTCCGTCACGACGACCCCCTCGGCGGGCGCCGTCTGCATGACGCGAACGAGCTGCCCCGGATCGCGATACGGCAATGGCTGCAGCAGGACGCCGTTCACAACGCTGAAGATCGCGCTGGTCGCACCGATCCCGAGTGCGAGCATCAGTATGACAGCCGTGGTGAATGCGCGGCTCCTGTTGAGCGTTCTGAACGTGTAGCGCAGGTCCTGGAGCAAGGTGTCCATGCAATCTCGCTACTCGGCGCGCAGCGCGTCTATGGGGTTCACGCGCGCCGCCCGGCGCGCGGGGACGTAACTGGCAAACAGGGCGACGCACAGCAGGAGTATCGACACCGCGATCAGTGTAGCAGGATCGGTGGGAGTGATGCCGAACAGGAGATTCTGCAGCACGCGGGTCACGGCGAGGGCAGCGACCAATCCGATCGCCACACCGACGACCACCGTTGCGAGCGTGTGCTGCACGATCGACCCGGCCACGCGGGACGCCTGGGCACCGAGCGCCATGCGAATGCCGATCTCGACGCGCCGCTGCCCGACGATGTAGGAGAGGACACCGTACAGTCCCACGGCACCCAGCAAGAGCGCGACTGCTGCAGCGATCCCGAGGAGCAGCATTGCGAAGGATGTTCGCGCCATCGAGCTGGCGATCACGCGTTCCATGGTTCGGATCTCGCCGATCGGCACTGCGGGATCGAGCTCGATTACCGAGCGGCGGACCGCAGCAGCCAGCAACTCCGGTTGGTCAGTGCGCGACCGTACCGCGAGCGTCATGGAACGCGGCGGGCTCCAGAGCCGGCTGCCTTCGACAGGAATCATTGGGAAGTAGACCATCTCCACCGGCGGCTGGTCGAGTCCTGCCGCCCGCACATCACCCGCTATCCCGACAACGCGAAAGTGTGGCTGCTCGGACATGTAGCCCGTTATCCCTTTGCCAATGGCATCCTCGCCGGGCCAGACGCGATCTGCGAACGCCTGGCTGACGACGGCGCCGGCCGTGTGTCGCTCGTTCTCGCCCCAATCGGATTCGCGCCCACGAACGGGAATGTCCATGGTCTCGAAGAAGCCCGGCGCAACGTACGTGGTCTGTACGCATGGATACCGCTCCGCGCGCGCGTTCCAGTCCTCGGGAAATACGAGGTTGCAGCCGTACTGATAGCCGCCGCCCAGCGGTAGTCCGGCGATCGCGCCCGCGCTCTCCACTCCCGGCACGGCCTCTACCTGACGCGTGAGCTCGCCATAGAACGCCGCGACGTCGTCGTATGTCTCGTAATCAGCAGAGGGAAGTGAGATATCGATTGTCAGAACGCGCTCCGGATCGAGCCCCGGATCCACCGCACCTATGTTGTGGAAGGTTCGGAGCATGAGCCCGGCGGCTGCGACGAGAACGAATGCGAGCGCGACCTGTCCCACCACGAGCGATCGGCGAACCGCGTTGCGTCCCCGCGACGCTGTGAGACCCCGCCCGCCATCGCGCAGCGCATCGTAGCTGACCTCTGCGCGAAGGAGCGGCAGCAGTCCGAATGTCATTCCCGCCACGACGGAGATCAACGCGGCGAAGACAACGCTCTTCCATCCCAGCGCGACCTCCGTCAAACGCGGAACGTCGGCAGGCGACAGCGCCAGCAGGAGCTGCACGCCCGCGTCCGCGAGCATGATGGCGGCCGCGCACGCGAGCAGCGCCAGCAGCAGCCCTTCGGCCAGATAGCGTCCGGCAAGCTGGAGCCGCCCACCACCGATCGCGGAGCGAATCGCTATCTCGCGACGCTGGCTCTCGACTCGAACGAGAAAGAGGTTGAAGACGTTCGCGCACGCAATGAGCAGCACGACAGCCACTGCGCCGAGCAGGATCCAGAGCACGCGATCGATGTCGCCGACCACCTCGTCACGCAGCGGTCGGACGACTGTGGAGAAGCGAGACTCCTGCATGAACGAACCGGCGTACGCCGTGGGAACGGCTTCCGCGAACTGTTCGGTGAGCCGGTCGAGTTCGAGCTGCGCCTGTTGGATCGATGTGCCATCTGCGAGTCGTGCGATCGCATTGAACTGGTGTGAGTTCGCATGGTACATTGCGGGGTCGAGGTACATCGGGAGCCAGATATCGACACTCTCGTCTGGCAACTCCACGTCCGGTTCCGCCACACCCACGATCTCGACCTGCGCGCCTTCCAGGCGGATGCTAGTCCCGACGACGCCCGGGTCACCGCCAAACCGGTTACGCCAGAAGTCGTAGCCGAGCACGGCAACCCCGATTGGCGAGGCAGGCGTCAGGCTTCTGCTATCCTGCTCGGCGATCGCCCGGCCGTGAAGCGGCCTTGCCCGGAGCACGCGAAGGAGCGGGGCATTGACCCTTGCTGCCTGAAGCTCCTCCGCCGCACCCTCGCCCGTGAGCGTGATCTCTGTGAGCGCGTAGAGGCCGACTGCCTCCAGCGTGCGGGCGTTGTCTGTGAAGTGGAAGTAGCCACCGGACGACAGGCCCCATTCCCAGTCGCTGTTGAGTCCCGGAACCGGGTGCTTGATCGATACCAGTCGATCGGACTCGGGGTAGTCCAGCGGCTCGAGTACAACTGCGTTGAGTACGCTGAAAATGGCCGTCGTTGCTCCGATCCCGAGAGCGAGCGTGAGGATCGCGACGAATGAGAAGCCCGGCGCCCGGAGCAGACGGCGTGCGCCGTGGCGGATGTCCTGAAGCAGACGGTCCATCTTGCTCTCCTGTCTGGTCGAAAAGACACGATCGGGTGCGCGCGCGTCACCCGCGGCAACACTGTCTCGCGTATACGAATCGAACCCGACACAGGAAGGAAGCATGCCACGCTCGGTCCGGTGAAAGCCGCCATGCTGCAACGGGTTAGCGGATCGGCCCGACGGCAGCCGCGGGACCGTCTTCCCGATTGCGGGAAAGCGATGTCCCGGAATCGGGCACTTCTGCGAAGGGCGCGACAGCGATACTCGCTGCGGCATCGCGATGGGGCGGCCGGAAGACCGGCTCGCAATCGTTCGACATGGCGAGGACTTGCGCGTCTTCAAACGCCGAGGCAACAATATGGGCATGGCTGCGCCCCTGTACTACACGGCTGACATGGTGCGGGATCTCACCGACGAGAGCCGTCCGTGGCCGCGATACGAAACCGTCTACGGCGAGCTCCTCGTGAGCCCCGCGCCGCGGCTCTGGCATCAGACGATTGTAACGCGTCTCGTGCTCGCGCTCGGGAATTACCTTGCCGCGCAGCCGGTAGGCCAGGTCCTGTCGTCGCCGTCCGACATATCGTGGGGAAGCGATCGTCTGCTGCAACCCGATGTGTTCGTCGTGCCTGCGGAGGAAGCACGAACGCTGAACTGGTCCCGGATCAGGACGCTGCTTCTCGCCGCCGAAGTCCTCAGCCCGAGCAGCATTCGCGCGGACCGGTTCACGAAGAGGCGACTGTATCAGGAGGCGGCGGTGCCGCTCTACTGGGTGCTGGATGGCGACGCCCACGTCGTGGAGATCTGGACACCGGATGCGCAGTTCCCGCGGGCCGAGCGCGAGCAGTTGGTGTGGACGCCCCAGGGAGCACAAGCACCGTTCACCGTCGACCTCGAGGATCTGTTCGGACCGATCTGAAGTCGCGCTCGACGTCTGACTGTCAGCGCCGACCGGCCACTGCTCGGCGAGGCGGCCGAACATGGCTTCCCGCTGTCGCGGGGAATGACGGCGTATGTGAAAGCGGTCTGCCGGATTCTGCCGCTGCGCTTTCGATGGTGTGGCCGCCGCGCGGTACGCCATGATGCGGCATGCCGGGGACTTGCGGACTTGCGGATGCCGAGGCGAACCTATGGGCATGGCTGCCCCCCTGTACTACACGGCCGAGATGGTGCGCGAACTCGCCGACGAAGGTCGGCCATGGCCGCGATACGAAACGGTCTATGGCGAGCTGCTGGTGACGCCGGCACCGCGCTGGTGGCATCAGGAGCTGGTTCTCCGCCTGGCCTCTGCTCTGAGGGGCTACATCGAGCGGGAGGCAGCGGGACGCGTCGTGATCGCCCCCGCGGATGTATCCTGGGGATCGGACCGGCTCGTGCAACCCGATGTGTTCGTGATCCCGGTCGAAGCGACCCGCAACTGGGATTGGAAGGACATCAAGCAGCTACTCCTCGTAATCGAGGTGCTGAGTCCGAGCACCGTGCGCGGCGACCGCTTCACGAAGAGGCGACTGTATCAGGAGGCCAGGGTCCCGCTCTACTGGATCGTCGATGCCGACGTTCACGCCGTGGAAGTGTGGACCCCGGACGTGCACTTTCCGCGGCTTGAACATGACGAATTGATCTGGCATCCCTCGGGCGCTGCCGGTCCATTCACGATGCGGCTCGAGGAATTGTTCCGGTCGACCGGGCACAGCTCCGCGACGGACTGAGAATGGCTCCCCGCTTTCGCGGGAACGACGACATGGTATCCGCGAGAATGACGACATGGTGTCCGCGGGAAAGCACGGCCTGAATGACGGCCTGGGTGACCCCGCCTGCCTGACGGCGTGGGAGGACCAACTCCTCAGCTCACATCGAAACCGCTTTGCCTGAGCATCTGCTCGTCGTGACGCGCGCGCTCACCGCTCTCCTCCTCCACTACGCGCCCGTCAAAGAGATGTACACCGCGGTCGGCGTGCTCGGCGTAGCGCGGGTCGTGCGTCACCATGCAGATGGTGGCGCCGCCGCGGTGCAGTTCCTGTAGCAGTCCCATCACAGCTTCGCCGTTCGCCGAGTCCAGGTTTCCCGTCGGCTCGTCGGCGAGCAGGATGAGGGGATCACCACCCACCGCGCGTGCGACGGCGACGCGCTGCTGCTGGCCGCCCGAGAGCTGCGACGGATAGTGCTTGGTGCGATGGGCCATGCCGACGCGCTCGAGCGCCGCCTGCACACGCTCCTTCCGTTCGCTCGAGTTCATGCCGCGGTAGGTGAGCGGCAGCTCGACGTTCTCGTAGACCGTCAGGTCGCCGATCAGGTTGAACGCCTGGAAGATGAACCCGATCTCGCGGTTGCGGACGCGCGCGCGGTCCGACGCCGTCAGCTGCGACACGTTCTTGGCGTCGAGGAAATACTCGCCCTCAGTCGACGTGTCGAGCAGGCCGAGCAGTGAGAGCAGCGTGGTCTTGCCGCAGCCGGACGGCCCTGCGATGGCGATGAACTCGCCGCGCTGGATCGCGAGGTGGATGTTCGAGAGCGCGTGCGTCTCGACCTCGTCCGTGTAGAACACCTTGCTCACGGCGTCGAGGCGAATCAGAGGCTCCATCACTTGCTCCATGGCTGTCTCCTTGCGAGGTAAGAGGGCCTGGCCAGCTCTACGTGCTACTTCAACCGCACGCGGTTGAACTCGTCGACCTGCGACATGTCCGACAGGATCACGTCGTCCCCTTCGTTTAGACC
>JBOHTO010000095.1:0-3442 GCA_050733695.1 Gemmatimonadaceae bacterium | reverse complement strand
GCCGCGCGCTACGCCAGCGGGCCCGGGGCCAGCGGGCCCGGGGTCGGCGCGCAGGCAGGCTCGTTCTGAGCGATCGACGGACGCGTTCAGGTCGTAACGGACGGCTTGCCGGAGATCCAGTACGCACAGCACACGGCCGACGGTGTTGCGCCTGCCGCGCCCGACTCTGCGCGCTGGGTCGTCGAGTGGATCGCGCCCGTGCGCGGCGGCAGCGTCATCCTTCACGTCGCTGGGAACGCTGCCAACGGAGATGACTCGCAGTTCGGCGATTACATCTACGCGACGAGCATTAAGTCGAATGCAAGAATGGGACGGGAGAAGGAGTAGCTGCGAGTCCTGTCGGCGCCGGATGCGAGAGGCGAGCCGCTCACACGTGGATTCGCGCTTCCGCGCAATACACACCACCCGCCGTCATCCCGGGGAACGCCGGGATCCATGTCGCTCCTGGCATGCTCCGTTCGCACGTGGATCCCCGCTTCCGCGGGAATGACGAATACAGGTGCAGGATTCCGGCGTCCGCGGCGTGACGATGCCTGGCGGAGCACCGCGCGCTACACGACGCGGAAGTGCGAGGCGGGATACAGATAATCGTCCCCGGAATCGTCGTTGATCCGGTAGAACGCGCCACCAGCTTCGACCTTCAGCAGCTCGTAGATGCGGCCGAGCGTGAGGTCATGACAGCCGCCCACCTCGTCGCAGCCGGGATAGTCCAGCCATGGCCGCAGACTCACGCACTGAACGAGGGTCGCTGGTTGCCAGGTCGTCGCCATGACAACCGGAGCGTGCAAGACCTTCGCCACTCAGTGTGCATCCGCCCGCAGTGCGGGTGGGACCGCTGTACGAGTGACGCCCGTCACCGGCCGCGTCCGCCGCAGCTCCGCGGGGAAGCGCCGGAACCATGACACCAGGAGCAGCAGTTCATCGATCTCGTGCTGCGGCACCTCCACGCTCGGCCGCTCGCTGACTCCGAAGACGTCTGCCGCGAGTTGCTCGAGCGCCGCGCGATCGCGATGCGAGCGCGGCGCCGGCCGCTCGGCGCGCACTCGCCCGCGGCGGATCACGTACACGCGATCGTCGCCGTCGTGGCCGGGCACGCGGTACACGAACGAGAGCGATTCGACTGCGAAGCGGAAGCGCAGGAACTGTTCGCGCAGCCCTTCGAGCCGTTCGAGCTTGTCGCGCAGCACGGCCGCGCGTTCGAACTCGAGATGCTCGCTGCGCGCCTCCATCTCCGCACGCAGCGAGCGGATGGGACCGTCGTCCGATCCGTCCAGGAAGGCGCGCGCGAGCGCTACACGCGCCGCGTACTCGCCCACAGTGCACCCGGCGACGCAGGGGCCGAGGCACTTCCCGATCTCGTAGCGGATGCAACCCGGCGTGCGCGCGTCCACACGGAAGAGCTCCGTCTGGTCGGCGAAGATCATCCTGAGACCGAGTGCGCAGTCGCGCAGCGCCAGCACGTCGCTCAGCTCGCGCACCGCCTCGTCCACGCGCCGCGCGCCGTGGAAGGGGCCGAAATATGCGGCCGCGTCATCACCGGAACCGCGCACGACTGCGAGCTTTGGTGCCGCGGAGGGCGCGAGCTTGATGAAGACGAGGTTCCGCCCGTCGCGCTTCATTGCAACGTTGAATCGCGGCCGCGACTCCTTGATCTGGCGCAGCTCCTCCAGCAGTGCGGCGAACTCGCTCGGCGTGTACACCCAGTCGATGCTGTGCGCCTCGCGCAGTATGTGTGCGCCCTTGTCCTCCGGATACGTGCACCTGAAGTAGCTGAGCAGCCGGGTGCGCACGCGCCTCGACTTGCCCACGTAGAGCACCTCGCCTCCGGCCGAGAGCATCCGGTAGATCCCCGGACGGTCGGCGGCGCGAGACCGCACGTCTCCGCGCATCGCCGCGACATGGGCCTCCGTTGTCGGCTCGCAGCCGGAGGCGAGCAGTTTCTTTCGCGCTCGCGGCATCGTCAGCGCCTGACGGAGCAAAGGGGCTGGCAGCCGCACTTTTCGAGCAGTTTCCTTCGCGCTCGCGGCATCCTCAGCGCTGGCAGCGGTAACAGATCACGCTCGCGCGGCCGTCGACCGCGTGCGTGCCCGCCAGAGGCGATCCGCAGCGGAGGCACGGCTCACCTGCGCGACCGTATGCGGCGAGACGCACGGCGAAGTCGCCGCGATCGCCGCCGGCGTCACGATAGTCGCGCAAGCTGGTGCCGCGTGCCTCGATCGCCTGCTCCAGCGTCGCGATGATCGCTTCGTGCAGCAACTCCGACTCCGCCGCGCTCACACGGTTGGCTGCGCGCGACGGGTCGATCCCCGCGCGCCAGAGGGCTTCGTTAGCGTAGATATTCCCCACACCCACGACGCGGGTCTGATCCATGATCACCTTCTTCACAGGCTGGCGGGAGGCGCGCAGCATGGCGTGCAGCCCCGTGGCGGTGAATCCCGATGTCAGCGGCTCGACACCCAGCCGGCCGACGTAGCCCTCGAAGCGCGTCGGGTCCATCAGCTCCACGGTCCCGAGCCGCCGGACGTCGCGGTAGTGCACCGCGCGGCCGTCCGCGAGCTGGAGTCGGAGCGTCGAATATCGCAGCTCGGTTTCCGGAAGCGATCCCTCGTCGACGAGCATCGCCCCGGTGAACCGGGGCTGGACCACCAGCCGGTCTCCACTGGAGAAATCGAGGATAATGAGCTTGGCTCTGCGCCAGCAATGCTCTATCATGGCGCCAGTAACACGCCTTTCAAACGATCTCCTGCCGATATTGCGCAGAACGTCCGGCCTCGTGACGCGCGCACCGGTGATGCGCGAGCCTGTGACTCGGCGCTGGAGATCCCGGGCTATCGTTTCTGTCTCAGGTAGTTCGGGCACGCGCCTCCCCCACGGGGACCTGCTTCACGTTTCACGAAACGTGAAGAGCATCACGTTCTTCCTCGCCTGTGTCATTCCTGCGAACGCGGGAATCCATCTTCCGACAGTATCACCGGTACTCCCGCCGCCCCCTGGCCGGCGCTGTCGTTCCCGCGAGGGCGGGATTCCAGCCTGGGACGCTCCAGCCGAGCCGACTCGCGCCAGCCGATGTCAGGCCGGAACTGACGACCCTCGAACTCGATCGCCTCCGCCGCCGACCGGCTCAGCTCACGGGCCTGCGCCAGATCCGTGGCGACCGCGGTCACGGAGAACACGCGTCCGCCCGCGGTGACGAGTCCGCCGCCATCGGTTCTCCGCGTACCGGAGTGAAAAACGTGCACCCCGCGCTCCGTCAGCGGTAGTGTGACGGAATCGCCGAGTCGAGGTGACGCAGGGTAGCCCGCCGCGGCGACTACTGTGGTCACCGCGTACCCGTCGCGCCAGCGCAGATGATCCAGCGCATTCCTGCCGCCGCCCCCACCCCCAGGCCCGGCGTCCACCCCCGGCCCCGCCCCCGGCCCCGCCCCAAGCGCCGCCCCAAGCC
>JBOHTO010000094.1:0-18223 GCA_050733695.1 Gemmatimonadaceae bacterium | reverse complement strand
ACTGACAACGAAGCGATGACGTGCATGGTCGGAAAGGTCTACCCCCGCCTGCGCGGGGATCACTCGCGGAGTCCGGCCCGGACCAGTGGCGCGCGGGGTCTACCCCCGCCTGCGCGGGGATCACTCTTACCCTAAGGCGCTGGGACCGTTACAGTTGTGACCGGCGCACCGACCTTACGGGGTTCCTTCGCCATCAAGTACAAGCTCCGTTCGGGGTATCCATGTCGACACGAGTAGGCCCTCGCGCTCTGTTATCCGCCGCCTCGGCTCCCCGATCAGTCGGAACTCCAAACCCTGCTCCGTTCGATGCGATGACCACACGAGTGTCGCACGGGTTTCGGCCGTAGCCCAAGCAACCAGTTGCTCCCAGATCTCCTCGCGTTGCCGCACTGGCAGATCAGCTACGTATACGCCGGTCGCGACCTGCAGCGCCCAGGACGAGCAGTATCCGTATAGCTTGGCGGGCGCTCGCTCAAGAATTAGAACCAGCACCGATCACAGTCGTCGCATCATCAACAATACGATCGAGCAGAGTACTCTCCCGAAAAAGGTCCCGCGACGCGCGACGTACGTCGCCCTCTATGGTCGCCCACGGCGCCCCATCGGATGCGTGTTTTGCGACGAGACGAAACGCGAGTGGGACCATGTGATCCATCTTGTACAGATCAGCCATGTCCAGTACGAATGACAAACGACTCCCACGATGAATGAATCCGAGCCCGGCGCTCATGCCGGTCGCGTGAATCGCCGTCTCGACGAGCCCGTAGAGACACGTGTTCGCGACGTTCAGCGCCAGATTCGGCGCGTCGGTATCACGGAAGGGATTGCCACGAACGTACCGGCGGCCACGCCAAGCGATTCCGAATTCCTTGGCCCTCAGCTTGTACAATTCGCGCACGCGCGCACCTTCGAGCCCGCGAAGCTGATCCAGACTCCGCCGCTCCATCCTCACACCGAAACGCCGATGGAACATCTCGCGCGCAATCCGCAGCGACAGCTCGGGACTGGCGTAGCACCGTACCTGCTTCTCCAGCCATTCCGTGTTCTCACTCCACGGTCGCCCGGTCGAGTAGCATCGCACTCCATGTTCCCCGACCCAGAGCACCAGAAGTCCATAGGCCGCCGCGAGTCGTACCGCTTCTGTCGTAACAGTTGTTCCAGGTCCCACCATGATGCTCACCGTGGCTCGCGCTGGAACCTCGTACTGCGTTCGATCCTCATTATCTGTCAGCACGAGGCAGCCATCTATCACAGCCAGGGAACCGCGCTCAACGTAGAAGAACGAAAGCCGCTCCTTGATCTGCAGCAGACTCACGCCGGTGCCCCGGCCGTCTGTCTCCGCGGAAGGATTGTGCCCGGAAGCGAAAGACAGAGCAAGCCGCACCCGAAAGCGCGCGCCCGGCCAATGCCGTTCACGACCAGATCTCGAAGGCGGTCTCCGTCCGTCACCTCGAGCGTGCCGATCACATTCGTGGCAACGAAGCGGATCGCGCGTAGCGGCTGTCCGCGCATGGCCTGTATCTCACCGCGTTCGGTAACGTGCGCCGACAAGAGGCTCGCCGCTCCCTCGAACTTGCGCCGCAGATAATCGGAATAGACGTCGTCTGGCGATCGCTCATCGAACCGGTTCTGCCGAAAAATGGCGTTCCAGATGTCGTGGCGTTGTTTCCGCCCGGCTGCGTCTGTGACGACTCGCGTAGCGTTGAGACGGATCTCGAAATCGAGAACCAGCCCAGCACGCAGCCGCGGTGAATACGGCTTGGTATCGACGCACGCCGGGCGGTACCAAGTACGCACCGGGATCTCGCGAACCGGGCGTGGAGGAGTATCCGACAAGAACAGAACGTCAACTACTCCGCTGCGAGTCGCTGTCTCACGAAACAGGTACCCTCGAACTGAACGATCGGGGATGAGATCCGCGACGGCCTGATGAAGAAGGTACGATCTTGACGATCCTCGGGGTGACTCTCGCCCACGCAACTCGATCGTGGCGCGACTCAAGTAGTGGCTGTTCATCCTGCCCTCCGCATCAGCGCCGGATCCAGCCAGGCGACGACGACGCGTCGCGACCCCGTAAACCGGTTGGTGAGGAAATCCCTTCGGTCCCAGATCTCTTCGCCCATGTCGCCGCTGTATTGGTCGGGTGAAACTGGTGGCGCGTCATCGGGGTCGTACCAGCACCGGTAACGGTCGTTGCTGCTCCCGGCGGCTGGGTCGAGCGGCGCACTCGTGAGCGCTGCGTAGGGCGATTCTGCGTCAATCAGTCCTTCGAAGAGCGGCGTCGAAGGCGGACAGCATCTGCGCCCCAAGAACAGTGGCCGTGCGGGATAACGAAGCGCCGACGCGATCTCGTCCAGCCCGGCCGGGGCACCAGCTCCAATGGTCGCGGCAACCAGCAACGAACCGTCCGCCAGGAAATCCTTCCTCAAGATGTGGGTTCCCTCGGAGGCGCTTCCGCCTCGCCTTTCGATGCCCCACCGCGTCCAACCCGTCGATTCTCTTCCTAGATCTACGGTTTGAAAATCGCGGATGCGGAGGGGTCGACGGTCTTCACGTACCGCATAACGCAATTCATCCTGCAGTGCCGTCGTACGCTCCGCATCACGGTATTCCCAGCCGAGTGCCGACGCCATGAGCCCCGCGAGAGCGGAACGCGATGGAAAATCACGCGTCGGCCGGCGCGGATCGAGCGCTACGTCTCCCCATGCCTGAAGGGGACCCTTCAATCGAATCAACAGATGCCGCCGCATCCTAACTCTCCTGGGCGAATATCCGATCGAGCGCTTCCGGGAAGGTCGTACGCGCGCCACTCGTCGAGTCCGGGACGGCGTGCACCGTCGCCAGCGCCGACTCTTCTGGCGAAGACTTGTACATCGCCGAGATCAAGTCCCGATACGAGAGCAACCGATCAACTGAAGCGGTCATGAGCCCCATGCCCTCGGCAGCAATAGGATCGAGAAAGGCATTCCCGAGCGTTCGCGGCTGCTCTGTGCCCCGCTCGAGCAGGACCATTTCGGCGTAGGAGAATGGCGCAGTCGAACCGCGTTTCGCGCCGGGGCTGACGGTTGCCATGACCCTAACAAGCTGCCGGCTTGCGTGCTCAGCCAGCGCAGCCTGCTCACCGAGATTCGCTCGGAGCTGGTTCATGTCGATCACCGCGTACGAATAGAAGACGCCAGTCGTTAGCTCTGTATCCTGGATCAGTCCGGCTCCGGCATCATCGGTGTTGAGCATATCCACTGCAGTGAAATAGTCGGTCTCGGACGATGCATCGCCGCCGTGCGTCGTGAAAGCATGCGCGACGCTCACAGCTGAATCTACGCGAGCAAAAAGGTCTGACGTGATCATCCGCCCGAATAGCGCCGTGTCGATTGATGCCGGAAGTGCGCGGACGATGGGGCGCAACGCCTTCTTGTCGAAGACATCAGCGTCCTTGACTTCCTTTTCGGTGGTGGCGTGAATGTTGGCTTCACGAAGCTGCCGCAGAAGCTCACTACCCAATTCCCCGAGAAACCGAGTCTCCGCCTGCGTCATGACCAGAAGTTGACCGGTTCGATCGGTCAGCACGCCATCGCGATTCGTAACCGACTTCGTATCAACGGTCTCGGACATGAGAAAGCGAGCTACGGCGGACGCCTCGTCCGAAGCAGCTCCGTGTTCCTCGCGAAGAAGACGGGCTACAAGCTGCTCATAAATGCGCGTGCTACGCACAGCCATGTCGCCCAGCTTTCTGATCTCCGGGGCATCACGCCAGTGCTTCTTCAGGCACTGCGAAGACACTCGGGTTCTTACCGCACCCCCAAAAGGAATCCGTTTCGCAAGTCCCGCATCGTCGCGATTGAGGAGCGCGGCGGGGTAAGCGGTCAGCATGTGAACCTGAATCATGTCGCCTTCGGGCATTATTGATTTCCTCCCTCGGAAGTGGGCGCCTGACGAAACTCGGGTGAACGGAAGAAAGCACGCGCGAGAGATCGTCGACCGTTATCGTCCCATCGGTATAGCAGGGCACCGAACTCGCCCCAATCGATTCCACCATCACCCAGTCGCGCCAGCAATCGCCGAGCTTCACGTCGCGCGCTATCCTTCCGAAGGCGAAGCCACCGCTCCAGTCTGCTCGCGCTTACGCCGGCGGCGGCCAAGGTTCGGCCCGCTCGCTGTTGCGGGTTGTGCCGGTGAGTCGCCATCAAGGGCAGGGCCGTCATCCAGAAGCTTTCCTCTGGCGGTTCTATATCGAATTGATAGCAGATCCTCCAGAAAACCGCTGGTGGAATATCGCGCGAGTCACCATCAAGGCGGCGGAGCGCCGCACGATCACCTCGCGAGAGCAGGTCGTCGCGTCCGACGTAGGCCGCCACGCGTGCGATCCGTTGGCGGAGCGGCGGTGGCTCTCCCCCGCTCAATCCTTCCGAGCGCGCGGTGCCACCCAGAACCGGTCCAGGCGTTACAGGTGCTTCGGTCATAGCTGCGGTCCCTCCGAAGTGGAATTGTCACTGCTACCTCGCATCCCGGGTTCCTCGCCACGAAGCTCTGAAAGTTTCCACTCGAGGTACGACCGTGCATCTACTGACCGCTGGTAGAAGCGCGCCACGCTGGATGGCAGTCCCCTTCTAGCGCGTTCGAACGACTCGCGCGCCAAGGTGGAGAGCTCAGTTCGCCACTGTGTATCCCACGTGTTGTCGTTCTCACTCCGGCGTTTCGCCGCGTCGAAAAGGCGGAGCAGATAGACCGCGTCAATATCGGCGTCCAGCAGCTCCAGCCCGGCCTCGACTGGACTTGCGTCGCTCTCCCGCGGCTTCGGTGAGCCGGTGAGGTAGATCCGGAATGCGCCGCGGAGAGCTGACTTCGCCTCCTTGACGCATTGAAGCATCTCACCATGTGCGGCGCGGAGCTGGTCGATGTCCTCGGACCGACGCCGACCATAACGCGCCGGAAGCACAATCTCGCGCCGATGAAAGCCCCCAGTCTTCCCCTGCTCGTACGCCATCCCCTCAAAGAGCACGGTCAGCATCTGGGGGAAGTGACCTGTCACTGCACTCAGGGCTTCCACGCTGGGCGACGCTTCACTGCCCTCGCCGAAAAGCAGCGCGACTACCTCTGTATAGTCATAGCCCTTTCGCAGAGTCCCACGCACCTTCTTCGCGTACTCGCGGCTGTCTCGTACTGGGACGAGCGGCGTGTACGGATCCCCAAGGTTGCCACCCATGAGCTCGGTTACTCGCGCGACCTTCGAGGCACGGAACCAGACAGTGTCAAAGAGGCCGTTCGAAGGTTCTCCCAGGCGAACGAGACGGGCGAGCGGGATAAATGCTGGGTCGAGAAGAGACGCCGACAACGATTGCTGGCCGTCCCACGGCTCCGCCCAGATTGCCCAGACCTTGCCGCGCAACTTTTTTGCCGTGTCGTCCCAGCGATCCAGCACAACTTTGACATCGTGCCGAAACGTTAGAACGTTGCTGGCTCCGAGTCGGGCCCCCATGAACGGCGTTCCACTTCCCGCGCCCGACACAGACCCGAGCAACTGCGATCCATAATGCCCCCGCCCACCGTAGATCGCCCCACCCTGATAGTCGATCAGAGCATAAACGGCTTGTTCCGGTGTGGCCTCGCGCGCCACGTCCGCCTTGCGCTCATGAGACTTGGAACCGATGAGGCTGGTCAAAACGCTCATCGAGTCCCGGTCGTAGCTGTCGTCCCACGGATTCGCTCCGCTCGGCGTTGGTGGTTGAAGAAATCCCGGCTTGCCGGGCTCCGGTTGATAGAGGCGCCACGCCGTTTCCGGGGCCGATTGCAGAAGAGCATTCCGGATGTCAGTATCACGAAAGGGGTGTGTCGCGTCGTCCACCGGAAGTTTGAGAGATCGCAGCGCCCGGGCAGCGCAGCGCACAAGGAATCGCCAGACATGAGAGCGCTGCTCCGCCGCCAGATTGGGGAAACCTTCTACCTCGGGGCCGTTGAGAAGCCTCGTGAGGAGGGCGGGAAGGGAAAGCATCGTCAGCTCCCGTTCCGACCGAACAGTGAAGACGCCGGAAGACAGCAGGTGATAATGCTGGCTTTCAACGGTTGCAGGGCTATCGATCGACACTCTACACCTCGCAGATCACACCGCCCATCAAGGCGGGTGGCTCGGCCATCCAATCTCGGCCATCCAATATTGAACAGGTGCCGGAGGTTCCGCGGGGAAGGAACGCTTTCCTGGCCTCAGGCATGCATCCAGCACGGGCTACCCCCACTAGCCTCCGGCTGACATACAACACTTGAAGACTTTAATGGTTGGATCGCAGCTTGTCAAGTCCCGAAACTGACGGTCACGAATGATGCAGCTACTCAAGTCGACCTCGCGCGGACCGGACTTAGAGAGCGTCCCAGAGAACGTGTTCTGGGCGAAGCTCGACTCGGCTCGGGGAGCATACCATCCGCTGCACTGCCATGCCGCCGACGTCGGTGCAGTGTTCGCGCGCCTGATCGCTCCGGACTCACCCCTTGCAAAGCGTCTCGCGAGCGCACTCGGGTTGGTCGCACTCGGCGACGATGCGCGGCGAGCACTGACTTACCTGGCCCTGCTTCACGACATTGGAAAGTGCAACCACGGGTTCCAGGAGCAACGCGATCCGGTTGGTCGTCGTCCTTCGCGCCCGGCCCGCGGACATGTCACGGTCCTCCTCAAGTCCCACGGCCTCCACGAGCTGGACGCTGAGATCACGGACATCCTCAGCCCTCTCGGCTTGTCTCCCGATGATGAGAACGATCTCTTCACTGCCACCATCTCGCATCACGGGCGCCCGTGGCCAGTTTCGATTGCACTTGATCGCAAGCTCTACCCCCTCTGGCTTCGCACTCCGCTCAGCCCCCGCGACCCGATCGCCGAGGTACGGCGATTGGGACGATTGGCGCGGGCATGGGTCGGGCTATCGCAGCATCCAGAGTTGGATCCGCTTGCAACAACCGCGGCTGCGACGCACCTGTTTGCCGGCATACTCACGCTCGCGGATTGGATTGGATCGACAGAGGCTGCGTTCCCCTATGCTCCGGGTGCAGACGCGGACGAATACTGGCAGGAGGCAACACAGAAAGCCGACCGCGCCTGCCGCGAGATCGGCGTCGTGCCACAGCGTGTCCGAATCGGAATGCCTGGCAGCGCGCTCCTGCCGCACGTCTTTCCTACGATCTTCCGAGATCGGCGCCGAAGGCCAACACCGCTTCAGAACCTGACCGCGCAAATGCCTCTCCCCAAACCCGGCGAACGCCTTCTGATCGAATCGGAAACAGGGAGCGGAAAGACCGAGGCTGCCTTGACACTCTACGCCCGAATTCGAGAAGCGGATGAAGTCGGCGGACTGCTGTTCCTGCTTCCAACCCGCGCCACTGCGAAGGCAATGTATGATCGTATCTGCGCAGCGATCCCCGGGATATACGGTGCTCACGGCGTTCCCACTCTAGCTCTCGCGACCGGTGGGCAGAAGCCCTTAGCCACAGCGAACACGAAAATTCTCGAGACCCAGCCGCTGATCTACAACGACGACGACACTACTCCGGCACATGAAGTTCTCGGCACATGGGCCTCGGAACGAAGCAAGCGGTTCTTCGCTGCAGAGATCGTCGTGGGAACTCTCGATCAATTTCTGCTCGCTGGAATACCCGTCCGTCACGCGCACCTCCGTCTCGCCGCCGCGACTCGACATCTTATCGTAATCGACGAGGTTCACTCCTACGATCGATATATGACAAGGATCCTTGCGGGACTGCTGGACCTGCATGCCGAGCACGGCGGGCTGGCTGTCCTGATGTCGGCTACGCTTTCCGAGGACGCACGCAGCCATTACTGCCCCCAAGAGGTGCCACTGCCGCTAGAGGGTGCCATCCGTCGACCATTCCCGGCGATTTCCAGCTGGAGGCCGCATGCGGAATCGATTCAGTCGGATGACTGCTTGCAGGACGGGCGGGACGCGAAGCGTATCTATTGGTCCGCCTACGGCGAAGATGATTGGATTGACCATGCAGTGCAAGTCGCGCGCTTGGGCGGTCGCGTGGCTGTTGTTCGCAACACGGTCGGGGGAGCGCGAGCGACGGTGAAGCGTCTGCGAGAACTGGGCTATGAGAGCCTGCTCTGGGCGCCAAAGCCTGGCGCAACACCCGCCTATCAGTCGCGTTTTGCCGCTGTCGACCGGCGAGTTCTTGACGAAAAGGTGATCGCTGGCTTCGGACCTGGAGGGGACTCCCAAGGTTGTATACTGGTGGCAACACAGGTCATTGAGCAGAGCCTGGATGTCGACTTCGACTACATGATAACGGACCTGTGTCCGATCGATGTCCTGCTCCAGCGCGCCGGAAGACTACACCGCCATGACGATCGCCACCCGCTTCGGCCTGCCCTCTGTCGCAATGCACAAATGCACGTCATCGTGCCTGAGGCGGAAACCCTGGAGGCCCACATCGCCAATGGTCGAGGCCCGAACGGTTGGGGAACCGTTTACGAGAATCTTGCTGACCTTGAACTTACTCTGGGCCTGCTCAAACGGGCCTCCATCGAAATTCCAAATGACAATCGGCTTCTCGTCGAAAGCGTGTACCACGAAGAAGCGCGATCGGCGCTCGAGCGATCCACGGTGTGGTCAGCATACATGCTCCGGATGGATGGACGCGCCCTTAGCACGTCCGCTTACGGAGGCGACGTGGCCATTCGCTTCGACAGGAGCTACGCCGAGTGCGCGAATCAGTTCGAGATGGCGCAGGAGGCGAAGCTCCGCACTCGCCTTGGTGATGATCTGAGGAGAATTGATCTTCCGGAGCGCGTTCCTGCGAGGTACGCGTCGGGTGAATTTGTGGCGACGGTGGACATTCCCGATCGCTACGTGGCTAGTCTCCCCGCAGTAGCAATAGAGCAGGGGATCCACGACTGGCGGCAGAGCACCGACGGGGTAAGCTTCCGGCTTGGCGACCTGACCATTCGCTACTCCGATGACGGCTTGAGCTGGGAGAGAGCGACACCATGACGCGATTCCGATGATGATGTGCGCCGTTCCTGCCCTCGAGTCACCTCACCGATAGCAATCGATCACCTCCAGGCATTCCCGCGGCGCGGCCGTGTGCCCGCGATCGCATGATGCCAACGGCATCCCATCCAAAGCCTCGCCGCGGTAGAAATCGCGCCCCTCATGCTCCCGCACCTGCCGCAGTCGCTCGGACACCTCCGCCATCTCCTCCACAACGAGCAGCTTCTCGCGAAACGTAAGAGCGCACCATCGCCGCAGTTGCTCGCGCCGTGCACCCTCGAACGTGCCCAGGCCCCAGTCGATCTCAGGATGCTTGCTCTCGGTCGCGGCACCAGAGCCTCCAGAATCGACCGCGCGTGCTGCACATCGTCCAGACGGTGTCATTGGGAGTGATCTTCCTGTCATGCGGCTCCGGGGTCGAGTGAGCGACGCCGTGCGATGACGCCGGCGGGGTGCGACGACGGCGCCTACTCCACCGTCACGCTCTTCGCCAGGTTCCGCGGCTGGTCCACGTCCGCGCCGCGCTTGACCGCTATGTAGTACGCCAGCAACTGCAGCGGCACAGACGCGAGGATCGGCGTGAGCATGTCGATGGTGTGCGGAATGCGGATCTCGTAGTCCAGCTTCCCCGCCAGCGACGGCTCATCGCGGCTCGTGATCGCGATCACGCACCCGCCCCGCGCCTTCACCTCCTGCACGTTCGACACGAGCTTCTCGAACACCGAGTCGTGCGGCGCGATGAAGACCACCGGCATGTTCTCGTCGATGAGCGCGATGGGGCCGTGCTTCATCTCGGCAGCAGGATACCCCTCGGCGTGGATGTAGCTGATCTCCTTGAGCTTGAGCGCACCCTCCAGCGCCGTGGGAAAGTTGTAGCCGCGCCCGAGATACAGAAAGTTCGTGGCATCCCGGAACACGTCGGCAATCCGTTCGATCGCGGGCGCCTGATCCAGGATCTGCTGGATCTGACCGGGCAGCTCGCGCATCGCCTCCGCGATCTCTCGGCCCCTCACCACCGACAGATCACGCTTGCGCGCCAGCTTGAGCGTGAGCAGCGCGAGCGCGACCACCTGGCTCGTGAACGCCTTGGTGGACGCGACGCCGATCTCGGGACCAGCATGGATGTACACACCGCCGTCATCCTCACGCGCGATGGTGGAACCCACGACGTTCACGAAACCGAGCGTGCGCGCACCGCGCCGCTTCGCCTCTCGCATCGCGGCGAGCGTGTCGGCCGTCTCCCCCGATTGCGAGATCACTATGCACAGCGTCCGCTCGGTCACGATCGGATTCCTGTAGCGGAACTCCGACGCGTACTCCACTTCGACGGGGATGCGCGCCAGGTCCTCGAGCATGGCCTCGCCGATGAGCGCCGAATGCCAGCTCGTGCCGCACGCCGTGATGATGATGTTGTCGATCGCGAGCAGCTCCTCGTGCGTCATGTTGATCCCGCCGAGCTTGGAGGTACCGTCCTCCACGATCAGACGACCTCGCATGGTGTTCTCGATCGTCTCCGGCTGCTCGAAGATCTCCTTGAGCATGAAGTGCGCGAACCCGCCCCGCTCGATCGCGGCCAGATCCCAGTCGATCTCGCTCACCTTCTTGCTGATCGTCGTCGCTTCGAGGTCGATCACACGGTAGCCGTCGCGAGTGAGCACGGCCATCTCGCCGTCGTCCAGGTACACGACCTGCCGCGTATGCTCGAGAATCGCGGAAGCATCGCTGGCAACGTAGTACTCGCCATCCCCCAGACCGATGAGAAGCGGGCTCCCCTTCCGCGCAGCGACAATCTTGTCGGGATCCCGGGTCGAGAGCACGGCGATCCCGTACGTTCCCTCCACGAGCTGCAGCGCCTCGCACACGGCGTCTTCGAGCGAACCGTCTAAGGAAGCTTCGATGAGATGGCCGAGCACTTCCGTGTCCGTGTCGGAAAGGAACGTGTGGCCGCGTTTCTCCAGCATCTGCCGCAACCCGGTCGCGTTCTCGATGATGCCGTTGTGTACGACCGCTATCTCGTTGCCGCAGCCGCCGTGCGGGTGGGCATTGCACTCGTTGGGAACGCCGTGCGTCGCCCAGCGCGTGTGCGCGATCCCGATGTTGCCGTTCACGGGCCGCCGGGCCAGCACGCCTTCCAGCATGGCGATCTTGCCCGCCGCCTTGCGCGTCTCCACGCCCGTGCCGTTCATCATCGCGACGCCCGCCGAGTCGTAGCCGCGGTATTCCAGTCGCTTGAGTCCTTCGATCAGCAGCGGCGTCGCCGCACGCGTGCCGATATAGCCAACGATTCCACACATGCATCCGCTCCAGCTCAGTTGTATTCGTCGCGCCGCCGCTCTCAACCCTGCCGCAGCGCCTCCAGCGGCGCGCGCGCGCGCGCAACCAGATCGCTCGCCTCCGCCACCGTCGGCGCCTCGGCTATTACCCGCACGATGGGCTCGGTTCCAGATGGCCGGACGTGCACCCAGCGATCGGGCCACGAGAGCCGCAGTCCGTCCTGCCTGTCAGCCTCCGCGCCGGGGAGACTCTCTTCCAGCGCTTCATACACCGCGTCCAGCTCCGCACCGGGACGGTCCAGCTTGTCCTTCACGATCGCGTAGCGCGGATACTCGCGCACGATCCCGGAGAGCGGCTTGCCGTCTTCCGCCAGCAGTTGCAGCACGAGCGCGGCCGCGAGCGGCGCATCGCGACCCAGGTGCAGCTCCGGCAGTATCACACCGCCATTCCCCTCGCCCCCGATCGTCGCGCCAACATCGCGCATCCGCACCGCCACGTTCACCTCACCCACCGGCGCGCGGATGACCTGCGCCGCAGTGCCGCCGAGCGCCTTTGCCGCCACATCATCGACGATCCTGCTGGTCGAAAGGTTGACGACGACCGGACCCGGCCGGTGCCTCAGCACGAGACGCATGGCGAGCGCCAGCGTGTAATCCTCACCGATCGCCACACCTTCATCTGAAACAAGAGCGAGACGGTCGACATCGGGATCGACCGCCAGCCCGATGTCCGCTCCGCAGCTTCGCACGAGCCGTTCCAGCTCACCGAGGTTCTCCGGCACCGGCTCGGGCGGGCGCGGGAAATGACCGTCCGGCGTTAGGTTGAGCGCCGTCACCGTGCAGCCGAGCCGCTCGAGCAGAGCCGGCATTATTGTGGCGCCAGCGCCACGCACGCAGTCGAGCGCGACGCGGAACCGGCGGGCGCGAATGCGCTCGACGTCGATGAAATCGAGAGCGAATATGCCATCGAGATGGCGCTCCACGGCCGCCGCGTCCTCCTGCACGCTCCCGAGCTCGGCCCAGCCGGCTCGCGGAATGCCGCCTTCCGCCTCGACCACGCGACGCATCGCGGCGCTCTCCGCGGGATCGAGAAAGAGTCCGCGCGGTCCTATGAACTTGAGCGCGTTCCACTCGATCGGGTTGTGGCTCGCAGTGATCGCCAGACCTCCAGCGGCGTGCGAGTGCTCGACGGCGAGCTGTATGGTCGGCGTGGGTACCATGCCGACGTCGAGCACATTGCAGCCCACGGACTGCAGCGCGGCGAGTACCACGCGGTGGAACATGGGGCCCGACACGCGGCTGTCGCGACCGACGACGATGTCAGGCTGGCCGAGCGGCCGGCCTCCCGGACGGATAGGGGGATCGGATGCCCATGCACCGAATCCGGCGGCGTACGTCGCGACGACTTCCGGAGTCAATCCATCACCAACGCGGCCGCGCAGGCCGGAAACGCTGACTATGAGACCGTGCTGCATGGTAAAGTGACGGGAAGCCCCACCGGTTTTCCTGGAATGACGCTGTCGAATGCGCACCGCTGCATGCGACGCGCGCCGGATGAGGGAACGTGCAACTGAAGCTAGCCTCACGCCGGTATTGTTGCCAAACGCGGCGCGCGTACGTCCCTCACTTGCACACCCGCCCCCCTCGGAGGAAGTCCTGACCGCGTGGTCCCGCATCTGGGCGTCGACACCATTCAAGGTGAAGCTGGCCGCGATCAGCACGTTCGCCGTCACGCTGACGCTCGTCATCCTGCTCGTGCCGATCTACGACTACGCGAGCGACAGTCTCGTGGAGCTGCACGGTCAGCGGCTGTCGACCATCGCGCGCAGCACCGCCGTGGCTGTGCGCGCGGAGTCGCTGGATGAGATCGCCGCGAGCGGCGGGCAGAATACCGCCGCCTTCGTCAACGCACGCAACACGCTCAAGGATCTCTGGGTCGCTAACGGCGGAAGCGTCACCGATCTCGCGAACGGCATAGCCATCGTCCGGCGGGAAGGGCCGCGCTACCGCTACCTGGTGCACTCGTCGTGGAGCGCTGGCCAGCCACAGTACGACCAGCGCTGGTCGCCTCCCCCCGGACTGGCCGACAGTCTGAGACAGGAGACGGCGGGGGTGACGCCGGTGTACGAGGAGGAAGGCGACCGCTTCATCACCGCAGCGGCTCCGATCACGCGCGCCGATCGTTCGGCGGCCGGCTACGTCGTCACGACGCTGCGCGCGACCGATTTCATCGCGGACCTGCGCGGGCGCATGCTGGCGTTCGCGATCTTCCCGCTGCTCGCGCTGCTGCTCGCCGTGGGCGGTTCATTCTACGCGGCGCGAGAGCTCACGCGCGGAGTCGAGGAGGTCTCCCGGCACGCCGTGGCGGTGTCGCAGGGCAAGCTTCGTCAGGAACTGACCTTCACATCGGGCGATGAGGTCGGGGTACTCGCCGACTCCTTCCGCAGGATGACGACGAGCCTGAGCGCACTCCTGCGCGATCTCGAGACGGGTGCGAGCGAGGTCGCAGCCACGGCGGAGGAGCTGGCCTCCGGCGCCCAGGAGATGAGCGCCTCCACGCAGGAAGTATCCAGCGCCGCGCACTCGATCGCGGAGTCGGCTGCCGTGCAGACCCGCGGGATCGGACTCATCGTCGATGCATCCACACGCGCGGCGGAGCGCGCAATCACCGTGGCAGGCCACGCACGCGCCGCGCACGACACGGCAGACGCGGTCGCGAGCTCGGCGCGGCGCGGCGTGCAGTCGGCGGAGGAAGCGCTCAGGAGCATGGCCACCATCACGGCCGTGACCAACGAGGCGGTTCCGGCCGTCAACGAGCTGGGTGAGAAATCGCAGCGGATCGGCAAGATCACCGACACCATTGCCGCGATCGCGCGCCAGACGAACCTGCTCGCCCTCAACGCCGCGATCGAGGCCGCGCGTGCCGGTGAGCACGGCAAGGGCTTCGCCGTCGTCGCCGACGAGGTGCGCAAGCTCGCCGGCGAGAGCGCGCGGGCGCTCGACACCATCCGCAAGCTCGCGACCGAGATCAGATCGGCCTCGGTACGCACCGCGGAGCACATCGCGCAGGTGAGCGACCGGGTCTCGAGCGGGGAGTCCGTCATCCGCACATCGGCGTCGGCCCTCACACAGATCGGACAGGAGATCGAGGCGAGTCGCGGCGCCGTGGAGCGCATCGTCGAGAGCACCGAAGCCCAGCAGAAGGAGGCCGCGGACCTGGCGCGCGAGATCGAAGCGATCGCCGCGGTCGCCGAGGAGAACGCATCCACGTCGGAGCAGGTGAGCGCGGTGGTGGAGGAGCAGGCGTCGTCGATGCAGCACGTCACGGAGTCGAGCCAGCATCTGGCGGACATCGCGAGCCGGCTCAAGGGAGCGATGTCGCGCTTCACCCTGTAGCGCGCGTAAAGACAGATGCGTGGCGCTCGGTTGGCGACCGCCGCTCCGCCGTCACATGCCGGCGGTGGAACGATGCGTCAAAACAAGACCTGACCCCTCTGGCCCCGCGAGCTCGATCGCGCCGGCGTCCAGCACCGAGACAAAGGCGTCGACGACGCCCGCATCGAACTGGCGGCCGCTGAACAGGCGCAGCTCCTCGACCGCCGCCTCCGCTGTGAGCGCGACTCCGCGGTACGGCCTCACCGATGTCATCGCGTCGAACGCGTCGGCGACCGCAGCGATGCGTGCCTCCACCGGTATGTCGGCTCCGGCGAGCCCGTCCGGCTTCCCCGTGCCATCCACGCGCTCGTGGTGTGAACGCACGATGTTCAGTGCGACAGGGGCATCCATGAGCAGGGGCGAGAGTATCTGCCAACCGACCATCGGATGCGTCATGATGTGCTGGTATTCCTCCTGCGTCAGTGGTCCCTCCTTGTTCAGCACCGACTCGCGCACGCCGATCTTTCCAACATCATGAAGCTGCCCGCCGAGCTCGATCTGCCGCACACACTCGGCGTCCAGTTCCAGTGAGCGCGCGATTGCCACCGAATAGCGGCTCACGCGCAAGGAATGCCCGCGCGTGTAGGGATCCTTGACCTCGAGCGCCTGCGCCAGCGACTGGATGCTCGCGAGAAAGAGTTCCTCCAGCCGTCTCGCCTGCGCGGCGACGAGCGACTCCAGCCGCTCCTGATAGTCGCGATTCTCGATGAGCAGCCGCCGCTTCTCCAGCGCCTGCGACACGCGCGCGCGCACCTCTTCCAGATGAAAGGGCTTGGTCAGGTAGTCCATCGCGCCATGCGCAAGGCAGCTCACCGCCATGTCGACGTCGACCATCGCGGTGATCAGCACTACCGCCACGTCCGGATGGCGCGACCGCACCTGCCGCAACAGTTCCCTGCCATCCATCTGCGGCATGCGCATGTCCGTGAGCACGAGCGGAATCGCCTGGCGCTGCAGCACGGCAAGCGCCTCCACGCCGTTCCCCGCCTCCAGGCACGCGAAGCCGTCGCTCTCCATGAGCCGTACGAGCACCTGTCTCAGACGCGGCTCATCGTCCACCACGAGGCAGCGCGGCTGTTCCCCACCCCCCCCCCCGCCCCGTGTCGCGCCCTCCGGATTCATCGCTGTCATTGAGCTGTGTCCTCCCTCTCCCCGCCGATTCAAGCGACTCGCCCGTGCCGGGACGGTCCACTAACTTCCGCCACCGAACCCATAAACGAGCCGACGATGACGCTGGTATTCGAGGACGACATGGACCGCGCGTTCGGAACGCGCGCCATCCACGCCGGGCAGCGCCCCGAGCCGCTGGCCGGGGCCATCATGACTCCCGTGTATCTCACCTCCACCTACGTGCACGAAGAACTCGGCCGGCACAAGGGTTACGAGTACGCGCGCGGCCGCAACCCCACGCGCGAGGCACTGGAGCGCAATGTCGCAGCACTCGAGGGCGGGCGCCATGGCTTCGCCTTCGCGAGCGGGACGGCGTGCATCGACTCCATAATGAAGCTCTTCCGCGCCGGCGACCATATCATCTGCGGAGAGAATCTATACGGCGGGACATTCCGCCTGTTCGACAGGATACTGCAGAACTTCGGGCTGTCATTCACGTACGTGGACGCGCGCGACCCGCAGAGGATCGAGGACGCCCGCACGCCGGACACGCGGGCGATCGTTGTCGAGACGCCGACGAACCCGCTCATGCGCCTCACCGATATCGCCGCCGCGGCCGACATCGCGCACCGCGCAGACGCGCTGCTCATCGTCGACAACACCTTCGCCACCCCCTTCTTCCAGCGCCCCTTCGAGCTCGGCGCCGACATCGTCTTCCACAGCACGACGAAATACCTCAACGGGCACAGCGACATGATCGGCGGCATGGCCGTCGTGCGCGACGATGCGCTCGCCGAGACGCTGCAGTTCATCCAGAACGCGGCCGGCGCAGTGCCGGGACCGTTCGACTGCTGGCTCGCGCTCCGCGGTACCAAGACGCTGCACCTGCGCATGCCCGCGCACGACGCCAACGGCCGCCGCGTGGCGGACTGGCTCGCGCTGCAGCTCGGTGGCGAACGCGTGATATATCCGGGACTCACCTCGCATCCGCAGCACGCGCTGGCCGCGCGGCAGATGCAGGGCTTCGGCGGGATGATCTCGGTGGAGCTGGGAACGAAGGCACGCGCAGCCAGCGTGCTCGGCGCGGTCCGCGTGTTTGCGCTCGCCGAATCGCTGGGCGGCGTCGAGAGTCTCATCAGCCACCCGGCGTCGATGACGCACGCTTCGGTGCCCGAAGCCCGGCGCGTGGAACTCGGGATCACCGAGGGCCTCATCCGGCTCTCCTGCGGAGTGGAAGATGTCACCGATCTGCTGGAAGATCTGGCGCAAGCCTTCTCGGGATTGTAGGGTCAGAATCCCCGGCATGCTCGCACGCGTAGGACAGGGCAACCCTGTCGCCCTTGGGAGGCACGAATGACCGAAAGAACGATTCTCACCCAGATATCATCACGAGCCTGGGAGCACCCGGCCGACCGCGCCGCGCTCAACACGCTGCGCGCACTCCCCGGCTTCGACGAGGTAGTGCGCAAGGTCGCCGGCTTCCTGGGCGAGCGCGGCGTGCGGCACCTCTTCACCGCGAACTCCGTTCGCGTGGGGCCGCGCCAGCGCCCGGCGCTCGATGCCCTGTACAGCGAGGTGGTGGAGACGCTCGACTGGCCCGACCGCCCGCAGCTCTACGTCACGCAGACACCGTTCGTGAACGCGGGCGCGGTCGGCTTCGACAAGCCCTTCATCGTTCTCAACTCGGGGACGCTCGGCCTCCTGGACCGCGAGGAACAGCGCTTCATACTGGCCCACGAGCTCGGCCACATCATGAGCGGGCACACGACCTACCGCACGATCGCAATCATCATCCTGTACTTCGGGCTGCGCAACCTGCCGATACTCGCCGGCATCGCGCTCATGCCCTTCCAGCTCGCGCTGCTCGAGTGGTATCGCAAGAGCGAGCTCTCCAGCGATCGCGCCGGGCTGCTCGGCGTTCAGGACACGCGCATCTCGATGAACGCGTTCCTCAAGCTGGCTGGCGGGGGCGCGGGGGAGGATTCGATCGACCTCGACGAGTTCATGCTCCAGGCCTCCGAATACGAGACCACCGGTGGCGCCTGGGATTCAGTGCTCAAGCTGATCAATACTGCGTTCCGCGATCACCCCTTCCACACTGTGCGGGCGGCGGAACTGCAGCGCTGGACCGAACGCGGCGGGTACGGCGACATTATCGCCGGCAGCTACATCAGGCGCGGCGGCCCCGGCGATCCGCTGGCAGACGACTACGCCCAGGCGGCCGGCTACTACTCGCAGCAGGCGCGGGGCGCGTTCGACCAGATCGGCGACGCGTTCGGCCGAGCCCGCGACGCATTCAATGAGACGTTCGGCGGACCGCCGAGACGATGATTGACGCGGGCGGCGACGGCGGCGCGGGAGACGAAGGCGGCGCGGACGGCGCGGACGGCGCGGGCGGCGCGGGCGGTGGCGGGG
>JBOHTO010000093.1:0-20526 GCA_050733695.1 Gemmatimonadaceae bacterium | reverse complement strand
CCCCCCCCCCCCCCCCCCCCCCGCCAAGCCCCCGTCCAGGCCCACGCCGCCACCAACGCCAACCCGCCCGCCGCAACCTACCGCCGAAGAGGAAGCCGTACTCTCGACCATGGAGCGCTTTGCGCTTCGGTTCATCCGCAGCATGCACGGCGAACGGATGAAGACATTCTGGATGCGTTACCAGCGCGCCCTTCCGGCCCGCATCATCGCCTTCGTCACGGCGAATCTCGTTCAGGTGCAGGGTCTGGAGTACTTCGAACAGGCTTCGCACGATCGCCCCATTCTCCTGGTCGCGAACCATCGCTCCTTCTTCGACATGTACGTCGTATCCGCGGTCCTGCTCCGCCGCACAAGCGCCCCCATTCGGCTGTTCTTTCCCGTGAGGGGGCGTTTCTTCTACCAGTCGCCGCTCGCACTGATCATCAATGCCCTCACCGGGTGGGCCATGTACCCGCCCATCTTTCACACCGCCGCCAAGCGAAGCTTCAATAGTTACTCGTTCCGCGTGCTCACGGATCTCTGCCGCACAGGGAGAGGACACATGCTCGGCTTCCACCCCGAGGGCACGCGCAACAGGAATCCCGACCCGTACAGCTATCTGCGGCCGCAGCCTGGCGTCGGCCAGTTGATCATGGAGGCAGAGCCGCAGGTGATTCCCGTATTCATCGCCGGACTCGATAACAGCGTCCGCCGGCAGATCGCCCGCAACTGGCGCGGCGGTGAGCCGATCCGCATCTACTTCGGCCCCGTGATGGACCTCTCCGCACAGTTCGCGCGGGAGAACCGGCTCAGAACGCACAAGGAGATCGCCGACGTGGTGATGACGCGGATCCGGGAGCTGGGCGAGATCGATCGGGCACGGCGCGCCGATCCGTGACAGCGCTTCCGCTGGTGATCGTGAACCCGGTGGCCGCCGGTGGAAAGACCGCGCACCGGTGGCCCGCGATGGCGAGCGCAATGCGGGCACATTTCGGCCCGTTCGAGTGCACGTTCACGGAGGCCCCGGGACACGCAACGGGCATCGCCGAACGCGAAGCGCGCGCGGGCCGCCGGCTCATCATCGCCTGCGGCGGCGACGGCACGGTATCCGAGGTCGTCAATGGCATCGTCGCGAGCGGCGAGCCGTCGGAACTGGGCGTTCTCCCCAGTGGCACGGGCGGCGACTTCCGGCGCACACTCGGCATCCCCGCGCGAGCGTCTGCCGCCGCTGCCGCGTTGCGCGGTGGAAAGGCGAGGCGCATCGACCTCGGCCGCGTGACGTACGTGAACGGCGCCGGCGACGGGGAATCGCGCTACTTCCTCAACGTGGCATCCTTCGGGCTATCGGGAGAAGTCGTGCGCAGCGTCGCCGAACGCGCGGCGCGACGTGCCGTGACCGGTGCGATCGGGGGCGGACTGCTCTCCGGGGCGGCGTCGTACGCGATCGCCACGCTGCGTGCCTGGCCGCGCTACACCGCGCCGGCGATCGAGCTGGAGATGGACGGCGACGCACCGGTCCGGTTGCTCGCGGCCAATATCTGCATCGCGAACGCGCGCTATTTCGGCGGCGGGATGAAGATCGCGCCAACCGCAGAGGTTGACGATGGGCAGCTCGATGTCGTCGCGATCCGCGACATGGGCACCATCGCCATGATTGCGCGATCACCGCGACTGTACTTTGGAACTCATCTGCGGATGGACGGCGTGCATCACCGGCTCGCCTCCAGGATCACTGTCCGCCGTGTGAACGGAGGCGCACTCGTAGCGCTCGAAGTGGACGGCGAGCTGGTCGGTCGCGTTCCGGCGACGTTCGAGGTGGTTCCCGGCGCGCTCTGGGTCCGGTGGCCTCAGGCCCCGAACGCACCCGCTCCGAGAAACCGCTCCCGGATGTAGCTCACCGTGTCGTGCAGCGTCGTCGCGGGATCGCGCGGAGTGAAGCCGAGCTCGCGCGTGGCCTTGGACGCGTCCACGTACCAGAAATAGCGCGCCATCTCGAGCTCGGCGGGATCCACCGAGGGCGAAAGATCCCACCCTCGCACCACCGCCCCATACGCACGCGCTCCGGCACCGGCGAGCCGCACCGGAATCGGAACGCGCGGCGCCGCGACCTTCGTGAGCCGCTCCAGCCGCGCGAACAGCTCGCGGAACGTCCAGTTGGCGGCGCCGAGGAGGTAGCGTTCGCCGTGCACGCCGAGCCGCATCGCCGCCCGGCACGCGTGAGCGGCATCGCGCGCATCCACGAAGCTGAGACCACCGGGCGGGATCACGGGGATACGGCGCGCGAGAAAGTCGAGTATCGGCCGCGTGGACGTGAGCCGCGCGTCGCCCGGGCCGAGCAGAAGGCTCGGATTCACGATGACCACGCGACAGCCCGAACCGTTGCACCGTTCGAGCGCGACTCGTTCCTGGTAGACCTTGCTGGCGTAGTACGGCCAACGCAGGACGACATCGAGCGGCGGCGGCGTACTCTCCGTCGCGATGGAATCGGGATTGGACGACGCGGCCAGAGTCCCGCTCGACGATGCGATGACGATCGAGCGGACATCCCCGCGCACGGCCGCATCGCACAGCAGCCGCGTACCCTCGACGTGCAGTGCGTACATCCTGGCCGAATCGTCGCGCGCGTGCGAGACTCTTCCCGCGAGATGATAGATCTCCGACACGCCGTCCACGGCGCGCGCGACATCCTCGGCGTTCGTGATCGAGCCGATCGTCGATGCTGCGCCCACCTCCGCGAGCCATGGCGCGGGCGCGGACGAGAGAACCCGAACGTCACGCTGCCCGCCTTCTGCCTCGACGAGCTCCCGCACGAGATGTGAACCCAGGAATCCCGTTCCGCCGGTGACGAGGATTGCCTTGCGGCGGCCATTCCCCTGGGCGCCGGCCTCGGAATCCCGTTCGGGAGTTGACTCCTCGAAACCGGCCGCGCCGACCGCGCGCGCGCGCTTGCGCGCGAACCAGCTCATGCGATCGTGCTCATGCGATCGTGCTCATGCGATCATGACCAGTTCAGTCACCGATGGTCGCACCCTCGTCTACCGGACGCGGCTCGGAAGCGGGTTCACTGCCGGCCTCCGCAGCACCAGTGCGCTCGTCGCTCCACCGGCGCTTCAGCGCCTCGGCATCGAACACGTGGTTCGTACCGTCGCGGAGGTTCACTATTTCGTGGCGCACGCGCGCCGCGATCAGACGGTGGGCGGCGGAGTTCGGCATGCGCGCCGTCATCGCCTCGAGCTCCTCGATGGAAAGGAATCGGCCGATGCGCGCTCCCACCCCGCGCGCGCGCAGCATGCCCGCGCCCTTCGGCAACGCCTCGTGCGTTCCTGCAAGATGGACAGGCAGTATCCCGACTCGCGCCGAGAGCGCGAGGAACCCGATGACAGGCTTGAACGCCACGAGCGTGCCCGTGACTGACCGCGTCCCCTCGGGAAAGATGAGCGCGTTGTAACCCTGATCGAGATACGACCGCGCGTGCCTCAGCGATTGCCGGAGAGAACCACTGCGCTCGATGGGGACGAGATTCGTGAAGTTCTCCACATACGCGCGCTTGTAGCGGTTGTCGAAGAAATAATCCGCGGCTGCCAGTGCAACGAGATCACGCCCCTGATCGCCGAGCGCCATCTTGACCAGTCCCATGTCAAGATGCGAAGCATGGTTGGCGGCGACGATGAAATTGGTGTGCACGGGTACACGCTCGCGACCCTCATACCGGCTGTCGAGCACGTTGTCGTAGAAAACCTTCTGCAGCGCGCCGAGTCCTGCCGCACCCGCGGTACGAACGAGCGACGGGAGTCGGATATCGTTCGACTGCTTCTTCACGCTGACCGCGGCTCGCCCGGGCGGCACCGTGGAAACCGGACGTGTCTGTCGTCCGTTGCGTGTGACCGCTGCGCCGAGTTCACGCAGATCGCGGATCTCGTGCAGTCTATCGGGCGCTGCGAAGCTGCCACCGGCCTGCTCGACCGCCGCGGCCAGCTCCACGTACATGAGGCTGTCGAATCCGAGCTCCTCGAGCCGAGTGTCTACCGTGATCGAACTGCGCGGGCGGTTGCACACGGCGGCGACCACCGGGACGAGCCATTCGGCATCGACTGCCGGTGCACCGGCTGACCTTCCTCCCACGGTTCCGATCGTGTCGCCTGTACCCGCGACGACGACCTGCGAGTACGGCTGCTGCACCGCGAGCATCGCAGCCAGTTCCCGCCGCTTCACCTTGCGCGTGGCCGTGCGCGGCAGGTCGTCTTCGGTGATGTGCAGGATCTTGATGCGCTTGTGGTATGGCAGCGTGGTCGACCTGTTGCGCACATGCTCCTCGATCCGGCTTCTGACATCCGCGCGCGAGAGCGACACGTCATGCCCGTAATCGGGCACCACGACGCCAGCCACCTTCTCGGCAACGCCGTCCGGCAGGCCGACCACGCACATCTCCCTTATCCAGGGCGACCCGGTGTACGCATGCTCGACGTCATCCGGGTACACATTGCGCCCATCGGAATCGACGATGATCTCCTTGGACCGGCCGACGAGATGCAGGTGGCCCTCTGGATCCAGGCGCCCGATATCGCCCGTGCGCAGCCATCCTTCCTCCAGCGCGCCCCGCGTTGCCTCCTCGTTTCCGTAGTAGCCGAGCATGATGTTGCCGCCGCGCGCGATCACCTCACCCACGCCGCGCTCGTCGGCACCGGCGATGCGGATCTCGACGCCGGGCAGTGCCGTGCCAACGCTCGTGGTGAAGAGTCGGTTGCCCGGACGCGTGACGGTGAGCACCGGCGAGGCCTCCGTGAGCCCGTAGCCCTCGAGAATCGTGAAGCCCAGCGCGTGCAGGTCGCGCTTCACCGGCTGGCTCAGCGCGGCGCCGCCGCTCACGAGGAAGCGCAGCTTTCCGCCCAGAGCGCTGTGCACCGGCGCGAAGAGCACGGGGCCGAGGTTGATCGGCGTGCGATCGCGCACCCAGGCGTTGGCGAGCATCATCGCCGAGGAGAGCCGGTCAACCCACGGTCCGCGCTCGCGCATGTCGCTCCGGATGCGGCGGTGCAGCGAATCCCATAGTGCGGGGACGCCGACCATTGCCGTGATGCGCCCGCCGATGAGCGCCGAAAGCAGCTCCTCGCGCGTCGTCTCGTTGAGATACGTGATGCGGCTGCCCTGGCTCAGCGGCGTGACGAAACCGGCCGAGAATTCGAAAGTGTGATGCAGCGGCAGAACGGATAGCAGACCGTCGCGCGGGCCCAGGTCGAACACCGATGCGAGCATCGACACCATGCTCGTCAGGTTGCGGTGCGAGAGCATCACACCCTTGGGCTGCCCGGTCGTCCCCGAGGTGAATATCAGCGACGCGAGCGCATGACCCTGCACGCGCGCGGGGAGCAGCGCGTTACGCTGTCGTTCCGTTTCCTCATCCGGAATCGCGAACAGCTCGGCGAAGCGCCAGAGCCGTATCGCATCGCTGCCGGAGAGGCGCAGGCGGGCCCGAAGGTCTGGATGCAGCGCGGCCACGCGTTCGCTGATGACGCATCCCGTTGCGCCGCTGGCCGTCGCGAGGCGGACGATCTCCTCGGCGCTGCTCTCCGGATCAACGGGAACGCAGGTCGCGCCGGCCTTGAGGATCGAGAAGTACGAGACACCCCACTCCGGCGCGTTGTGGCCGACGAGAAGCACACGGTCGCCGGGAGTCACCCCGGACGCAGCGAGGAAGCCCGCGCCGCGCGTCGCGGCCTCCTGCAGATCGGCGTAAGTGTACTGTTCGCTTCGTCCCGATCGGTCGATTCGCATCGCCACCCGCGTGGAGAAGCGCTTTGTGGCGGTATCGAACAGCTCGATGAGATCGCGATGCGTGTAGCGGCGCGGCGGTCGCACGCGCAGCTCCTCCTCGAGCTTCGGGAACACCCAGCGATCGAGCCCCGGGACGTGCACGTCCAGCCAGTAGCCGAACCAGTCGATCGACTCTGGCTGCCAGCGCAACAGCGGGCGTTCCTCGGGGCGAATGCGGCTCATCAGACGCCGGACGTTGCGCGCACCGAAGACGTACGAGTTCTCCACGATGAAGGGGCGGAACATCTCGAATACCTTCTGCGCCTCCCCCGTTGCGTGCTCGAAACGGCCGATCTGCGTTCGCGCCAGCTCGATGACATCGCTCACGCGCCCACCCCCGAAGCGGGGTTTGACGCGCTCCAGCAACGACGACACACTCTTCGCTGCACTGTTGAACATGGGCGTGGACGTGCGATCGAAGCGCTTGACGGAGACGGTGCGCGCCTCCATCGCACCCATCACCCTGTTCACCACCGCTGTGCCGCCACGGCCCTCCCTGCCACGCAGATGCCGGCGCTTGTACAGCCCTGTGAGCTCGACCACCCGCCGGACGTTGAAGGGATTGGAATCGCCCGTCGCGGCCTGATATACGAGCGCCGGCTCGCCGACGAGCGCTTCCGCCGCGACCGCGAGAAGTACCGCAGCTACCTCGTCCACGGGAGTGACGTCGAGGAGCAGTGTATCGTCGGCCGGAATCTGCGCCTGACCCTTGAGAATCATCAGGATGAGCGGCGCGGTGGTCGTGAATCCCTCGTTCCAGCCGGGCATGGGGTACGAGAGGGCCGACTCGACGATGCTCGGCCGCACGATGCTGCGAATGATCCCGGCCTCCGCCGCTACCAGCTTCTCGCCAAGGCTCTTTGTATAGGTGTAGATGTTCGGCCACCCCCACCACGCCGCGCGCTCCACGCCGAGCTCCGTGAGCCGTGCCCGTGTCCACGCCTTTCGCTCGCGCACCATCGCCGTCGCGATCGCCCCGGGGTCGTCCGGGTCACGCCCCTCGTCGATGAGCCGCTCGCGCGCGAGCTGCGTGAATCGCGCGACCATCGTCGCATCACTCGCCTCGTCCTTCACGCGTGCGGCGAGCCGCTCGCAGTCCGCGATCTCACGGTGCACCGAGAACTCCACACCCGGCATGTCCTCGTGACGCGGGAAGTAGCCAAGAACCGGATCGTCCTCCGATACCGGCCCGGACCTGTTCCCGGCGACGAAGCATGTGGACGTGTGGATCAGCGCGGGTCGTCGCATGCGCTTCGCGAAGTCGATCACGTTCTGCGTGCCGATCACGTTGGTTCGGAGCGCCGCCTCGAGCGCGGGGTTGAACGTGACCTTGCCCGCGCCATTGATGACGATGTCCACCTCGTCCGCGATCGCCTGCGCTTCCCCGTCGGAATAGCCCAGGTTCGCCTCGCCCACGTCGCCGCCGACCACGCGCACCTTTTCGCGGATGAATCCCTCGAACGCGTCGCCGTAGCGCTCACGCAAAGGCTCAAAGGGCGGGGTCGCGAGCACCGAGTTCCAGAAGCGGCTCGCGGACTCGGCGGCCGATGGCGCGCGCACCGTCACGAACACCCGCCGGATGTTCGGAAAGCGATGCAGGAGGATGCTGAGCGTCACCTTGCCCAGAAAGCCGGTGCCGCCTATGAGGAAGATCGTCTTCCCTTCATAGATCGCCGTGGGTGAGAGCTGCTCCACGCCCGGCCGGCCCGAGGTCGCGGCCAAGCTATGACACCTCGGCGATGAATATCATCGGCTGCCGGAGGAAGGTGATCTCGGCGGAGCGACCGGCGGTGCCGCGCGCCATGCCGATCGCCTCCTGGAGGTTGTCGGCGCGCTCCCAGCCCATTGTCGCCGGCACGTGCGCGTTCTCCGAGCCGGCCACGATCACGCGTCCCACGTGCTTTCGGCCGTTCTCCCCCCAGTACCACATGAAGAACGGGTGCGCACCATGGTACGCGTTGCCGCTGCGGTACATCTGCACGTAGCTCGGATTCTCGGCGAACTCACGCTCATAGCGATCGCGCAGCTCGACGGCATCGCGGGTCTCGGGGAGCAGTCGGTGAAAGAACTCGATATAGCTCGGATGGATCGCATGGTCGAAATCATCCGGACACGGATGGTGCAGGATGAGCACGCCGCCCTCGCGCAGGAGCGGCTTGCCCCGATACATGTTGTGGAAATAACCCAGCCCCATGACCTGCACAAGAAGCGGGTTGAGAATCGAGTTCACGTTGTACGGCGAGATGTGCGGAACACCGGTGATCAGGATGTCGCACTGCCCGCTCACCGGCACGGCGTACTGCGCGAAGTTGCGATCGAGGATGCGCTGGTGCACGGCGTCCGTGCGACCGGCGTGGCAGGCGACCATCTCGTACTGCGCCGGTATCGAATGCATCATCCGCCGCCGCGCGGCACGCGGCATCTTCGAGAGCGCGAGACGCGTGCCCTCGAGCTTCATCCGGTCCACCGGCGTGTAATGGTCCTCGTTCTCCGTGAGGAAGTCCATCTGGCCGGCGTAGATGCGATTGTTGAGCGCCGTCTCGATGTGGAACACGTTGATGTGCTCATCCACCAGCCGCCCCAGCCTGTCGACCTTGTGCGCCAGCGCTGATCGGCGCGGATCCATGTAGCTGTCCGAGTCCCGGATCGTCTGCGGCTCGTGGTGCGCGCGCAGCGACTCGTAGTCGCACAGGCCCACGGCAACGGATTTGTGCCCGCCGTCCATGGGCACGAGGTTGATGTTCACGTAGATGAGGAGGTCGCTCTCCGCACAGCGGCGGTTGATGCGCAGCGGCTCACCTTGCCGCGTCTCGCCAAGCGTGACCAGCCCCTCCGGCCATTCGGCGTCGTGATTGTAGTACCGGTCAGGATGGAAGGCCTCGAAGATGCGATTCCCCGACATCCGGCGCATCTCCCCAGCCGTCATCTTCCGATGCAGGCAGTTGGCGATGACGATGTGGACATCGTCCACTCCATGCGCGCTCAGGAGCTCCGCGAGGACTTCGAGGATGGTCTGGCGAACGTCGGGCGTCGCCATCGGTGGCAGCGGGAGGCTGATGTCGTCGACGGCGATCGTGACGCGCATTCCGGGCGAGAGCTGCGTGTGCAGAGGGTCGCACTCATGCGGATGGTTGAGTGCGTGCCGGATCGCGGCTTCGCGGTTGGGCAGACCGCGCAGAGGCGGGTTGGGATAGATGACCCGCGTCCCTATCGGCAGATCCTCGAGCACCAGATCCTCGCCCGAGGTGATGACCCGGGGCGCGCTGTCACTATCTATATGGACAACGGAGTCGTGCGCGATGCGGCGGAGAGGAATGGCCATCAGGTGAGGTCGAGTATCGGCCAGTCGTGCTGCAAGGCCGTCTGCCGGAGTCGAAAGTCGGGATTCACGGCCGTCGGATGGCCGACGACGCACAACATCGGTAGATCGCTCATGCTGTCACTGTACGCGAAGGAAGCGCCCAGGTCGATCTCCTCGCGCTCCGCGAAATCGCGGATCCACGAAGCCTTGGTCGCGGCAGCCATCACCGGTGGAAGCACCCGCCCGGTGGCGATCCCGCTCACGAACTCCAATCGGTTGGCGACGTAGTCGTCGATGCCGAGGTGCTCCATGAGCGGGCGCACCGAGACATCCAGCGCCCCGGTCACGATCACCTGCCTGAATCCGCGCTCTCGCGACGACTCCAGCAGATCACGCGCACGCGGGAGAATGGCCGGTTCCAGCACCTCCTCGAACAGCTCCCGGGCGAAGAACCGGAGACGGTCCTCGCTCTGTCCCTCGTACCGGCGAAAGAACATCTCGTTGAACGTCCGCCGGCTGTATTTGTCGGCGGCGGCGAAGACAGGGATGCTGAGCACGGTCGAGGCGCTCTTTACGAGGGCGCGCGCGATCCCCTGCTGACGCTGCGCGTAGTATAACAGCGAGTGCACCAGGTTGGTGCCCACGAGAGTACCTTCGAGATCGTAGAACGCTGCTGCGGCCATCAGACTCCTGCGGGTGCACGAGACTTCTTCATTCCCGCGACGAGGTATCACCTGCCGCTCCGGCTTCACGCCCGGCGCCCGGCGCGGCAGTCCAGGACGCTCCTGACCCGTGACGGACCGAAACCCGCCCCCTGATTATGTCCCGAAACGCGCGGAAGGCAAGGGTTTACAGGCGCGTGCCTGGGCTTCCCTTCCCCGGCGGGACCGATTACCCCGCGAGGATCCTGCCGGCCGAGTGATGCGCCATGGCCATGATCGTGATCATGGGGTTCACCCCCGACGAGAGAGGGAATGCGCTCGCATCAGCGATGAACAGGCCGCCGACACCGAACACGGCGCCGTCGCCGTTGCATACCGCGGCGCGCGGATCGGCGCCCATGCGGCACGTTCCCATCTGATGCGCGCTGAACAGGGTCGACCAGTTGCGCCCGATCCGATCGGGCGAGATCCGATCGCAGAACGCATCGACATCGCCGGGCGATGGCGCGGTGGCGCCGCCGAGGACACGACCCCGGCTGTCGAGAGTCATCACTTCCATGGCACCGGCGGCTGCGTGCAGGCGCACGGCGGCGACCATCCCATCGCGCAGCAGCGAACGCACGCTCGCTCCGGGCCGGTAGGTGATGTCCGCGCGCCCATCGCGAGCGAGTCGGACGCGTCCTGTCTCACCTTCCCTGTCGCGGGTGAGGACTATGAGCGCGCTCGTCCGCGCAACCTGCTGCATGCGCCGCCGGTGATCGCGGTCGCCGAGCCAGGGGAGTCCGAGCGCGAGCAGGCCCGGGTGTGCGGGGGCGGCTTCGCAGCGGAAGCCGTAGCCATCCCCGTCCGGACCCGCGGAGAAGTGATCGCAGAGGACCGTCTGCGGTGGGCCGCGCCAGGGTTCGATCGCGTTCTGATAGCGCCCGGCCACCGCGGCCGTGGGATGGAGAAAGAGATTCCGGCCGATCGCGGGCAGCTCCACCCCCGAGCGCAGGAGCAGCAGTGGTGACTCGATGGCCCCGGCGGCCACGACGACCACGGGCGCACGCACTTCCACGGCCCACTCAGCGCCGGCGGTCTGCGCTTCATCGCGCGCGGTCGCGATCACTCCGGTCACACGCCTGGACCCGCTGTGGATGACGAGCGTCTCGGCGCGGCAGCGTGGGATGATCATCGTGTCGCCGGCCCTCTGCGCGTCGGCGAGATAGGTATTCACCGTCGACTGCTTGCCACCGACACGACATCCGAAAACGCAGTAGCCACACTGCGCGCTGTCGCAACCGCGCGAGTTGCGTGCGTTGATCCCGCAGCGGAAGCCGAGTGCCGAGCTCCCCCGCTGGAGCACGGCGTTGTTGGCGTTCACCACACTCTCGGCGGTGCCGACGGCGAGTCGCTCGGCGACCGAGTCGAGCGAGCAGGTGAAGCTCTCCTCCGCGAAGTGACGGCATCCCGAGCGCTCCGCCCATTCGTCGCGTACGGAGTCCGGCGTCCGCAGCGATGTCTGCCAGTTGACCGTGGTGCCGCCGCCGAGCCCCGCTCCCGCGAGAATCGCGATGCCGAGGTCGCGTGTCGCCGTGAGCCCCTGCTCGAGGTAGAGCCGTCGCATCCCGGTCAGTTCGTGCTGATCGTGGTCGGGCGCCTGGTCCGCGTTCCCCGCCTCCAGAACGATCACACGCCGGCCGGCGGCGGCCATCTGCGCGGCGACGACACCGCCCCCCGCGCCGGAACCGATCACGCACACGTCGCACTCGAGCGTCGCGTTCGCCGTGATCGTGGTGAGCCGCAGCGGCGCCGGCGCTGCCGGAGGATTGGACGTCGGGGCGTAGCCGATCGCAGCCCACGCGGGGTTGGGGGCACCCCTGTCGCCTTCGCTCCGCAGCGTATAGAAAAGGAAGCACGCGAGCCGCTTGAGCGCCTGGAAACCGGTACGGAACCGGGCGACGCGGCTTGTCGACATCGCAAGCAGGACGCGCCCGCGGTCGCCGCGTGCGAGATCCGGAAAGGGGCGCAGTGAACGGGTCAGAAGTAGCGGGAGCAGCCGCGTCTCGAGCAGCCGGAGCAGGAATCGCAGCTCCGAGAGTCGGGCTGGCCCCGCGACCTCGAATGCTTCCTCCATAAACCGGTCGACGCCCAGCCCTATCGCGTCGAGTGAAAAGAGCGCCGGGTTGTCGCCGTCCTCGGCGGCGAGTGCTGGAAGCAGCGTATCGCACACAGCGCGCAGCACGCGGCGTTCACCGGCGCCGAGTATCGACGTCATGCGGCGCGCAGCGCGCGGCGTTCACCGACCCCGAGTATCGGCGTCATGCGCCGCGCATTCGGGCCGCGATTCGCTCGATGCGCTTCCGGTTCACGCCGAAATCGCAGAGCCCGCGACGCGAAACGGAACGGAAGTGCACTACGCGGGCGTCGTCATCGAGCAGGAACTCGACATCGTCGACGAAGCCGAATACGCGGCTGCGTGCCTCGGCGTGGAGGTAGCTCGGCGTCGATTCGATGATGCGAGTGCGCGGCTCTGTTGCAAGTGCGCTGTGGAGGGCGGCGAGCGTGGCGGTACAGTCGCCGGGGTAGGCGATGGGCGGCATGGCGCCGGCAACATCGCCGCCGCCGGACGAAACGCAGTTGAGGTTCGACCTGCACGGCGCGAGGTGGGAATCAATCAAGCGGAGCGACGGAACTCATGACGAGAATGGGGCTGCCTTATCGACTTATCGCGAAAGTGAACGGCTGTTGTACCCACATTCTCACCTTGCGGCCAGCATCCTCGGCAGGGATGTAGTGCATGCGCGAAAGGTATCTCCTCACCGCCCATGAGAAGAGGTGGTGATCCGACTCCACAATCCTGAACGTGGACATCTCGGCACGACCCATCGTATCGACGACGAACTGCGCCAGCACGACGCCCTCCACGCGGGCCTTGCGAAGCGTATCCGGATACGCATGCACCGGCAGTCCTTCCCCCGGCGCGAGTCTGGCCGGCCGGTCGGGAAACGTATCAAGGCCGAAGATGAACTCGTCATCGCTCGCGCCGGCGGACGCGGAATCCCCGGCTGGAGCGTCGATGGTGAACTCGAACGGCATCTGCACCCACATCTCGATCTTGCGATCACCCACCTCTGCCGGAAGGAAACGAAAGCCGGAAACAGCTCGTCGCACAACCTCCGTGAAAAGATGATGACTGGATTCGATCACCGTGAACGTCGTCATGTCAGGTGATCCATTCGTCTTCACCCGGACCTTGACGATCACCTTGCCGGGTACACCCGCCTCATGCAGGGAGTCCGGATAGGCATCCTCCGGCAGGCCCTGACCCGGCGCGAGGACTGCGGGCTTCTCCACCTGAAAGTCGAACACCGGTCCGGTTGGCCTGGACGGCGGAGGCCCTGCGTACCGAACGAACATTGCGCCCTTGCGAATCTCCCGCAGCAGAAGACGGGCGTCATCGGGGCTCAGCACCAGGCTGTCCAGCCCCCTTGCCGGCTCGTACGCGAGAAGCACCAGGCGAACACCCGCGCCGCTCACCTGGCGCATCAGACTCATCCGGCCACCGTCCACTCCGGGGAGCGCCGGAAAGATCGGGCCGGAGATGGCGCGAGGGTCACCCACGGCCAGCGGCAGCACCCTCGCCGCCGCATCAGCCCACAGCATGGCGCGCTCGGGATTCGCCCGTACGGCGGCGCCATCCTCCTCGGGCCTGAGCATCACCTGCAGGTCACCGCCGGGCAAGACCCTCACATCGAACATCTCGCTGCCAGGTTGGGCTGGCTGCCCGGGATGTCCGGTGCCGTGGCAGGCGAGCGCCAGCGTGAACGCGCTGAGCGCGAACAGCCGGACGCGGAAGGGGAGAGGCATCAGTTACTCCTTCTGAACACGCGGTCGCAAGCTTACACCTGTAGAGCCTTCGACGATCCCCCGCACGATACATCATTGCCGCGCCTGGGGGAACACATGGCCCCAACTGCGGGAAATCGACGCCCGCTCTCGCAACGATTGCCACGATTTGCGGCGCCTGTCGAAAGCTTTCGCGCATGCATTGTGCGTCAGGGCGCCACAAACTGCCCCGAATGCCACGTGAGATGAGATCCTCTACGATACAGCCCGATCTCGCCGCCGCCGCCCGGGAGGCGATGGCCGACAACGGATTCCACCCCGCCTTCCCGCCGGACGTGCGGCGCGAAGTCGCCGCCCTCGACGAGAGCGACACAGGCACGGCCACGCGTGCCGTGCGCAACATGCGTTCGGCGCTCTGGTCATCGATCGACAACAGGTCGTCGCGCGATCTGGACCAGGTCGAGTTCGTCGAGCGGCTGAACGACGGCAACCTCCGCATCCGCGTGGGCATAGCCGACGTCGACTCTCTTGTGCCCCTCGGCTGCGCCACGGACGATCACGCGCGCTACAACACGACGTCGGTCTACACCGGCGTCGTCGTCTTTCCAATGCTGCCGGAGCGGCTGTCCACGGATCTCACATCGCTCAACGAGGGCAAGGACCGGCTGGGTGTTGTCGTCGAGCTGGACATCGACGGGACGGGCAGTCCGATTCGCGAGGCTGTATATCGCGCCCTCATCCGCAACCGGGCGAAGCTCGTCTACGAGAGTATCGGCGACTGGCTCGACGGCCGCGGCGCGATCCCCGCCAGGGTACGCGACCTGCCCGGACTCGAGGAGCAGATCAGGCTTCAGGACAATGCGGCGCAGCTCCTTCGCGCCATGCGCAAGCGCAACGGAGCTCTCGAGTTCGAGACGGTCGAGGCGGAGACGGTCACCGTCGATGGCAAGGTCATCGACCTCAAGGTCACGAAACACAACCGCGCGCGCGACATCATCGAGAACTTCATGGTCGCCGCCAACAGTGCGATGGCGCGCTATCTCGAATCGGAACGCGTTTCCTCCATTCGGCGCGTCGTGCGCCGGCCGAAACGGTGGGGTCGGATCGTCGAACTGGCGGCCGAGATCGGGGAGACGCTGCCGCAGGAGCCGGACAGCCTGGCCCTGGCCGGGTTTCTCGAGCGCCGGAAGGCGGCAGATCCGGAGCACTTTGCCGACCTCTCGCTGTCGGTGGTCAAGCTCATGGGGCCTGGCGAGTACGTGCTGGAACGGCGTTTCAGCTCGCGCCCGGACGACAGCGGGCACTTCGGTCTCGCCGTGGCCGAGTACGCCCATTCCACAGCGCCCAACCGCCGCTTCGCCGATCTCGTCACGCAGCGACTTGTCAAGTCCACGGTAACGGGTGAACGGCCCTACAGCGACGAGGAACTGGCAGGGATCGCGCGTCGCTGCACCGAGCAGGAAGATGCAGCCAACAAAGTCGAGCGCACCATGCGGAAGAAGGCGGCGGCGTTCCTCATGGCGGACCGCATCGGGCAGAGCTTCGTCGCGATCGTTACGGGTGCGTCGAACAAGGGTACGTACGTGCGCCTTCTGAATCCGCCGGTCGAGGGGCGCGTGCTGCGCGGCGAAAAGGGGCTCGATGTCGGCGACACGGTGCGCGTGACGCTCACGGGCACAGACTTCGATCGCGGCTTCATCGATTTCGCGACGACCGCGGCCGATGTCGCTCCCAAGCTCGCGCGCACACGACGCAAGAAGGCGGCAGCAGCGAAGCTGTCGGGCCGCGTGGGCGAGAGTTTCGATGCCGTCGTGACTTCGGCGTCGCCAAGGGGCACCTATGTTCGCCTCACCGACATACCGGCCGAGGGGCGCGTGGTGCGCGGCCACTCGGCGCTCACGCAGGGAGAGCGTGCGAAGGTGACTCTCATCAACACCGACACGGTCCACGGGTTCATTGATTTCGAGTACAGCGCGGGCGTAGAACCGCGCAAGGCGGAGCGGCGGCGGCGGAAGCAGGAATGGGCGCGACAGCTTCGCGAACGCGTCGGCGAGAGCTTCGACGCGATCGTGACCGGCATGAATCAGAAGGCAACTTTCGTCAGGCTCGAGGGCGATGGGCTCGGAGCCGAGGGGCGGCTGGTTCGGGGAGCCGCCGGGTTTGACGTTGGTGATCACATCCGGGTGGTGCTGCTCGCGGCCGACCCCGAGCGCGGTTTCATCGATTTCGCGCCCGATGGCGGCTGATCCGTCGCCGGTTCGTTACCGCCCGGGCAACAGCGTGAAGTGTGCGCCCCGCGGAAGGCGCCAGGCAGACAAGCCGCGCCGGTCCGCGTCGCTCGTCCTATCTGTTGACCACGGAGTGAATATTTCCGTCCGGATCCTTGAACCACGCGACCTTCACATCGCCCGCGATATGAATATCCCCCTCCCGGGTCGTATCCGGGAGATCATAGTGCTCGAACGCGACGCCCCTGGCCCTGAGCGCTTTCACCGTCTCCTCGACACCGCTCACCGTCCATGTGACGGCCGTAGCCTTGTTGGTTCCGGCGTACTGCGATCTGTAGACGAGTAGACTCGAGTTCCCGCTCCTGTACGCGATCAGCTCGGATCCCTCGCTCCCAGTCTCCTTCAACTCGAGCTTGCCCTCGTAGAACTTCCGCGCCACTTCGAGATCCCTGACGGCGACCGTGGCAAAGGCCTCGTTGTCTCCCAGCATCTTCATTCCCCCAATGTGATGGTCGTAGTTGGCATCGAACCGCCCCTTCCGGAGACAGCTCGACCGCGTTGGTGTCGGACACTCCTGACGATAGTATCGTCCTGCCGCGCATGGAACCGTTCGATGACCCGTCCAGGGGCGACGATAGCCGGCCTCGCTGGTGGGCTATCGCTCCGGTTGCATGCGCGCTATTGTCTCCCTCGCCGCGTTTGTACACAATTGCTCCCTGCTGAGCACACCCGGCCCGCTGCTCCCGCCCGGACAGCGGTCGTGACCGTCTGGCCGGTATGTCCACCGTGTTATCAGAAATCCATCCGGCAGGTCCCTGATGGCGACCAATCGCAGGACCACGCGGCGTTCGCCGACGGCGGCCGCGGCCGATGACCGCGCCACCCTGGCCTACGGAACACTGCGCGACCTGATCGTTCGGGGCTGGCTCGCGCCCGGCAGCCGGGTCGTGGAAACCGCCGTCGCCAGGCGGCTCGGGATCAGCAGAACCCCGGTGCGGAGCGCGCTCCAGCGACTTCAGCAGGAGGGGTATATCGTCCTGCCATTGGAGCGACAGCGCCAGAACCGTGCTTTCGTGGCTCCACTCACGCAGGAGGACGCGCGTGAGCTGTTCGGCATCGTCGCCGAGGTCGAGGGGCTCGCCGCCAGGTGGGCGGCGGAGCGTCCTGCCAATCAGCGTAGCGCGCTGGCAGAGGAGCTGGAGACACTGAACCGCCGGCTGGTCGAGGCGTCGCGCGTGACGAGACCGGACCAGAACGTACTGTTCGACGTCGACTCGGAGTTCCATCGTCGTTATGTCGAGGGGGGAGCCGGGATCCGCCTGTTGGCGCTCCACGACGCGATCAAGCCGCAGACCGAACGCTACATCCGCCTCTACGTCAGCGTCCTCGTCGACCAGATCGGCGTTTCCGTCGGGGAGCACGCGAGCATCATCGCCGCAATCGCGGAGGGCGCCCCCGATCGGGCGCAGGCTGCCGCACGGACGAACTGGCACAACGCGACCAGCCGTCTGGCACGCGTCATCGAGATGGCTGTCGAACCCGCGAGCCGATAGCGCCAGCCGATAGCGCCAGCCGATAGCGCCAGCCGATTGGGTCAGGTCGTGGGTCCTTGTATGCAAAACCTTGCCGAATTCCAACCGGGCTGTATCTTCGCTTTGTATACAAAATCGGAAACTCGCACGGATCGGCAATTCGTCCGGCCACAACCATTCTCTACCACGGTCTATCCCGGAGGTATCGCGATGCGTACCGGCGTGAACGAACTCGGCACTCCACGGCGGCAAATCCCGTGGCTCGGATTCGGGCGGCTTCTGCTCACGGTCGCCCTGCTCGTGGGGGTCGCGGAGCGTGAGGCTCGGGCGCAGGATGGCTTCGTCGCGGGCATCGTAGTCGACGCACAGTCGCAGGAACCGCTGCCAGGCGCGCAGGTAACCGCAGTCGGTACTGATCGCCGCGCCGTCACGGACGGGCGCGGCCGTTTCCGTATCCAGGAGCTGAGTGGTGCCGAGGTAACGTTGCGTGCGGCGAGGATCGGCTACCGCGAGCTCGAGCAGCGCGCGAACGTCGGCGATTCCGACGTTCGGCTCAGCCTCACAGAACTCGCGATCGAGCTCGATGCGGTGGTCGTGACGGGCACGGCGGGCGCGACCGAAAAGAGGGAGCTCGGGAATGCCATCGCCACGATCGAGGCGGCCGATGTCGTGGAGATCGCACCGATCACCACGACGACAGCGCTCATCAACGGCCGCGCGCCGGGGGTCGTGGTGCAGACCGGGACGGGGATGGTGGGCTCGGGTCCGCGAATCCGGATTCGTGGCGCTTCGAGCTTCTCCCTCAGCGATCAACCGCTGCTCTATGTCGACGGGGTACGCGTCAACAACGAGATCGCGTCGGGGCTGACGATCCAGGGATTCGGTTCCTCCGTCGTCTCGCGCCTGAACGACATCAATCCGAACGACATCGAGAGCATCGAGATCATCAAGGGACCGGCGGCAGCGACGTTGTACGGAACCGAGGCCGCCAATGGCGTCATCCAGATCATCACAAAACGCGGGCAGCAGGGCGGTGATCCGCGGGTCAGCATGACGATCCGACAGGGGGCGAGCTGGTTCAACGACCCGGCAGATCGGATAGGCACTACCTACTGGCGCAACCCCGCAACCAATGAGGTCGAGTCGCTGAATATCGTGGAGTCGGAACAGGAACGCGGCACGCCAATCTTCTCGACGGGATACAACCAGGGTTATACCGCGAGCGTGAGCGGTGGCTCGTCGGCGCTGCAGTACTACATCTCGGCAGATTACGATGACAGCGAGGGAATCGAGCCGATCAACTACTCGCGGAGGTTCAGCGGGCGAACGAACCTGACGGCAAACATCAGCGAGAGCCTTCAGGCAACCGCCAGTCTCGGGCTCATCGACCAGAACACGGGACTCGCTTTCGAGGCGGGCGCCGGCGGGATCTGGTTCTCGACGATGTTCAACACACCGGCTCTCAGGGACACGCCCAAGCGCGGGTTTCTTTTCAACCCTCCGGAAACCATCTGGCCGGTACTCCAGCCCAAGCAGTTCGTGAATCGCTTCACTGGCAGCCTGAAGCTGAGCCACTCGCCATCGGACTGGTTCGACCAGCAGCTCACGGTGGGCGCGGACATGACGCACGAGCAGGACGAGTCGGTGATCGAACGCATCACCGATCCGTATATCGCGCAGTTCTACGGTCCCGGCACCATTGCCGGCTCGAAGTTCGTCCGCAGCCGGGAGATCGATCAGCATACCTTCGACTACGGCGCCACCGCCAGCTTCGATCTCTCCGATGCACTCACGTCCAGCACGTCCCTGGGGGCACAGTACTTCCGCAGGTTCGTGCAGGCGATCGCCGCGTCGGGGAACAACTTCCCCGCGCCCGACCTGCGCACGGTGGACGCTCTGGCCCAGACATTCGGCGGGGATGCGTATTTCGAGAACGCGACGGTCGGCGTTTATGGCCAGCAGCAGTTCGGCTGGAGGGACCGTGCGTTCCTGACGGTCGCGCTGCGGGCAGATGACAACAGCGCGTTCGGTGAGAACTTCGACCTGGTCTACTATCCCAAGGTGGGAGGGAGCTGGGTCATCAGCGAAGAATCGTTCTGGGGTGGGAGAGGCTTCGACCTGGTCAACACGCTCAGGCTTCGCGCGGCCTACGGTGAATCGGGCCAGCAGCCGGAAACGTTCGCCGCGCTGCGCACCTACTCGCCGATCACTTCCGGGATCGGAGGCGCTGCCGTCACTCCGGACGCTCCCGGCAATCCGGACCTCGAACCGGAAAAGGGCCAGGAAATCGAGTTGGGATTCGATGCCGGATTCCTGGACGACCGCGTTGGCGTCGAACTGACCTGGTACAACCAGAAGACCGAGGATGCGATCCTGCTCAAGGATTTTGCGCCCTCGGAGGGGTTCCCGGGCGCGCAGTTCATCAACATCGGCGCGCTGAAGAACAGCGGGATTGAGCTGCAGCTCAACGCGCTGGCGCTCGACACCCGTTCCGCGGATGTCGACCTGACCTTCAACTTCTCGACGAACGAGAGCGAGGTGCTCGATGTCGGCGGCGAGGATTTCATCCCGCTTGGGAGCCAGCGCCACCAAGTCGGCTTTCCCGTGGCCGCCTGGTTCCAGAGGAAGGTGGTGAGCGCGGAACTCGATGCGAACGGACGCGCGTTCAACCTGATGTGCGACGGCGGACGTCCCACGAGCGCAGGCGGGCCGGCGCTTCTGCTCGGCGGCGATCCCGTACCGTGTGCCGGAGCGCCGCGGCTCTACCTCGGCCGGGTCTCGCCCAAGTACGAGGGCTCCTACAGCGCCACAATCACGCTTTTCGACCGACTGCGGCTCTACGCGCTGGCGGACTTCAAGTACGGCCACAAGTACTTCGACAACAATCTGCGCGCTCGCTGTCAGATCTTGCTGAACTGCCTGGAGAATATGTACCCGGAGCGCTACGACCCTGCACGGATCGCGGAGATGCAGTCGAGCGGACAGTTCGTCTCTTTCGTGATCAACGATGCCGGCTTCACCAAGCTGCGCGAAGTGTCCGCGAGCTATTCCCTCCCCCAGAGCTGGGCTGGCTGGATCGGCGCGAGCCAGGCGTCCGTGAACGTCGCAGGCCGGAATCTCCATACATGGACCGATTGGACGGGCCTGGATCCGGAGTCGTTCTTCGTCGGCAGCCTGCATACGCG
>JBOHTO010000092.1:0-7450 GCA_050733695.1 Gemmatimonadaceae bacterium | reverse complement strand
GTCATGGCCTGCGACAGGATCGTTGGAAGGGGGCGCGAAGGTAGGGATACCTTGTGCAAAAGTCAATTCGGTTGCACAATCGAAACATGATTCGCAGTCTGGCCTCCCTCCTTCCCGGCGAAGCGGTGCGCGTCGAACGCATCCTGTTCGACTCGGTGCGCGCCCGCTGCGCGTCGCTCGATATCCGCGAAGGCGATGTCGTTCGCTGTCGCGCGGCGTCGGCTGGTATGATCGATATCAGGACACCGCGGGGCCGCGACGTGAGGGTGGCGGGAGTATGGCCCGGATTCGTTCAGGTGGGTGCCCCTCAGTCGCCCTGGGTGCCCATGGCGGACAGGGCGCCGTCCCCGAGCCAGCGACGCCCTACCCCGGTACCATCCGCCCTGACCGCGTCGCCTGGCGACCGCACGAGCAGCGCCGGCAGCAGCGCCGGCAGCAGCGCCGGCAACAGCGCCGCCTAGCACCGGCGCTTCGATGCGCTCGGCATCGCCGGCTCGAGCGCTCACCACGGCGTGGCGCCGGCTGCACGCGCTGCCGGGTGGCCGCCGGATGTTCGCGCTCCTGCTCGGAAGGATGGTCCCGTACTCCGGCACGATCGGCCCGCAGGTGCTGGAGCTGCGCCCGGGGTACGCGCTCGTCGCCATGCGCGACCGCCGCGGCGTCCGCAATCACCTGAAATCCGTCCATGCGATCGCGCTTACGAACCTGGCGGAGCTGACCAGCGGCCTCGCGATGACGACTGGCCTCCCGCCGAACGTTCGCGGGATTGTGACCGGAATCACGATCGAGTTCGTGAAGAAGGCGCGCGGAACGCTCGTGGCCGAGAGCGAGCCGGCGATACCCGAAGTGCGGGGCGAGGTCGCGCACGACGTGTTGGCGGTGGTGCGGGACTCCGCGGGCGACGATGTGGCGCGCGCGACCGTGCGGTGGCTGCTCGCCCCGGCGGCCGGGGGGCGGGCCGCGTCACCACCGGTCAGAGCTCGATCTCACGCCTCGGAGTGAAAGACCTGGGTGTGATCTCCACCCCGGTGATCTCGCCAAGTTTGACCGTGCGGAACTCGTCGCGGAGGTACGAGAAAGCAACGAGCTCACCATCGCGAATCGCGTAGGGTTCCATCTCGCGCTCGTATTCCCGCCCCGAGGACGAATGGAACTGGATCAGCACCCGGCGGAGCTGCCGCCCGGCGTCGCGGAGGATGTCCTCGGTCCTGAGCATGGCATCTCCTCGAACAGAGTCGTCTGGTTGGGCGACAGCGTACCGGCTGCGCTGCGCACATGGCGGTCTCATCGGGGCGTGCGATTGTGCCCCTCGTCACAACGTAGCACGGGCGGGCCGCGGACAGAAGGGCTGGCACCAACCGTGCGCCTGGCTTGCGCCAATGCCCACAAGCGATAGCGGGAAGCCCGCAGGCGAACGCACGCCCCCTCCCCCCCCCCTCGCCGCCCCCCCCGACGCCGCGCCGATAGACAGCGCGTCGACGACCAGGCCACGCAGGAGCTTCGTCCGAGCGTGGATGGTAGTATTCGCCGGCCTGATCATCCTGCTCGTCGTCGGCATCCGGCAGTGCGGGCGACTTGGCGAGGGCCTGCTCGGCGGCGGCGGAGAGACCGCGATCACGCAGTCGACGGTGCTCTCGCGTGTGGAATCCGTGGCGAAGCTCGTCTCGACGGAGGCAACGCTCCGGGACGTCGTCGTCTACGAGAACACCTGGTACGGGTCGACAAAGCGCTCCATCGTCGTCGTCACCGCCCGTGTGCTGGCCGGCTTTGACCTCAACGCGGCGATGGATGTCGACATCAACGATGCGGAACGTACGATCGTCATCACGCTGCCGCCCGCGTCCATACTCGCGATCGACGTGACCGATCTCAAGACCTATGACGAGCAGGGTGGCCTGTGGAATCCATTCACGCCGGCAGATCGCGACACGATCTTCAGCAGGGTTCGCGAGCAGCTCACCGATGCGGCACAGGAGCTGGACCTCGCCGAGCACGCGAACGAAAGCGCCGAGGAACTGCTGGAGACGATGTTCAGCGTCGAGGGCTGGCGCGCGGAGGTCGCATTCGCAGAGCCGCTGCCGCCGCTCGATCGCTGAGTGGAGCGGTCACGACCTCCGGCGGCCCCCGGAAGCGCGACTGCTCTTTCGCGGGGCTGGCTTCTTCGGAGCGGTCTTGCGAGCGCCTGACTTCTTCGCCGCGCCCCGCTTTGCAGCCGGCCTCCGCACGGCTGTGTTTTTCCCCGTCCGCTTGCCCGCGCGCGCCTTGCCCTTTGGTGCCGCGCTGCGCTTTTCCGCGCCCCTGGCGGGTCGCTTGGGAGCTGCCCGGGTGGGTCGCTTCGCAGGCGACTTCGGCGTTGCCTTCTTCGCGCCGCCGGAAACGGACTTGCCGGCCTTCGCGCCGCTCCCTGCCGCCGGGCGCACGGCGCTCTTCGGTGCCGCCGCCGGTGCTGCCGGGCGCTCGGGAGCAGTTGTGCCGCTCGCCCCTGGAGCGACGTTCTTTCTCGGCCGCCCCCCCTTGCGCGCGGCCTTTCCCGCCTCGAGAAGCTCCTCGAAGGCACGCTTCGCCTGTTCCATCAGCTCCGCGTGTGGCACGCTGCGCTCCTGGCGCGCGCGTTCCTTTTCAGCGCGGTACAGTGCTTCGGGCGACTTCTGCGGCAAGCTGTCCATCATCCCTCTGCGTCTTGAATTGTTGAAGACGGCGATCATCAGCATGATGCCGGTGGACGATCAGCATGGCACGACGCCGGCACGCAAGACGAGCCAGCGACGGCTCCTGCCATCCCGGATGAATACGAACTGCAACTGATCGAGCTCGAGCGGACCCCGGCAGACATCTGCCGACGTGGCGAACTTCACGCGCGCGCTGTCGCCATGCACCTCTCCGTGGATCGGATCAAGCCGCAACAGCGCCTGGTCGAAGAACGCAGGGTGGTTGCGTCGTGCGAGCAGCGCCCAGCGCACGGGCTCTGGTCCGGCCGATGACGCCGCAAGGGTGGCGGAGTCACCGCGTGCCGCTGCCAGGACGTATGCGTCCGCCAACGCTTCGAATCTCTCCCATCTGCGAACGCTGTAGCAGCGAAAGACGAGCGCCGCGGCAAGGATGATCACAGCGACCGTCGCAATACGCATCCAGCCGTGCATCATCTCCAGCCGTGGATCATCGGTGCATGTCTGTGGCCGGACTTCTCGCTCGTACGTAGCAGCAACAAGATCGCGCAGCGGCGCCCTTCGCGCCAGTGAATGACTGTCTCAGCCGGCCGCCGCGCGGCATCGCACGTACTCGGCTCGACAGGGTTGCGGATGCCCGCATGTGCTGCTAGGTATTCGATCGTTGCCGCCACGCGCGGTGACTGTCCGTCCCATTTCCAACCATCAAACAGGGAGGTGATCCATTGTCTGGTTCCAGTCCCGACGCCGGCTCGTCCTGGGCAAGCGGTCGCCTGATCGCAACCCGGTAACGGGTTCCCGGTTCCAGGCGAATCGCCTCGAGCCGGCATTGGACAGACGGCCGCCGTGGACTACAGAGCCACGGCGGCCGCTTTCATCGGGCGCTCTTCACAACTCTTCGCGGGCCATGTTTCCCCAACGCAGCATTGTTTCACGCAAGACGCCGAAGGATGGCAAGCTCGAGATCACCGGCGCGGCCGCGGATGCGCTGCGCGCACTGGGTTCGCGACTGGAGGTTGTCCTGGGCGGCGTTCGCAAGCCGGCGCTCGTCGCGTCGTTGCGCTGCGGCTGCCGAGGCGAAGACGATCGGCACACGCATCACTTCCTGCAGAGCGAGCTGCTCAAGACGCTCCCGGTGGGTGAGGCTGTCGAGGTCGACCTCCGGTCGGACGAAGCTGCGGTGGTGGTAACCGCGCCCTGACGGCGTCCCGCGGCATCCAGCTACTGCACCCAGCCCACCCTCCTGATCAGAAGGGCGCTGCCTGGTCCTCCGGTGGGGGAGGCGCCGGCGGCAGGCGTGACAGCCGTTGCCGCGCGGCCTGTAGACGGCCGTCGCCCCGGTCGAGCGAACTGATCGTCGCAGGGTCGATCGCGTTCAGGAGCTGCCGCGTGCGATCGATGCGCTCTTCCTCCATCGGGTGCGTACCGAACCACCCTTCCACGATTCCCGGCTCACGCTCGCGCTCCTCGAGCATGACCTGGAAGAATCCCGGGATCCCGTGCGGATCGATCCCGGCACGCAGCAGATAGCCGATCGCTACCGAATCGGCTTCCTCCTCATCAGCGCGGCTGTGGCGCGCGAAGAAGGCCGCGCCGCCGACATCGATTGCGACCCGCGCGACTTCGTTATCGCACATCTGTGTGATGAGGCACACCACCGCCACCCCGATGTTCGTCTTCTGCGCCGTCTGCATCTGTTCCACCGAATGGCGCATCGTGACGTGTCCTATCTCGTGTCCCAGCACACCGGCCAGTTGCGGCATCGCATGGACACGCTCGATGAGACCGCGATTCACGTAGACGTGCCCGCCAGGTATGGCGAAGGCGTTGACGGCGTCGCTGTTCACGACGTGGAAGTGCCATGCCAGGGCGCGCTCGTCGGCCGTGCCCGCGATCCGTTCGCCGAGCGCCTGCACATAGCCGGTGACGGCGGGGTCGTCCACGAGAGGGAGCTGCGCGTTGATCTCGGCGGCGAAGTCCGATCCCAACTGCACTTCCTCATCACGCGATATCTCGCAGCCGAGCATGGCGATGGCTGCTGCGAGCGCGCCGAGGAGCGCGAGTGCGGTCGATCCGATTCGTTCGCCTTGCAGCAGCATGGTCCCTTCGTCCTCCGTACGAGTAGCGAGCAGGATGCTTCTCGCGCGGGCTCGGCGCAACCGGTCCACGATACTGGCGCGCTGCGGTGTCACGGCTATCTTCCCCGCCATCGTGAATCCGGAGTCAACGCCCGAAGGGGCGGCGGGCGCGCCAGATACCCTGCGTGCAACAGACGCCGAGGGGCGCGAGTATCGCGATGGCGTCTATCGCCCGCTCGTCGAAGAGACGCTCGCCGTCGCTCCCGAAGACGGGCGATTCCCTGCACGTGGCCACGGTCCTCCCTTTCACGTCCACGACGAGGTGCCGCGCGTACCCCGGCTCGCGCACCTCATCGGCCCCTCGATCATAGCGCTCGGCATGGGACTGGGTGCGGGCGAGTTCCTGCTCTGGCCCAACCTGATCGCGGTCAACGGGTGGTCGATCTGGTGGCTGTTCTGGGTGGGTGTGCTCACGCAGTACGTCGTGATCAGCGAGATCGAGCGCTGGACCATCGCCACAGGCGAATCCGTCTTTGGCGGCATGGCGCGGCTGGACCGATGGGCGTTCTGGCCCTGGTTCTTTCTCGCTGCGACTCTGGTGAGCTTCTTCTGGCCGGGCTGGGCATCGCAGTCGGCCGAGTTCACCGGCGAGATCATCGCTGCGGCAACCGGCGAACGCATCGCGTGGCAGCCCATCGCCCTCGCAATGCTCTTCTTCATCTGGCTCGGGCTCGCGGCCTCGAAGATCGTCTACAACGCGCTCGAGCGACTCGAGATCGTTCTCGTGCTCAGCTTCTTTCCAATGCTGGCGGTTTCCCTCCTGGTCGTCGGCGTTCTGCCGGACGACGTGCTCGGGCTCGTGCGCGGAGCGGTGTCGATCGGCAGCGCGCCCGAGGCGCTGCTCACGGGCGAGCAGTTCCCCACACTGCTCATCGCGGTCGCGTACGCCGGGTCCGGCGGCACTCTCCTGCTCGCGCAGTCGCTCTGGCTGCGTGACAAGGGCTTCGGCATGGCGTGCTATCAGGGGCGAATTGCCGGCATTCGCGGACGCAACGAGCAGGTGAGCGAGACGGGCTACGTGTTCGACCCGGACCGGTCGCCGCTGTCGCTTGCGCGCTTCCGGGAATGGGTAAGGGTGGCCGAGCGTGAACTGTTCGTGACATTCGTGCTGCTGATAATTCTGAGCGTGATCATCACCACGCTGCTCGTCGCATCGACGGTCGGCGTGGGGAACAGCGCGCTTGCGGGCGACCTGAGCGGGATGGTCGCGCTGCAGGGTGACGTTCTCGAACGCAGCGCAGGACTCTGGCTCAAGGTCGTCTTCCTGCTCGGCGGGGCCTTCGTTCTCTTCTCGACGCAGCTCGGCATCGTTGACACCGTGACGCGGATCGCTGGCAGCATTTTCTACGAGCGATACGGGTGCCATACGAGGTTCTGGTCGCTCAAGCGGACGTTTCTGTTCTTTCTGACGGCGTTCGTACTCGCATCCATGGTGATCGTGGTGGTATCATGGGTCGGCGGCGAAACCGTCGACCGGCTGCAGCCCAACTTTCTCGTTCTCATCGCGGGGCCCTTCACCATCGCGAGCATGTACGCATTCGCCCTCGTCGTGGGCTACATGAACATCCGGAGGCTTCCCGCAAGCCTGGGAATGCCGGCGTGGAAGCGCTGGGGAATGCTCTGGGCTGCCGTGCTCTGGGGCTGGTTCACCGCCGAACAGTTGAGCCGCGTGGCTCTGGCGCAATCGGGCGCGGCCGTCGCTGCGATCGAGCGTGTGGCGTGGCATCCGCTGCGCGTCGCGTTCTATGCGGCCTGGCTGGGATCAATCATCTGGTTCGGGTGGATCGTGCTGCGCGGACACCGCCGGCCCTGGCATTCGTCCGTCGGGCCGTGAGTCGTTGTGGCCTGAGTTGTCGTGCCGCCAGTCGTTGTGTCGCAGCATCACAGCAGCGCCATTCGCCTTCCCACTTCCCCTTCACGCAATCACCGGAGCGATCGCACAGGATGACTCGACGCACAGGCCGCCTCGCGGCAATCATCATTGCGTTCATCGCTGGCATGCTCGTGGCGAGCACGCCCGCCCCCGCCCAGCAGACGCCCCCCGCGGCCGCGACGGACAGCGCCTTCGCACCGCTGCCACTGAGCCAGGCGGGGGCCGACACGGCCGGTGAGCCAACGGGCCCGATGGCAAGGATCGACGCCGCCATGGGTGCCGTGAACACCGTGATCGGTGCCGTGTTCTTCTTCGACATCCTGTTCTGGGACGATGAACGGGTGATACCACTCGCGGTCATCTGGCTGGTGATCGGCGCGATCTTCTTCACGATCCAGATGGGTTTCATCAATGTCCGCGGCTTCGGTCACGCGATCGCGCTCACGCGCGGCAAGTACGACGACCCGACCGCCGGCGGCGAGGTGAGCCACTTCCAGGCGCTCTCCGCCGCGCTTTCGGCGACGGTCGGACTGGGCAACATCGCGGGCGTTGCGATCGCCGTCGCTACCGGCGGCCCGGGTGCCACCTTCTGGATGATCTGCGCCGGATTACTCGGCATGTCCTCCAAGTTCACGGAGTGCACGCTCGGGCAGCAGTTCCGGCAGGTGCGCAGGGACGGACGCATAATGGGCGGGGCGATGTACTATCTGTCCAACGGACTCGCCGAGATGGGGTGGGCGCGTCTCGGCAAGGTGCTCGCGGTGGCGTTCGCC
>JBOHTO010000091.1:0-12343 GCA_050733695.1 Gemmatimonadaceae bacterium | reverse complement strand
CCCCCCCCCCCCCCCCCCCCCCGCCGACAGCCCTCCCGAACCAATCCGACCTGGCCGCCTAGCGCAGCGCCTGCAGTCGGGCCGCGATCTCCCGCTGCTGCTCGCGGAGTCGGGCCAGCAGCGAGCGCCGGCCGTGTTTCGACGCCAGCCGCCAAAGGTCAGCCCATGCCGCCGACCGCCGTTCTCCCGCGAGCAGGGCGACGACACCGAGCAATGGGAGAAGCACAAGCGCAAGCGCACCGGCCAGCGCTCCACCCGCCACCGCGATGAGCACGGAAAGAAGCACGATCCATCCAATGAACACCGGAACTCCGTACAGCAATCGGTGCGTCGCCAGCGTGTCGCGCCGCTCCGCCGTCCTGTCCGCGATCGCCCCGGCAGCGCGGTACGGTGGCCAGAAGATGATCTGTCCCGCCAGCGCGACCACGGCCGAGGTGAGGCCGGCGAAGGTGAGCGCGCTGAAGACGGTCCGAAATGTCTCCCCCACGGAGGCCGATCGCGCGATGTCACGTGGCTCCAGCCCCAGCCGCTCGAGCATGCGCCCGTGTGCGGATATCTCCTGCGCCAGCGGCGTCCACGCCGCGTCGCCTCGCCCATGGCCCGTGGGTCCGTCCGCGCCGTCACGGCGCAGCCGAGCGAGCGTTTCGGTAACCTGCCGCACGCGTGCGATCCGGCTCGCTGCATCGCCGGCAACGCCCATCTCTGCCGCATGAATCGCTTCTGCCCACTCCACGAGTTTCGCGTCTTCCCAGCGTTCGAGGTTGACGGTCACCGATCGCAGCGCGCTGTCCAGCCGTGCCGTGAGTTCGCGCACCGCCGCGGTGTCCGCCGCTCCGCGAGAGCCGAGATCATCCCAGTGAACCGGCTCGCCAATCACCGCGAGCGCCTCGGATCGGAACCGCTCCTTCTCCCGGTACACGAGACCGATCGGCATCACGTGGAACGCGGCGCCGGACAGCTCAGCGGCGCCGAGCGCGATTCGCGCCGCGCCGGTTCGGAGCGGTGCGAGCGCCGGCTCGTCGTGGCTCAACCCCTCCGGAAATATCCCGACAACGGATTCTCCGCCCTCGCCGCGACCCGTCAGCGCAGCCTGTACCGCGCTGAACATCTCGCGGTTGAGCGCGGCCGCGCCACTGCTCTCTGCCGGCCGGTACACCGGGATCGCGCCCGATGCCCGAACCAGCCACCCGATCTGCGGGTTCTCGAACAGCGGTGCTCGTGCCAGAAACCTCACCGGTCGTCCCGCCACGGCCGCGACAACTGCGGGATCGATCAGCGAGTTCGGGTGGTTCGCCACGAGCAGCACCGGCCCCACCGGCGGCACGCGAAATCCCGCGACCGTGAGACGGTAGAACATTCGCGTCGCGGCACCGGCGAGCAGGGAGAACGATCCGAGCAGCCACATCCGGTGAATAGTCCGTTGCCCGACTGCCGCGTCAAGCTCTCCGGACAACTGCGAAGCCGCTGTGCAATCTGGCCCGCGATGTGCACTTCGTCGCCACTTCACAGAACGCTGGAGGCAGCAATGGAACGAGGAACGGACTTTCTCAAGGGGCAGATCAACAACGCCGTCGCACTGCACGAGACGTTCATCGAGGCGCTCGCGGATCACGAGAAGCAGGCGGACGATCCGCGCTTCCGCAACCTGTGCTCGAAACACATTCCGGAGATGCGCGAGCACCAGCGAATGCTCGAGAACTATGCAAAGACTCTCGGTGCTGAACAGAGCAGCGGAAAGAAGGCGCTCGGCAAGGCCATGGGCTTCGCGCGCGACCTCGCAGATTCCGCCCGCGAGACCGATTTTCTTCGCCTCGTGGGCGACATCGTGATGGCGCGTCAGGCGGAAGACACTTTCAAGACCTTTCGGGAGGCCGGCAAGACTCTCGACAACACCGAGCTCCACCGCATCGGGGAGCGGGGCGAACGCGGTCACGACGCGTACGTGAAGGAAGCCAACCGACTCGTGCAGCAGATGTTCGTGGACCACGTGCGTGGTACGACGGCATCCGACGTCGGTGCGAGCACGGACACCTCGATGGGAACAGGCGCGCGGGCCTGAGCAGGCCCAGGCTGGCGCCAGGCCGGTCGACATCGCACGAGATCCGGCGGAGCCAGTGCTTCGCCGGGTCACGCCGGCACGCCACGCGCGGGCTGTCAGCGATCTGCTCTGCGGCGTAGCTTGTCGTGATGCGGAGCAAGAAGGCCTTGAGCGGCGCGAAGACATCGTCCGCCGCCCGGCTTCCCGAACCACTCGCCGCGCCGACGCGTGTGGCGATACTCGGACTCGGAGTGATAGGCGGGTCGCTCGCCAGGGCACTCGCCGCGCGCGGCGTGCCCGTCGTCGCCTACGCCGATTCTACGAGGGATCGCGAGGCGGCCTCCGCGGCTGGAATCGACGTCGCGTCCACCCGCGGCGCGGCGGTGAGCACGGTTGGTTCATCCGCCAACGGCGTGGTCGTTCTCGCGCTCCCTCTCCTCCAGGTCGCGCCGGTGGCGCGCGAGATCCTGCCGATCATCGCGAGCGGCACGCTCATCCTGCATACGGTTGGACTGCAATCCAGTCGAGCTCTTGATCTCGACGGGTCCCAGGCGCTGCGGATCATCGGTGCGCACCCGCTCGCCGGCTCGCACGCCAGCGGCTTCGCCGCCGCACGCCCCGATCTGTTCCACGATGCGGAGGTGAGCATCGAGGCGCGTGCGACCCCTGTCCAACGCGTCGCCATCGAGCAGCTCTGGGGGCTGGCCGGCGCGGCGCGATTCTCGTATCGCGAATCTGCCGAGCACGATGCGCGCATGTCCTGGATCAGCCATCTGCCGCAGATCGCCGCCACTGCGATCGCGGCCACCCTCCACGAAACCGGCATCCCCCTGTCGGCCGTCGGACCCGGCGCGCGCGACACCACGCGACTGGCTGCAAGTCCGCTCTCTGCCTGGGAGGACATCCTCCTGGCCGCACCTTCGCAGACCGTCGCCGCCCTGGTAGCACTGGAGGGCACCGTCCGCGCGGTCCGACGGGCTCTGGAAGACGGCGACGGCAACGCGCTCGAAGATGTCTGGGAGAACGCGAGCGACTGGCGCGCGGCCCGATGAGTCCGCCATGAGAGTGTCGGGACGCGTGGAGTTGCAGGGCGACAAGTCCATATCGCATCGCGCTCTCATCCTCGGCACACTCGCGTGCGGGCGTTCGCGGGTGTGCGGTATCCTCGATTCGGCGGACATTCGATCCACTGCGGGAGTGCTCCGTTCGCTCGGGGCGAGCGTTCCGCCTCTAGCCGGCGTGATGGATATCCATGGCGCGGGCTGGAAGGTGCTTCGTTCTCCTGCGCACGCGCTCGAGTGCGGCAATAGCGGAACGACCGCGCGACTCATGGCTGGAGTCGTCGCCGGCCTGCCGATCACCGCGCGCTTCACGGGCGATGAGAGTCTGAGCCGCCGCCCCATGCGACGCATCGCGCGACCCCTGGAAGCAATGGGGGCGCGGGTCGTGCTCGAGAACGGCGGCGACCATCTTCCCATGCGAGTAGCCGGTGGCTCGCTCCGCTCCATCGAGTGGACCACGGAGGCGGCCAGCGCGCAGATCAAGAGCGCCATTCTCCTTGCCGGCCTGGTAGCCGGCGTGCCCGTTTCGATCACGGAACCGGCACCGTCGCGCGACCATACCGAGCGCATGCTCGGCGCGCGCGGTGTGACGATCGGAACGGGGGCGAACCATGCGGTGCGCCTGGATCCTGTGCGTGAACTGGCGCCGGCCGACATGTCGGTGCCGCGCGACCCATCATCCGCCGCCGCGTTCGTGGCGCTGGCGATGCTCGCGGATGAGGGCGAGATCGAGCTGCCGGGCGTCTGCGTCAATCCGGGGCGCACAGGTTTCATGGCAGCAGCCCGCCGGATGGGGGCGAACGTGAACTGGGAATCGCCCGCGGACCAGGGCGATGCGCGCCGTACTGGAGGGAGCGGCGGTGAACCGGTGGCCACGGTACTCGCGAGTGCCACGGGCGGTGCGGATTTGCTCCACGGCATCACGGTATGCGCTGCCGACGTACCGGCGATGATCGACGAGCTGCCACTGCTCGCATGCGTTGCGGCGCGCGCCCGCGGTGAAACCGTGCTGCACGGTGCCCATGAGCTGCGCCTCAAGGAGAGCAATCGAATCGCGGCCGTGGTCTCGAACCTCCGCGCGATCGGGGTCGACGCGGACGAGCTCGCGGACGGATTTCGCATCATCGGGACACGCGCGCCCCTGCGCGGGCGAGTGATCACGTACGGAGATCACCGACTCGCGATGTCGTTCGGCGTGCTGGGCGCGTCGCGCGACTGCGACATCGTCGTGGATGACAGGGAATGCGTGGCGGTTTCCTATCCGCGGTTCTGGGAAGACCTGGCGCGTGTCACCGGCTGAGTGGGTGCAGCGAAGCGAGGGGAGTCCACCGCCGGCGCAGACCACACGCGGCATCGTGATAGCGATCGACGGCCCTGCGGCATCGGGCAAGTCGTCCACGGCGCACTGGGTTGCCGAGGAACTGCGCTACGTTCACGTCGACTCGGGCGCGCTCTATCGGGCGGCCACGGCTGCCCGCCTCCGGGCTGGCGGAATCGTTGACACCTGGACGCCGGAAGCCGTGCTGGATGCAGTGCGCAGGATCTCGCTCGATGTCGGTGCGGCCGGTCTCGTCCTGCTGATCGACGGGGGCGAGGCGGACAGCGAGCTCCGGGGCCAGGAAACGACCCGCCACGTGTCGCGGGTCGCCCAGATGCCCGAGGTTCGTGCCTGGGTGAACGAGCAGGTTCGTGCCGCGGCCTCGGGTCGCTCGATCGTGGTGGATGGCCGCGACATGGGCACCGTCGTCTTCCCCGACGCTGCGCTCAAGATCTATCTGGTGGCCGACCCCTGGGAGCGCGCGCGCCGTCGCCTTGTTCAGCGGCTTGCCCGGCATCCGACGCACGAGGAGACGGCCGAGGAGACCGACCGGCTGGTGCACAGGGACGCGCGCGATGCCACGCAGAGCACGCCTGCGAGGGACGCCATTCTCATCGACACCACCTACCTGACGCAACCCGAGCAGGTCGAGCGGATCATCGCACTCGCGCGAGCCGTAACTCTGCGTCCGGACGACACTTCGGCCATTGACGGCGAGTGACATCCGGTCTACCTTGTAAGGTTCCCGCGCAAATGGCCAGACACATCGGTCGGGCGCACGGCGCGGGCGATCACGAAACCCTCAAACTCGTCGCGGCGAGCTACGTCAGTTCCGCGGACCGGGAGAATGCCCACAGGTATGCCTGAACTCGAAACCCCTCCAACCGACTCGCCCATGACGGCGCGCGAGAAGCGCGACAAGCAGAAGTCGCAGCTCCGACCGCTCGCCAACCGCCGCCCCGAACTCTACGAGGAAGACGAGTACTCCTCGGACGAGTACGAAACGATGATGGAGATGTACAACGGCACGCTCGCCTCCATCGACGAGGGTGAGATCGTGACGAGCAGGGTGCTCGAGGTCCGCGACAATCTCGTCGTCCTCGACATCGGCTTCAAGTCGGAAGGGACAGTCGCCCTCGAGGAGTTCAAGGACTTCCCGGACCTCAAGGCAGGCGACGAGGTGGAGGTGCTGCTCGAGCACCTCGAGGACGCCGAGGGCTCGGTGGTCCTCTCGAAGAAGAAGGCCGACTTCATGCGCGTGTGGGAGCGCATTCGCGTCGCGCACGAGAGTGATGAGCCGGTTGAAGGTACGCTGGTCAAGAAGATCAAGGGCGGCGTCGTCGTCGATCTCATGGGTGTCGACGCATTCCTTCCGGGATCACAGATCGCGCTCCGCCGCGTCCCGAACATCGACGAGCTGCTCGGGCAGAAGTACGAGTTCAAGATCATCAAGCTCAACAAGCGCCGCCGCAATATCGTCGTCTCGCGCCGCGTGATCCTCGAGGCCGAGCGCGCCGGCAAGCGCGAAAAACTGATGAAGGAACTCCAGAAGGATCAGATGCGCAAGGGCGTCGTCAAGAACATCACCGACTTCGGCGCCTTCATCGACCTCGGCGGCGTGGACGGCCTGCTGCATATCACCGATATGTCGTGGGGACGCATCTCGCATCCGTCCGAGCTCGTGCAGATCGGACAGGAGCTCGAGGTCAAGGTGCTGGACATCGACTGGGAGCGCGAGCGGATATCGCTCGGCCTCAAGCAGCTCCAGAGCTATCCGTGGAAGGATGTCGCCGACAGGTTCCCGGTGGGCACGCGCGTGGCGGGCAAGGTCGTTTCCATCACCAACTACGGCGCGTTCATCGAGCTGCAACCGGGGATCGAAGGGCTCGTGCACATCAGCGAGATGAGCTGGACTCGCAACGTGCGCCACCCCTCGAAGCTCGTCTCGATCGGCGAGGCCATAGAGGCAGTGGTGCTCAAGGTGGATCCGGGCGAGGAGAAGATCTCGCTCGGCATGAAACAGACGGAGCAGGATCCGTGGATGGCGCTCCCGCTGAGATACCCCGTCGGCACGCGCATCACCGGAAAGGTTCGCAACCTCACCAGCTTCGGCGCGTTCGTGGAGATCGAGCCGGGGATCGATGGGCTGATCCATATCTCCGACATGTCCTGGACCAAGCGCGTGCAGCACCCGTCGGAAGTGGTAAAGAAGGGAGACACCGTCGACGTCGCGATCCTCAACATCGACAGCGAGAACAAGCGCATCAGTCTGGGTCTCAAGCAGGCCGAAGAGGATCCGTGGCTGAAGATCGGCGAGAGCTATCCCGTGGGCATGGACCTCAGGGGCCACGTTGTCCGCCTGATGGACCAGGGTACCGTCGTCGACATCGGCAATGACATCGAGGGGTTCGTGCCGGTGACCCAGCTCGATCCCGCGCGCGAGGTTGCCGATCCCGAGGAAGTCGTGTACGACGGGATGATCCTCGACATGCGCGTGCTCGAGGTCGACCCGATCCATCGGCGCATCGTGCTGGCCGTCACGAACATTCCCGCCGAGCAGCCACCCCGCCCCGAGCATCCGACTCCGCGCGAGAAGGAGAGCGGGGACGACGATGGCGCGGGTGGAGCAGTGGTCGCGTCGGGCGACGACCTGGTGCAGGACGAGCTCGCGGACGAGGGCACCCGCGAGGCAGCGGCGGGCGATGACGACACGGAAGCACCGGCTCGCCCCGATCGCGAGGATGATCCGGAGCGGTAGACCGGGCGCGAACGGACGCCGCCGCAGCATCCGCGCATGACAATGCGGGAGAAGCTCGAACTGCTCGAGCGTCGCCGGGCCGAGTCGGAGCTCGGCGGCGGCGAGGCGCGGCTCCGGGCGCAACACGAGAAGGGCAAGCTCTCGGCGCGCGAGCGCCTCGATATCCTCCTCGACGAAGGCAGCTTCGTCGAGCTCGACCGCTTCGTCGTGCACCGCTCGCACGACTTCGGCCTGCAGAAACAGCGCATCTACGGCGACGGCGTCGTCACGGGCCACGGCCGCATCGACGGACGCATCGTATACGTCTTCTCGCAGGACTTCACCGTATTCGGCGGCTCGCTCTCCGAGTCCTTTGCCGAGAAGATCTGCAAGGTCATGGACCTGGCCATCCGCAACGGCGCGCCGATAATCGGACTCAACGACTCGGGCGGCGCGCGCATCCAGGAAGGCGTCGTCTCGCTCGGCGGCTACGCGGAGATATTTCTGCGCAACACGCTCGCCTCGGGCGTCGTGCCGCAGATCTCGGCGATACTGGGGCCATGCGCGGGCGGCGCTGTCTATTCGCCTGCCATGACCGACTTCACCTACATGGTGCGCGGGTCATCCTACATGTTCGTCACCGGACCCAACGTCGTGAAGACGGTTACGCACGAGGATGTGACGATGGAGCAGCTCGGTGGCGCGGACACGCACGCGGGTACCTCCGGCGTCGCGCACTTCGCTCACGACTCCGAGATCGAGTCACTGCAGGCCATCCGCGAACTGTTCCGCTTCATCCCGTCCAACAACCTGGACTCGCCACCGCGTGCCGCGGGCACCGATCCGCGCGACCGCTGCGACGAAGCGCTGCTTGACATCGTGCCCGACAATCCGAACAAGCCGTACGACATGCACGAGGTCATCAGGCGGCTGGTCGATGACGGCGAGTTCTACGAGGTGCAGCGCGACTTCGCGGCCAACATCATCGTGGGCTTTGCGCACATGGGCGGCACGAGCGTGGGAATCGTCGCCAACCAGCCGGCCGTGCTCGCCGGCGTGCTCGACATCGGCGCATCCGTCAAGGCCGCGCGGTTCATCCGATTCTGCGATGCCTTCAACATCCCGCTGGTCACGCTCGAGGATGTGCCCGGATTCCTTCCGGGAATCGGGCAGGAGCACGGTGGAATCATCCGCCATGGCGCGAAGCTGCTCTACGCCTACTGCGAAGCGACTGTTCCCAAGCTCACGGTGATCACGCGCAAGGCGTACGGCGGTGCGTACGACGTGATGAGCTCCAGGCACATCCGCGGCGACTACAATGTCGCGTGGCCCACCGCCGAGATCGCAGTCATGGGGCCCAAGGGCGCGGTGGAGGTGCTGTTCAGAAAGGAGATCGCGGAGAGCGACGATCCCGCCGCGGCCACCGACGCAAAAGTCGACGAGTACCGCCGCAAGTTCGCCCACCCGTACATCGCCGCCGGTCGCGGTTACCTGGACGACATCATCGATCCGCGCGAGACGCGCCCTCGCCTCATCGAGGCGCTGGATACGCTGCGCGCCAAGCGGGACCGGAACCCGCCGAAGAAGCATGGGAACATTCCGCTCTGAGGTGACCATCGCCGCGGCCCGCGCGCACAACAACCGCCAGCTCTTTTCGAACTGGTTCCTGGACGACCGGCTACGCCGCGACGCACTGTGGAGTGAGTCATCCGAAAGCGCCAATGCCGTTCGTGAAGAACTGCGAACGCGTCTTCGCAAACAGGAGGCAGCCCTCGAGCGCGCCAACGAAGCCCAGACGGAGACACGCTGGATCCGCCCCGTTCTTCGCGCGCTCGGCTGGGGCTTCGAGGTACAGCCCGCCAACCAGCGGCAGGGGTCGAGGCACGTCCCCGACTACGCATTGTTCCTCGCGCAGACCGACGCCGATGCAGCCGCTGCGCTGGGAGACCGCGCTCAGCTCTTCAACCGCGCGACCGGTGTGCTGGAAGCGAAGCGCTGGGAGCGCGACCTCGACGGCCGCGCCGCCAGGCGAGATGGCGACGAGCGGATCCCGTCGGCGCAGATCATCAACTACCTCGTCCGCACCGAACAGCGATGGGGAATCCTTACGAACGGCCGGGAGTGGCGGCTGTATTTCCGCGATGCAGACTTCGCCGACTCGGTTTACTTCGGCATCGACCTGCCAGCGCTTCTGGGCGATGATCCGTTGGCGCTCGGCGAGGCCAGCGCGACCATACCGGCAGAAGAGGCGTTCCGGTATTTCCATCTCTTCTTCCGGCCGGAGGCGTTCCGCGAGGAACCCGGCGGCAAGCGATGGCTCGACCTCGCGCGCGATTCGTCCACTCGCTATGCGCGCGCGGTGGAGGATGCCCTCAAGCCGCGCGCTTACCGCGCCGTCACGGCGCTGGTGCGCGGGTTCGTTGCGGCCGGCGCCGTCGATTCGAGCACACTAGCCGCCGATCCACAGCGCGGTCGCGAACTGCTGGACAACGCACTCACGCTGCTCTTCCGCCTCATGTTCGTTCTGTACGGCGAGGCGCGCGATCTGCTTCCCATCCGCACGAGTCCCGCGTACCGCGGCAAGAGTCTGCTGGAGTTGCGCGAGCGGGTTGCCCGCATGCACGACGAGGACCGCCCGTTCTTCCCGCGCGGGCGCGACCTCTGGAACGATCTGCGTGACCTGTTCCGGATCATCGACGGCGCGGCCGAGTGGCGCCTCGCCGGAGTACCGGTATACAACGGAGGGCTGTTCGACCCGGCAAAGCATCCCTGGCTCGACGAGCACTACGCCGCCGATCCGTTTCTGGCCGAGGCGCTCGACCTGCTCTCTCGCGTCGAGGATCCCGAGGATGACCGTCTGCACTATGTCGACTATTCACCGCTCGACGTGCGACACCTCGGCTCCATCTACGAGGGGCTGCTCGAGTACGTGGTGCGCGTCGCCGGCGAGGATCTCCCGGCGATCCGCGAACAGGCGCAGGTCGTGCGCGATCCCGTGTCGGCCGGCGAGCTCTATCTGGCGACCGATCGCGGAGAGCGCCGGACCACCGGATCGTACTACACCCCGGATTACATCGTGCAGTACATCGTCGAGCGCACGCTCGGCCCGCTGGTCGAGGGGAAGACCGTCGAGGAGATCCTCGCCCTCCGGATCCTCGACCCGGCAATGGGGAGCGGGCACTTCCTCGTTGCGGCTACGGCGTTTCTTGCGCGCTCGGCTGTGCACGCGGCCGAGGAGAGCTCGCAACTGCAGTTGGCCGAGATGGGAACGTTGAGCCCGGACCACCTGCGCCGGCTGGTGGTGGAGCGGTGCATCTTCGGAGTCGACCGGAACCCGCGCGCGGTGGAGCTTGCGAAGCTCGCCCTCTGGTTGGCGACAGTGCAGCATGGCAAGGCGCTGAACTTTCTCGATCACCATCTCAAGTGCGGTGACTCGCTCCTCGGCTCCCGGGCCGACGATCTGGCTCGCCTGCCGGGGAGACGGGGCCGGGAGAACGACCTGGAAGCGGCGGGCCAGTACGGGGCGTTCAGCTCCGCCTTCCACGCACGTCTCATCAAGGCGTTGGCGGACCTGGATGCCATCAGGCAATTTCTCTCCGATCGCGCAGAGCAGGTTCAGGCAAAGGATCAGTTGTATCGGCACGCGCACGACACCCTGCAGCGGCTGCGCGATGTGGGCGACCTGTGGATGGCCGCATGGTTTCCCGAGGGCCGCACCCGGCCGGGTCCCGCGGGCGCACGGCGCACCAGAGCGCGGCGTGGCATGGTGGCGGAACCCATGCCGTCCGAGGTCAACGGCGACCGGTATGATCGCGCACTCGCGCAGCTCCGCTCACCGGACGCCGAGTGGCAGCGGCTGCTCGACGAACCGTGGTTTGCCCGGGCGTCAGACCTGTCGCGAACGGAGAGGTTCTTTCACTGGGATGTCGAGTTTGCGGAAGCGTTCTTCGATGTGGACGGAAGCGCGCTGGCGAATCCGGGATTCGACGCCGTGGTAGGTAACCCCCCGTACGTGCGCATGGAGGAGTTCAGCGCGATCAAGGACTTCCTCCGCGGCTATTATGAGACGTACGAGACGCGCAGCGATCTCTATGTGTATTTCGTCGAGCGGTCGCTGGAGCTGCTGCGGGACGGCGGCGAGTACGGCGTCATCCTGTCGAACAAGTTCCTGCGGGCGAACTATGGCAAGCCGCTGCGCCGGTTCCTCGCGCGCGACACCAGTGTGCGGGAGATTGTGGACCTGGGCGGGCTGCCGATCTTTCCGGAGGCGACCGTTCGGGCGATGATCCTTCTTGCGCGTCGCGGGGAATCGACGGCTATTCGGCCCATGTTCGCGGATGTGGGCGTGCTCGAACCGGAACGGTTCGCAGCGATCGCGGCCGGGTCGGCGACGTACCTCGGCGATGATGTGCTGCTGCGAGACGAGTGGGTGCTCGTTCCCGCCGGAGTGGCGGCGATTCTGGACAAGCTCACGGCCGCGGGCCAGCCGCTCGGAGACTATGTCGGCGACCTTGGGAGAGGTATCGTCACCGGCCTGAACGAGGCATTCTTCATTGATTCGGCTACCCGGGAGCGGCTCATCGCCGAGGACGCACGCAGCCAGGAGGTGATCAAGCCGCTGGTAGTCGGCGACAGCGTTCGCCGATACCATGTCGAGAATGATGACGGTTGGCTGCTATACTTGCCGCGCGGCGTCGATAGCTCGCGATTTCCCGCGATTCTCAACTATCTCGAACAGTTCAGGCGTGATCTCGCCGCGAGGGCGACCATCGGCTCGCACGAATGGTACGAACTGCAGCAGCCGCAGATGGCATACGCCGAATTTTTCGAGGGCCGAAAGATCCTGTACCCGGAAATCACCAAGGAAGCCCGCTTCGCGTTCCATCCAGGACCGCTGTACCCGAACAACAAGTGCTTCCTCATTCCCGGAGACGACTGGTATCTTCTCGCCCTGCTCAACTCACGCTTGGTCTTCTTCGTGCTGATGCATGTAGGCGCGAAGCTGGAGGGTCCGTCGCACGACGATCGCTATCTCGAGCTCCGTGCCCAGTACATGGAGCGACTCCCCATCGCCCGCGTCGCCGAAACCACAGAACCGGCCGCGCGCGCCGAGCTCGGCGACTGGTTCCGCTCGCTGTACTTCCGCGGTCTCCGCCTCGCCGGTCTGGAGCCGGAGATCCCCGACGACA
>JBOHTO010000090.1:0-2408 GCA_050733695.1 Gemmatimonadaceae bacterium | reverse complement strand
ACGAGAACGTACTCCCGTGCGCAGTTCGCCGCCAAGCTGCGCCGACTCGCGCACTCGATCGAGAGTGCCAGGCCGTTCACGATCCAGATAGCTTCGGAGCGGCTTCGCATCCCCGCCGATGTCACGTTCAATGTCGAGCACGAACGCTCCAGGTCTGGTGAAGAACTGGAGTTTCAGTTGCTCTGGACCCGGCGATAGCGATCAGCACGAGGTCTGTCCGGGGCTAACCTTCGATCTTGTAGATCTCGCGCCTGCCGTGGTCGACGAGATCATGGTACCCTTGCATGACTGCGTCGAACTCCTTCGCGACCTCCGGTGTCATCCCCTGCCCCTGCATCATCTCCTCGAAAGCCTGCATGCTCGGCACTTCGTATTCCGTGACAATGGTCCAGTACCGCTCGGCGCAGAAATCCGTCATGATGCGCATCCTGCCCTGCCCGTGCTTCGCGCTGAGTTTGGCCATGGCCAATGACTTCTCCACCATGGGCCGAACCTTGCCAGGCTTGCAGTACATGACTTCCCTGATCAGCAGCATGATTCCTCCGTGTCAAAGCGATGATGCCGTTGCATCCGGCACGGCAAGGTGGCCCTCGTCAACGGGCCGACGGGCCGGCGTGCCCCTTCCGACGACGATGGATCAACATAATGCGATCGCTGCCCGGCCACAGGTCGGGCGAGGTGACGAACTGACCGGGCGCGACTGAGTTGGAGATTCAGCACCTTGGATTGAAATGGGAGAGTGCGAGACCACACGTGCTGGTCGTTGCGTGCTCCGACGGCCGGTTGCAGGAAGCGACGGACAGCTTCCTTGCACGAGCGCTTGGCGTTCGCCAGTACGATCGACTATATGCTCCCGGTGGCGGCGGCGCGCTGGCGGCGTCGGGCCGCGAATTCATTCGCGCGCAGCAGTTGCGAGCCGAGTGCCGGTTCCTCGTCGCCGCGCATGACATCGAGCACCTGATCCTGCTCTGGCACGGGGCCGCCGAGCATGGCCCGAGCGAAGCGGTATGCGCCGATTACAAACGAAAGCAAGCGTGGGCAACGCGGCTGCAAGTGCGACGCCAGCAGGAGTCGGATGTTCGGGATCTGGTGAGCAGGAGGCACGAGTTCGCCGGAGACGCCAGGCTCGCCTGCTACCGGCTCGAGGTCGATGCTGCGGGTGCCCTCGATGTCGTCACTCTGCACGCCGATGCGGGGGCCGAGCGCGGTGATGATTCCGACATCGATCCGCTGCGCGTGATTCGGGAAAAGCAGAGGTGATGGCAACAGGGGGAAGGGGCCGGGCGCCGACCGTGATCTCGGCTGGCTCTTCGATCATCGCTGAACCAGGAACCAGTCCGCCGGATCGCTGCGTCCCGGCCGCGGAGAAGCTCATTGACGGAACTGGCGAGACACGCCCGCTGCCTCTGCAAGGCCGGCGACAGTCAGGCCGTAGTTCGGCAGAAAGTCCTCCCGAAGCATCTCGCCGGGATGCGTTGGGCGCCGAGTCGCCTCACGGGTGTTGGGAATGGCCATAAGTGCCTCTGAGCCTAATAGTAGTCGCAGACCTCGACGTCGTACGCGTCACCATCGATGAACAGGTCTCGGGTGCGCCGATCCGCTACGTTCCAAACCCGAGCGCGTGCGCTACCTCTTCCTGCCGCTCATCGAGCGTAAGGAAGCTGACCGTGGCCGGATCCTCCGCCAGGTAAAGCGCCGTGGCCAGATGCCAGCAGTCGGCCCCGCGCACATAGCCCGCCTCGAGGACACGGGCGATCTCCGCATGGAGAGGGCGGTCGGGTATGATCCACGAGAGCGCCGCCAGCACCGCGCTGTCCCACTCGACGCCTTCACGCACGAACGCCGCGCGCAGTTCGGCTTCGAGCAGGTTCGAGGCGACCAGCTCGTCAAACGCGGCCAGACGTCTGGAGAGGGCTGTCGCGCCACGTTCAGCGAAGGCGATCGCGACCAGACACGACGTGTCCAGACAGGCGACCTTCATCCCTCGCGATCGGCCAGAAACCGCTTGAGCGCCCCGGGTCGCCGGACGACCTGGTGAGGACCGGCTGGCGTGCCGGTGGGCCGGACCAGGATGCCGCGATCTGCGAACTGCGCCACGCGCTGCTGCAGGCCGCCCGACGTGGACTCGACCGGCCGGATCTCCGCGACTGGCTCCCCATGCAGCGTGACCACCACTCGATGGCCTTCGCGCACCCGGCGGATGATCGCGGACAACTTGGCCTTGGCCTCATACAGCGAATAGGTGTCGCGCATGACTCATACTTACGCCATCTGGTCAGACTAGTCAATGGCAGGTGAAGCCGAGCCAGGCGTTCCCGCCGGCCGCGTGGTATGACGGTATGACGGCGTATCCGCTGACTACCAGCAGGCGATGTACCTCCCGCCCTTCGAAGTGTCGCGCAACCGTC
>JBOHTO010000089.1:0-7053 GCA_050733695.1 Gemmatimonadaceae bacterium | reverse complement strand
CAAAACAAGACCTGACCCCTCGCCGCTATCCCGACTGAGCCGATGAAGTGCCGGGCACCCCTGCACCAGCGATGTCGCATGGCACACGGACCATATCCACGAGTCTCTGCACGTGCGCCGGCGGCGCAGGTGTGAAGCGCGACACCGCCACGGTCACCGCGAAGTTGATCAGCATCCCGACCGTTCCGATTCCCTCCGGACTGATGCCGAACCACCAGCGGTCGGATGTGTTGAGCTCCGGGTGTAGCAGTTTGAAATAGACGATGTACGCCGCCGTGAACGTCAGCCCCGTGATCATACCGGCGATTGCGCCCTCGCGCGTCGTCCGCTTCCAGAAGATTCCCAGAATTATCGCGGGGAAGAACGACGACGCAGCCAGCCCGAATGCGAACGCCACCACCTGCGCCACAAAGCCCGGCGGATTCACGCCGAGGTAGCCTGCCACGAGCACCGCGGCACCCGCGGCGATGCGCGCCGCTGCGAGCTCCTGTCGTTCGGTGATCGTCTGCCTGAACGCCCGCTTGAGCAGATCGTGGCTCACCGCGGAGGAAATGACGAGGAGCAGGCCGGCCGCTGTCGACAGAGCTGCCGCGAGTCCGCCTGCCGCCACGAGACCCACGACCCAATCCGGCAGGCCCGCGATCTCCGGATTCGCCAGGACCATGATGTCATTGTCGACAACGAGCTCGTTCGTCACCGTCGACGCGGGTCCCGCGAGCTGGATGCGGCCGTCTCCATTCACGTCATTGAAGCTGAGCAGACCCGTCGCTTCCCATTGGCTGAACCAGGTAGGCACCCCTGCGTACGGAGTTTCCGATACGCTCGTGATCAGGTTCGACCGCGCGAAGACGGCGACGGCGGGCGCGGTCGTGTACAGCAGCGCGATGAACACGAGTGCCCAGCCCACGGATACGCGTGCGTCGCGAACGCGCGGTACTGTGTAGAACCGGATGATGATGTGCGGCAGTCCCGCAGTCCCGACCATCAGCGCTGCCGTGATGAAGAAGACGTCGAGCATCGACTTCGACCCGTCAGTGTACGCGGCGAAGCCGAGCTCGCGGTGCAGTCCATTCAGTCGTTCCAGGAGCGGCGTCCCTGAGGCTTGGTCCACTCCGCCGAAGCCGAGCTGCGGTATCGGGTTGCCGGTGATCATGAGTGAGAGGAAGATCGCCGGCACCAGATACGCGAAGATCAGCACGCAGTACTGCGCGACCTGCGTGTACGTAATCCCCTTCATCCCGCCGAGTACTGCGTAGAAGAAGACGATTGCCATCCCGATGTAGACGCCGACGTTGACGTCGACCTCGAGGAAGCGGCTGAACACGATGCCAACGCCGCGCATCTGCCCCGCGACGTAGGTGAACGAAATGAAGATCGCACACACGACCGCGACGATGCGCGCAGCCTGCGAGTAGTACCGGTCGCCCACGAAATCGGGAACGGTGTACGCGCCGAACTTCCGGAGATACGGCGCCAGGAGCAGGGCGAGCAGCACATAGCCGCCGGTCCATCCCATGAGATAGACGGAGCCATCGTATCCCATGAAGGAGATGAGCCCCGCCATGGAGATGAAGGACGCCGCGCTCATCCAGTCGGCCGCGGTCGCCATACCGTTGGCGAGCGGCGACACACCGGCTCCGGCGATGTAAAAATCCTTTGTGCTGGCCGCACGCGACCAGATGGCGATGCCGATGTAGAGAGCGAACGAGAGGCCGACGAGGAGGAATGTCCAGCTCTGGACGTTCATGCGGCGCCGCTTCCGCGTTCATCCACGTCGAACTCCCGGTCGAGCCGGTTCATGAGCCAGACATAGACGAAGATCAGGATGACGAAGACATAGATCGATCCCTGCTGAGCGAACCAGAAGCCGAGTGGGAAGCCTGTTCCAGGAATCGTGAACTTGTTCAATGGTTCGGCGAGGAGGATGCCGAAGCCGTACGAGACGATGAACCAGATCGCGAGAAGGACAACGACGTAGCGAATGTTGCGGCGCCAGTACTCGGCGCGGCGCTCAATCAGGTTGGGAGTGCCTTCGGATGGCATGGGAGCGGTCGTGCGCGTGCGTCGCCTGCAGATAGCTTGCCGGCTCGCCCGAAGCGAGCTCAGTGTCCATCGTGTCCGGCGGCGCGATGATCGTCGCGCTGAAACGCGAGAAACTCGTGGATCGCTGCGAGCGCAGTGAGGTCACTCGTGACGATTCGCACCTCGGCGCCGCGGGGGCGATTGGTCGCGTGGTACTGGATCTGCTCGCTTCGATCGGCCATCGTGCGCGTTCCTGGAACGTTCTCCGCATGTACCTGGAACGGCTTCGCGAAGTCGCCATTCCGGAAGTCGGTCACGATGGCGCGCATGTGAGTGCGGATCTCTGCGACCGCTGCCGTGTCGCCATCAGCGCGCATCTCGAGCACAATTCGCCCGCCGTCGGGCAAGGTCTCGAAGACATGCTGTGACGCATACTGATCGACGCCCATCACCGACGCGCCGCGCGTCTGGAGCTCTGCGAAGGAACTGTCGCCAGATGCGACCTGCCCATTCTCATTCGCCCGTCCGCTGCATGCGGCGGTTGCAATGCTCAACGTCATGGCGATAGCGATCCGTCCCATTGCGGCTCCTTCCTGTTTGACATCAGTTCACTGGTGCAAGGTCGCGATAATCTACACCCTCATCTGCGAGCCACCCAACCTCAGGTTCCCTGGACGCTGCCCAAGGGTGTTCCCCCGCCCGGTTCAAGCACTTCGCAGCTTCCCGGCATCCTATCTGTGTACCGAATGCAGCCGGGCGGCGGTTCGCTCCCGCCGTCGTCGCACAGGATCACGTCGGGAGCACACTCCTGAGCAGCGGCCGACGAGTGAGTGAGCAGGGCGGGTGCAAGCACCAACGAGGCGAGTACGATGGCCGCGGCGGAGCAACAGCGGCCGGCGCCGAATGACTGATACCGAGCTGTTGCCTGACCAGTTCGGTGTTCCAGTCCAAGTCCCGAAGCACCCGCAGCAACGCTGCCTCGCTCCGCCGACTTCTTCGGGCGCACCTGGTCCAGCGCCTGCCTGATTTGATCGCAGCTCACCACACTCTCTGCTCCATGATGTGGAGCCGTAAAGGGTCACGTTTCAACTGAGGCAGGATACACCGGCGACCGCAAGAACCACCCGACCGCAAGAACCACCCGACCGCCAGAGCTGCGCTCGCCCTGGCCGCCGATGGGCGGCCGATGCGGCGGGCGACGGACGGGCGATTGGGGGCCAGTCACCGGGAATCACCCGATCGGCGCCAAATCCAGTGCCTTTGCCTCAGGGGTGAGTGCGAAAGCGACCCTTCGCGAATCGCTCTATGATGTCGACCGAACGCAGCCGCGTGAGCGAGAGCGGGCGCGTCCCGACCAGACGCTTCGAGCTGTTCGAAAGATGCGACGAGGACGCGTAGCCCAACGCGGCCACAACATCGCGGATCTCGCTCCCCGGGTTCTTGGCCAGTTCGGCGGCCGCCAGCAGGCGCACCAGATCGATCACACGCTTGAGGTTCGGAACGTCCGGTCCCGCCCAGGCAAAGCTGCGGCTCAGATGCTCCCGGGTTATGCCGATGGCATCGGCGAGCGCGGACGTACGCACCGGCCTGCCAGTAGCCGCCACCGTGAGCCGCCACGCTGCAAGCTGGAACGGTCCGGTGAGGCCAAGCGCAGCGGGGGGATCCTGGAACGCACTGGTGAAGCGGGCAGAGAAAAAGTGGGGCGACGCGATCGATTCCGCCACGCCGTCATCCACGCCCTCGATGAGTACATCCGCGAAACCGAGCTCGGCAGCCTGGCCGAGTGCTGCACCCTCCGAGGCTCGCAGGGGAAAGAGGCCGAAGAATGGCGCGCTCGGAAAGTCCCGAGCCATCGCGGCGACACGCCGGCAGTCCTCAGTCGATGAACCGATCTCGACAAACACCGCATCCACGAGGTGAGATCGGAAGGCGGACGAAACCACGTCGGCGGAACGTGCGAACACAGTGCGGCCACGCCGTCGTGCGAGCATTCTCCTGACCGACGCACGCGCCTTCCCGCGCGGGGCGTAAACGACGACGGCCGGCGGCTCCCACGTACTGCTGTCGCTCCGCCGTTTCCTCGGCCTTCTGCCCGTCGCCTCCGTCATCGCTCACACGCGCAGTGACGGGGCGCCGATCATTTCATTGGCACGCTCGAGCACCCGCCGTGCGTTCGCATAGGAAATCGCCGCGCTGGCCTCTTCGAAGGCTGCCCAGCGGCAGGCGGTGATCCCCTCCGCGCCCTGCGGCGCGGTTTCCTCCCGCTCGGTCGCCATGAGGAAGTAGTGACAGGTCTTGTGGATGAGACGTCCCCGAAAGCGAAAATACCAGTCGATGGTGTCGATGCTGCCGCGTATCTCGAGCGTCGGGATTCCCGTCTCTTCGCGGACCTCGCGTATCGCGGCCGCTTCCACGCGCTCGCCCGACTCGACGTGTCCCTTGGGAAAGCCCCAGTGTCCGTAACTGTCGCGGATGAGGAGAAAAAGCGGACCCGGCTGCATGACGCGATAGACCACGCCGCCGGCTGAGGTTTCCTGTACTGCGCGACTCCGGGCAGGCATCAACGAACAGGCGCCGAGCGTTCACCATCGTCCAGCGTTGGGCGTCCCTCAATGAATTGGCGCACCACGGGATCCCTCGTCTGGCGGATCTCGTCCACCGTGCCCACGCGCCGGACGCGTCCGTCATGGAGCATTGCGATGCGCGTGCCGATGGTATAGGCGCTGCGCATGTCGTGAGTGATGACGATGCTCGTGACGCCGAGCTGGCGCTGCATCCTCAGCATGAGCTGGTCGATGACGGCGCTTGTGACCGGATCCAGGCCAGTGGTCGGTTCATCGTAGAGAATGTACTTCGGACGGAGGGCAATGGCCCGCGCTATCCCCACGCGCTTGCGCATTCCGCCGGACAGCTCCGGCGGGAAGCGGTCGGCTACATCGGGAAGGTCCACTAGATCAAGCGCCTCGTGCACACGGGCCGCCAGCTTGTCATCGTCGAGCGTGCCCTGTCTGCGCAACCCCATCGCGACGTTCTCGCCAATGGTGAGGGAGTCGAACAGGGCGGCGAACTGGAACACATAGCCTATCCGGGCTCTGAGCGCATAGAGGTCGCGACGGGGCAACCTGTCGACCTGCATGTCGTCCACCCATACCGCTCCGGCGTCGGGCTCGAGGAGGCCGACGATGTGCTTGATTGCAACCGACTTTCCGGTGCCGGAATAGCCGACGATGACCATGGTCTCACCCTCGACGACGTCGAGGGTGAATCCGTCCAGAACCCGTTTCTCACCAAAGGATTTGTGGACGCCGACGAGGCGAATCATGCCCGTCCCGGCCGGGGGAGCGTTGGGAGAAGGAAGCCCCGATGGCAGCGAGGTCCACCGGGCCGGCCGCGGACTGGAGGCGGCTCGACCAGGTGCACCACTTTCATGCAATCAGGCTGCGAAGCTTCCGAGTGCGCGGCCGACGTTGCCCTCACGCAGCCGCTTGAGCGCGCGATCGCGGAGCTGGCGAACCCGCTCGCGCGTTACGCCGAGCATCGAACCGATTTCCTCGAGCGTGTGCTCCCGCCCGCCCTCCAGCCCGAAGTAGAGCCGGAGAACCTTGGCATCGCGTGGCGGCAGCGTGCTCAGCGCCTCCTCGATCTCATCGGTGAGGAACCGGTTCATGGCTTCCTCCTCCGTGTCGGGCATTTCGTCAGCCACGAAGCGCTCGATCAGCGACCGGTCTCCCTCGGGATCCATCGGCGCATCGAGCCGCACGTCGCTGGTGTTGAGTGCGGCGAGCGAGCCGACGACCTCCACGGAGAGTCCCGTGAGCTGCGACAGCTCTTCCGGCGAGGGTTCGCGGTTGAGCTTCTGGCGCAGGATCTCGGACGCCTTGATGATGCGCGACAGGTCCGCTGTCCGGTTGAGCGGCACACGCACCGTGCGACCCTGCCGCGCGAGCGCCGAGAGAATCGCCTGGCGAATCCACCAGACAGCGTAAGAGATGAACTTCACGCCCTGATCCGGATCGAACTTGCGCGCGGCGGTCAGCAGGCCGACGTTCCCCTCACCGATGAGGTCGATGAGCGGCAGCCCGCGGTTCTGGTATTTCTTCGCCACGGAGATGACGAAGCGGAGGTTGCGCTTCACCAGCTCCTGGAGCGCGTCCGGATCTCCCTTCCGAATGAGGCGAGCGAGGTCGATCTCCTCTGCTCCCTTGAGGAGAGGATAGGTGCTCACCTCGTACAGATACTGGTCGAGGATGTCACGGTCGGGCTCGTTGGGCGCGATGCCTGCCGGTGCTGTGCGGCGGCGGCGCTTGACGTCTGTCATTTAGGTAATGCCTCTGGCGGTACTGGGCGTTGAAAGAGCCGTGTATTGTCGGGATTTTCGCAGCGAAGCGCTGCAAGATACCGGCCTGCGCGCTTTTCGCCAGTCCCGATTTCTTGACTTCGATTTTACCCCCGGCTATACTGTGCGGTTCCTGACGGCCCTGGCTCCGCGGCGGGGGGGGGGGAGGGTGGACCGAGGGGGCGTAGCTCAGTTGGGAGAGCGCGTGAATGGCATTCACGAGGTCAGGGGTTCGATTCCCCTCGCCTCCACTTGCCCGGCCGGCCAGAGCTGGTCGAAGTGGAGCCTGTCGCGGGAATAGCTCAGTTGGTAGAGCACAACCTTGCCAAGGTTGGGGTCGCGGGTTCGAGTCCCGTTTCCCGCTCTTGCCGCCGAAGCGAGTCGGCACTTGGCGGGCGCCGGCATGTCGGAGCCGGCGGGTCGCCGACCACGAGTGTCCGAAACGCATCAGACGGTTGGCTCACCAGGGCGGTTAGCTCAGTTGGTTAGAGCGCCACGTTGACATCGTGGAGGTCACAAGTTCGAGTCTTGTACCGCCCATCCCCGCGGCTAAAACCGCGGGGTTTTTTTCATCTCCCCTGTCGCGTTGTGGTGAGCCGCGTCACGGCTTCGTCGGCCTAACGGCCCTCCCGGTCGGCCTTCGGGCGGACCGTGGGCGCACGATTTGCGCACTTCGCGACCAATCCGCCCAGGTC
>JBOHTO010000088.1:0-4237 GCA_050733695.1 Gemmatimonadaceae bacterium | reverse complement strand
GGAACCATCACAGTCGTTACGGCCGAACGCCGGCGCGCTTACATTCACACGATGGCGCCGAAGATCTACACGAAGACGGGCGACGGGGGAGACACCGGACTCTTCGGCGGCGGACGCGTGAGCAAGGACGAGCTCCGCGTCGCCGCCTACGGCGATGTCGATGAGCTGAACGCGCACATCGGACTCGTGCGGTCCATCGAGATGATGCCGCGGATCGACGAAGTCCTGGTGCCTGTGCAGCGCGACCTGTTCGGGCTGGGCGCGCTGCTCGCCACGCCTGACAGGGAGAAGATGCGCGAGCAGCTCGAGAAGGCGCGCATCGACGACGACCGCGTGCGGCAGCTTGAGCGCGCCATCGACGACTGCGAGCGGGAACTCGAGCCGCTCAAGGCGTTCATCCTCCCGGGCGGAACTCCGAAATCCGCCGCCCTGCACGTTGCGCGTACGGTCTGCCGCCGCGCAGAGCGCAGCGTCATCCGCCTCCGTCGAAGCGAGGAGGTGCCGGCGATCATCATCGCCTACCTCAATCGGCTCTCGGACATGCTCTTCGTGCTCGCACGCGTGGCCAATGTCCGGGCCGGCGCGGGCGAAGTCACCTGGTAGCTCGGCCGCGCACCGTGCGGGAGATCGAACTCCCGGGATATCGGGTCACTGTCGCCAGCGGCGCGCTCGAACGACTGCGTGACGTAGTGCGCGCGACGAGCGGCCCGGCGCACCGATACGCCGTGATCACCGACGAGAACGTGGGGAGACTGTACGGCGACAGCGTGCGCGCGCGGCTCGACGACGGCCGTGGGACGCAGCATGGCACGAAGTTGCTGACAATCCCCGCGGGCGAACGGCACAAGACACGCGCGACGTGGGCCGATCTCACCGACCGTCTGCTCGACATGGGCTTTGGCCGCGATTCGACGATCGTCGCGCTCGGCGGCGGCGTCGTGGGCGACATCGCCGGATTCGTAGCGGCGACGTTCATGCGCGGCATCCCGTGCATCCAGCTTCCGACGACGCTGCTCGCCATGATCGACGCGTCCGTGGGGGGGAAGACGGGAGTCGACACGCCCGCGGGCAAGAATCTCGTGGGCGCATTTCACCGGCCGGCCGCGGTGTTCGCCGACACGGCGACGCTCGCGACGCTTCCGGTGGAACAGCTTTGCTCAGGGCTGGCCGAGGCGATCAAGCACGGCGTGATCGCGGACGAGAGTTACTTCGAGGAGACCGCGCGTGACGCTGCGATCCTCCTGAGCGGGCCGAACGCCAGCACCGATGCAGTCGAGGCGCTCATTACCCGCAGCATCGAGATCAAGGCAGACATCGTGCGGCGCGACGAACACGAGAGCGGGATCCGCAAGGTCCTCAACTTCGGGCACACGATCGGTCATGCGCTCGAGACGTCGAGCGGTTACGAGATGCTCCACGGCGAAGCAGTGGCCATCGGGATGATACTCGAGGCCACGCTGGGGGAGAGCATGGGTGTGACGGAACCAGGCACGGCGGACCGTATTCGCGCCGCGCTGGAGCGCGCCGGACTTCCAACCGCGCGGCCAGCAGGCATCGAAGCCGAAACCATCGAGCGCGCCATGCGCGCGGACAAGAAGGCGCGCGGGGGCGGGATCGAGCTCGCGCTTCCCGCGCGTATCGGGACGATGGCAGGCGGCGACAGCGGCTGGACGGTGCCCGTGAGCAGCGCGCTCGTTCGAGAGGTACTCGGCTGACACCGTGGCCATCGCGAGCGCTTGGGCGGACGAGGCTGTCGACGAGATCAACGACTGACCGGCGGCGGCGAATCGTTGCGTTGCTCGGCAATGCCACGCCCGCTGTGCTGTGCGGCGAGCCCTGTCATAGATTCCTCACAGTGCCCACCGGTCTCCGCGTTGGCGGTTACCGTTTCTACTTTTGGAGTCGCGAGAATCGCGAACCGCCCCACATCCATGTAGAGCAAGCGGAACGCTACGCGAAGTTCTGGTTGTCACCGGTTTTGCTCGCGGACGCGCGCGGCTTCCGCAGCAATGAACTCAGTGCGAGTTCGGCGTCTCGTTGAAGGGCACCGAGCGTTATTCGAGGAGAAGTGGAATGAGCACCTCCGCAGCCAAGGCCCATCGGGCCCAACCTGAACCGCTGGCCGTTGAAGCCTGGTGTGGGGAGGACACCCTGCGCGTCCGCTTGGCGGACGGGCGCGAGGTGGCGGTGCCCCTTGAATGGTTCCCGCGTCTGCGGGACGCGACGACAGAGCAGCGCCAGCATTGGCGGCTGATCGGCGGGGGCATCGGGCTCCACTGGGACGATGTGGATGAGGATATCTCCGTAGAAAGTATTCTTGCCACCGAGTAGCCGGGCCGGCCAGTTTCATCGCGCCTGCGGGCTAACGAACGCGGCACCAGACGGGCGTTTCTAAGGATTGCTCGCTCCGCTCGCTGCTGTTCGAATCGCCCGCAGGTCAGCTCAAGCGTTTACCCCACCCTTCAGCCGTCATCCCCGCTGCTTCTTCAACCGTCATATCCGCTGCTTCTTCAACCGTCATACCCCGCTGCTTCTTCAACCATCATCCCGCCGCCCGTCAAACCGCCATCCCGCTCCTGCTCGGCCGTCGGCACCGTTCTTCGCCGCCGTACCCCGCGAGAGCGGGATCCATTTCCGCCCCACCCATGGCCCTACTATTGCTCGCCCCACGCATTCGGGACCCCGATCCCGCGACGTGACCCTTCCATCGCCCAACCCATCAATCACCGCAACCCGGACCGGATCATGTCATCCTTCTCCACGTACCTTGTCGGCTTCATCATCCTGATCCTTGGACTCGGCCTCGCCGCACATCTGTTGGGCGTTCCGGCCCTGTGGATCGTCGCCGGCGCGATCGCATTGATCGGGATCGGAGTGCTCATGGCCACCAGCCGGAAGCCGAAGGATCCGCCAACCGTTTAAGTTCGGTCGTAATGCCCGATCCGCCGCAAGGCCCGCCCCGATCGGCAACCGACGGTCAACTCGCGGCATGGTAAGCAGTTAACCGCACCGTTACAGCCGCCGGCGCCAACGAGCCGAGATGCTGGTGTTGACCGGCCGCAATCTTTTCATTATTGTGACCGTCCTGCTGAGCCCGAGGGCGGACGCCGATGTCCGTCCCCGCTAACCCTTCGCCACGGGGCGTCCATGCAGCATGTGACCGAGAGCAGGTCCAAAGGGTACTTCCGTTCTTCCCCCTCCACCGCTTTCGATCAGTACCTGCAGGACATTCAGAAACTCCCACTCATACAGGACCCGGCAGAAGAACGCCGGCTGGCCCGTCGGGCGCAGAAGGGGGACGAGAAGGCCGCCGAACGGCTCGTGACGGCCAACCTCCGATTCGTGATCTCCTATGTGAAGAAGTATCAGGGTCACGGACTCGATCTCAGCGAACTCGTCGCGATAGGAAACGAAGGCCTCCTGAAAGCGGTCAGAAAATTCGACCCCGATCAGGGGGTCAAATTCATTTCGTACGCCGTGTGGTGGGTTCGGCAGGCGGTGCTGAAGGCGCTTGCCGAGCAGACGCGCTCGGTTCGCATTCCGCTCAACCAGAACTCGCAGCTCATCAAGCTTGCGCGCGCCGAGACGGTTCTCGCGCAGGTACTCAAGCGCGACCCCACGGAGCACGAGATAGGGCGTCTGCTGGACGAGAGTCCCGAGCAGGTGCGTGCGGCGAAGCAGATGTCGGCCACCGAGATCTCGCTCGACGCTCCCATCGACCGCTCCGACCGCGAGGCCTGCACCCTGGGCGAGCGGTTTGCCGGCGTGACCGGCGCCGAGATCGAGGAGGTCACCGATTTCAAGCTCATGCGCGAGTTCATCGACCGCGTCTTCACGCGCTATCTCACGCCGCGCGAGCGCAAGATCCTGTACCTGTACTACGGGCTGGACGAGGGGTCGGAGGCGATGACGCTGGAGAAGATCGGCACGCTCATGGGCGTGACGCGGGAGCGAATTCGCCAGATCCGCGAGCGCGCCTTCGAGAAGCTGCGCGAGTCGCCCGACGGGCACGCGCTCGCGGGGTTCTGGGGAACGGCGTGAGGAGAGGGAGCGCCGCGACAAGCTGAACATCGTCGGCGCCGGAAGGACGTTCTGGCGCCCGGATCGGCGGTTCGACGCGAGGGTGCACGAGCCGAGGCTGTGAGGCGCGTCACGTGCCCCGGATTCACAGCCGGAACAGGTACGACAGCTTCATGAACAACTGCCTCCCCGTCCGGAGCCGGCGCTCCCCGACAGT
>JBOHTO010000087.1:0-9826 GCA_050733695.1 Gemmatimonadaceae bacterium | reverse complement strand
CGCACGCACGACAACCAGATCAGAGCCGAGATCTCGCGATCCACGATTCGTGGCGTGAGGGTTGAGCCGGGAGCGGGTGCCAGGGCGCGTTGAATTATGTCTGCTTATCAGACATATTATGGTACATGACCCTGGGCGAACTGTCGTGTCTGCTGAACGTCGGCCCGAAATGGATCCTCAACGCTTCCGCAGCCCTCGATGCACCCCTGCCATATACGCTGCCGGCAGCAAAGCGGCTGGCCGTAGCACGAGCGCTGCACGAATCTCTGGGAATGCCGATGCCGCGCGCGTACGAGATGGCGGCCGATGTTCTGCGGCGCTACGCCGGCGGGCGGAAGCCGGTTCCCCTGCCGGGCGGAGACACAGCCGTATCGGCAGCCGTCGACGTGTATCGCATTCTTGCCGGCGTTAATGTCGGACTCTCGCGCCTCCGCAGCGGCTACGCCCCACGCCGGCGCGGAAGAGCGGCAGCAGCGCGCGGGGATGCGCTGCTTGTGGCGGCGGACTACGGCCTGGACCTGACGCTGCTCGCCAGCAACCTCGGGCGCGAACCAGCCGAGCGTCTCCGGCAACTCGATGCCATGGCCGCCTTCCGCCGTCGCGTTCGGCGCGGGCAGAACAGCGAGCGCGGCTCGGCGGTCAAGCGCCGTCGCTCACAGAGATAGAGCGGCATGTTCGAGCAGATGATCTCGGCCCTTGTCGCCGCGGGAGTACGCTTTGTCGTGATCGGCGGCGTCGCGGCGACGATTCACGGATCCGCGCGGCTCACGAATGATCTCGACATCTGTTACGATACCGCGCCGGACAGCGTCGATGGCCTTGTCGCGCTCCTGCGGAGCTGGCACGCGTATCTTCGCGGCGTGGAGCGCGGACTGCCCTTCATCCTCGACGTGCAGGCGCTGCGGACAACGCCCGTCATGACACTCACCACGGATGTCGGCGACATCGATATCATGGACCTGGTGGCGGGCGTGGGCAACCACGCCCGCGCCCGCGCCAGCTCGGAGGCGGCCACGATCGGGACGACGGAGTTTCGTGTGCTCACCCTGCCCGCGCTCATCGCGGCCAAGCGCGCCGCCGGCCGGCCACGCGATCTCGAGCACCTGATCGAGCTGAGAGCACTGCTTGCAATGCGCGGAGGAAAGTGAGGCGCCACGCTCGCGAAGCTACATATCGTCAGCAAGCGCAACAATCAACCGACAGAACCGACTCGTCATTACTCCTCCTTGCCATGCCGGCAGCAGACGGGATTCCGCCTGGCGGACACGACCCTCGACAGGGATGACATCGGACAGCGACGAGCTCCGGGAATCGCGCGAGCGATCGGAACTCCCATGCGCAGCGACGCCACCGGCCAGAATCGGCCGGCCGCCTATCATAAACCCGCGGCCGCGTTCTGTCCATACCTTCGTCCATGCAATCTGTCCCATTGTATGTATACCCATGGCGGACTTCCCTACGCTGCGCTGCCCGCCGCACGGCCCGGAATACGTCCGGACGCCCTGCAACGCTGGCCGATTCACTCGTGGGCGCGTACCTTGGCAGAACGCCACCAACCCGCGTAACCAGCCACCATGGTCACCGTGATGTCGAGCACTCCATACAACTGTCTCCTCGCGGCCGCACTGCTCGCGATCCCCGCCGCCTCAACCGCTCTCGCCCAGCAACCGCTCAAGGTCTACATTTCCGCCGACATGGAGGGCGTCGCGGGCGTGGTCACGGGTGAACAGCTCGGACCCTCCGGCTTCGAGTACTCGCGTGCGCGCGAGTGGATGACCGAAGAGGTTCTCGCCGCCATCGAGGGCGCGCGCGCAGCAGGCGCGACGGAGATCCTCGTCAGCGACTCGCACGGCAACGGGCAGAACCTGCTCATCGAGCGGCTGCCGGAGGGGATCATGGTCATCCGCGGATGGCCGCGCCCGCTCATGATGATGCAGGGCATCGACTCCACGTTCGACGCCGCGGTCTTCATCGGCTATCACGCGTCGACCACCAGCCCCGTGGGCGTTCGCGCGCATACCATGTCCAGCGCCAACCTCGCGGCCGTGGTTCTGAATGGAGTGGCAATGCCTGAAGCCGGCATCAACGCTGCGATCGCGGGCCACTTCGGCGTGCCGATCGTGATGATTTCCGGTGACGACGCCGCCGTCGCGGAGGCACAACGCATCATCGGCGACATCGAAGGCGCCGTTGTGAAGCGCACGATCAGCTTCCACTCTGCCGTGACAATGACGCCCCAGGCGGCGCGCGCCCTCATAAGAGAAAAGGTCCAGGCGGGCGTCGCTCGTCGCGGTGAGATCGACGCGTACGTCGTGGAGACGCCCGCCCGCGTGAGCGTCACCTTCAAGAACTATCGGCCGGCCGAGATACTTGCCTACCTTCCGGGCATCGAACGAATCGACGCCCACTCCATTCGCTTTACCGGGCGCGACATCGTCGAGGTCTCGGAGTTCCTCGAGTTCATCGCCACGTACGAGCCGGGGCTCTCGCCATGAGCGTCGGCGTCACGAAACAGCGCGCCCCGACGCGCCGCGACGATGAGGCGCTGCGCAGCCTGCTGGAATTCGAAGCCGTCTCCCTGCTCGGCGCACCCACGCCCGTCGACGAGATGGCGCGGCTGCGCTCGGCGCTCGGCGGCGGTCCCCGGCTCCTGGTCAAGCGCGACGACGCCATCCCCTTCGGCTTCGGCGGCAACAAGGTGCGCAAGCTCGAACTCGTCGCCGCGCAGGCGCTCGGGGCGGGAGCGGATACGCTCGTGACAACGGGCGGAATACAGTCGAACCACGCGCGCGCCACCGCGGCCACCGCCGCCAGGCTCGGACTCGGCTGCGTCATGATCGCCAACGGCGAGAAGCCGGCGCGCCTGACGGCGAACGCGCTCCTCCGCGAACTGCTCGGGGCCGAGGTCGAGTACATCGCGACGCGCGACGAACGCGGGGCAGCCGTTCAGGCGACCATGAGTCGCCTGCGCCGCGCCGGCCGCGCGCCGTACGAGGTACCGCTCGGCGCGTCGACACCACTCGGTGCACTGGGATTCGTTCGGGCGATCGGCGAGATGCTCGAGCAGATCGACGCGCCGGATGTGATCATCCACGCCTCGTCCTCGGGCGGAACCCAGGCGGGCATCGTCGCCGGCTGCGCGCTGCACGGCCTCGATACTCGGGTGATTGGCGTGAGCTCGGACGAGCCATCGGGAGAGATCCAGCAGACTGTGCGGACGATCATCGCCGGCATCGGCGACATGCTGGGCCGCGACGGAGCGGCGCTCGCGGCCGGCTGCGCGATCACGGTGGACGACGCTTTTGTCGGAGAGGGCTACACGATCCCGACAGAAGCATCGCTGGAGGCGCAGCGGCTCGCGGCGCGGAACGAGGCGATCTTCGTCGACAACACCTACACGGCCAAGGCGCTCTCGGCACTCATCGCCTGCGTGCGCGAAGGCCGGTTCCGCGACAGTGAGACGGTGCTGTTCTGGCACACGGGCGGGCAGGTGGGGCTGTTCGCGCAGCAATCACCGGGCGCTGGAACACGGCGCGAGCGCGAGGTTTCCGACCGGCTCCGCTCACTTGCGAGCGCAACCGCCCATCAGCCGCGGCCGTGAGCAGGGACTGACGCTCAGAGCAGGCCGATGCTCCTGTTCGGGTGCTCTTCCAGCAGCTCCGCGAGTACCCGCATCCCTGGCGCGAGCGCCGCGGCGCTCGGCGGCGCGCCCAGGCAGAGGCGCACACCCGGGTCGGCAAAATCCGGATCGAGCGCAAAGACATCGCTCGGCGAGACCGCGACGCCGCGTCGCCGCGCCTCTGCGACGAACTGGGCGGTTGGCCACGCGTCGGGAAGCGCGATCCAGGCGTGGCAGCCGTACCGGTTCGCGCGCGTGAGCAGGTGCCCCAGCGCCTGTGACGCGACGCGATGGCGCGCGGCTGCCTCCTTTCGTCTCGCCTGCACGATGCGCTTGGCCGTGCCATCACGGATGGCCCGCGCCGCGATCTCGGACAGGAGAGGCGACACCATCCACACGGTCGCGCGTACGGTATCGCCGAGGCGCGCTGCCGCGCGTTCGTCGGGAGCCAGGACATACGCGATGCGCAGCGCTGGCGCCACGCACTTGGAGAGACTCGCCACGTAGTAGCTAAGCTCCGGCGCGAAGGCGCTCAGCGGCGCCGGCACGCCGCTCGGAAGCACGCCGTACACGTCATCCTCGATTATCGCCACACCGTACTTGCGGGCGATCTCCGCGATCTCCCGGCGCCGGTTTGCAGACATGATCGACGCCGTGGGATTCTGCAGCGTGGGCACGGTGTAGAGGGCGACCGGCTTGTGCGCACGACACGCCTTTGCGAACGCGTCCGGACACAGTCCGTCATCGTCCAGTGCAACGCCCACCAGCCTGGTGTCGAGGTAGTGCGCGAGCGTGCGCAGCGTGGGAAACGACAGCCCCTCGGCGAGCGTGACGCGACCGGCCGCGCCGAGTGTGCCCAGGACGACAGCGGCAGCGTGCTGCGCTCCGGCGCAGATGGCGATGCACTCCGGGCGCGGCTGCAGTTCGCGCTCCGCGATCCAGATCGCTCCCGCCTCGCCGTGGTCGGGCGTGGCATTGTTCTCATCGTACTGAAGAAAGAGGCCGAGGTCGCTGTCGGCCGCGAGCGAATTGAGAAGCCTGCCGATCTCGTGCGCCGTGCGGTTGTCCCGGGGCTCGGCGGGCACATTGACGCTGAGGTCGACGAGCGGCTGCGGTGCCGGGCGTGCGCGCTCGGCGGCGGCTTCCCGAACGAATGTACCGCGCCCCGTCTGGCCGATCACCAGGCCGCGGCGCCGCGCTTCGGCGTATGCGCGCGAGACGGTTGTGAAATCGATCCCGAGCTCCGCCGCGAGGGCACGATGAGTGGGCACGCGGTCGCCCGCGCGGAGTCGGCCGCGCGCAACATCGTCGCCGAGCGCGTCCGCTATCGCGAGATACAGGGGACCGTCGCGACGGTCCATGTCTGGCACCCAGTTCGTCATTCGCGCGGCGCAATGTATGTGGAAAGTTTGAGACAATCTGCATACAAGATGGCCGGGGCGCAAACAGGGGGGCGATCAGTCGCTCGAAGTATCCACGTCAGGCAGCGCGCCGGTCAGCGACATGCACGCGCGACGGCGCCGCGCGTGGTCACAGCGCCCCTTCCTCCCACGGCCCCCACAGCGCGTACGTAGCACCGGGCGCTGAACCCAGTCGCTGCGTCGATCCCTGGGTGTTGAAGAACAGCGTCCGACCGTCGGGGCTGAAGCAGGAGCCGGCGAATTCCGGCGCTTCGGCGGACGTCGAGCGAACAAGGTCGAAGATCTGTCCCCGAAGCGTCAGGCCGCGCACGTACAGCACGCCGTCCGCGTCCTCGCACAACACCAGCCCGCCGCGCGGACTCACGCACAGGTTGTCCGGACTCTTGAGGACGCTGCGCGATGGCGACTCGAAAACCAGCGTGAGTTCGCCGCCAGCATCACCGGGCCTGTACTGCCACACCTGTCCGGCGCGTGCATCGCCGCCGCTCGTCGCGTTGCAGAAGATGCTCCCTTCGCCATGCCAGCAGCCTTCGAGTCGCTGGAAGATGGCGCCGCCCCTGGCAAGCCCCTGCTTGAATACCGCCGACGGATCCATCTCGGCGCCCGCCGGATCGGGATCGTCGATGTCGACCCATTCCACCGGTAGTGTGACTCCCCGACTCTGCCCGCTCGCAGTGTTGTAGTTCGGAGCGCCGCGCACAGCCAGCATCTGCAGCAGGCCACCCGCGGCCAGCGCGCCAGGGATCAGCGGAATGAAGCGGTAGAAGCCGGCGCCGGGGCGCCCTTCCGCCGGGTCGAAGCTCGCATCCTCCGTCTCGTACACCATCCCGTTCTTCGGATCGACGGCGACCGCCTCGTGCACGAACCGTCCCATCGCCCTGAGCGGTGTGGGGGATACCGGCCCCGTCGCGAGTGCGTGCACTTCGAAGGCGTAGCCGTGATCTCGCGTGCGCCCGCGCGCCGTACCCTCCGTGGTTTCCTCGCAGCTTATCCAGCTTCCCCACGGCGTCGGACCGCCCGCGCAGTTCACCTGCGTACCACTCAGGCTCACGAACTCCGCTGCGAGATCGCGCTCGTCCCCCGGTTCGACTTCCAGCGATGTCGTGCCGCCGCCGCCGAGGCGATCGTACGAAATATCCGGATCGCCAAGTGGCAGGGTGCTCGCCGCGGCATCACGCATTTCGTGATTTCGGATCAGCCGGATGTTGCCGTTGGGGAGCGGGAACGCCGCCATCCCATCGAGCGCCTGCGGAACCGTGAACGATGCATTCGCCAGCGATGGGGCTCTCGTCCGGCTCAGCGCGCGGCAGGTGAATCCCGCCGGAATCATGAGCTCGGGACAGTCCGCGCTCGGTGACAGTCCGCCGTAGCCACCATTCCCTCGCTGCGCTCGATCCAGGGGGGCGCGAGCCGAGTCAGTACTTTCGGCGCGCTCGCCGCAGGCGATGAGACCGGCGAGCGACGGCGCCACCGCGATGCTCCCCGCGGCGAACGCCGACCTGCGCAGGAAGTCGCGTCTGCCGAGGGCGCTCATGCAGTTCCCATCAGAGATCAACCGCGAGACTCAGCAGCCACCACGAGAGCGCCGCCATGATTGCCGCGGCCGGAATCGTGAGCACCCACGCCCACACTATGCGACCGGCGATCCCCCACCGCACCGCCGACAGTCTGTGCGTGGCACCCACGCCCACGATCGCACCAGTGATCGTGTGCGTCGTGCTCACCGGAATCCCCAGCACCGTGGCGATGAGAATGCTCACCGCGCCGCCGGTCTCGGCGCAGAAACCGCCCACGGGACGAAGCTTCGTTATTCGGGTGCCCATCGTCTTGATGATCCGCCAGCCGCCGGAAAGCGTACCGAGCGCGATGGCGATGTGCGCGCCGAGCCTGATCCAGAACGGTATCTCGTCCGCGTTCGGGAGGTAGAGGTTGGAAAGGAAACCCGTCTCGTTCACGAACAGGGCCTGCGTGGCAACGAGCAGTCCCACGATGATGCCCATCGTCTTCTGCGCATCGTTGGCACCGTGCGCCAGGGAGAAGAGCGCTGAGCTCGCGAGCTGCGCCCCGCGAAAGAGACGGTCGACCCTGCCCGGCGACACGCGGTGGAATATCCAGAGAACGGCAACCATGAGCGAGAAGCCGAGAAGCATCCCCAGAAGCGGGGAAAGGACAATGAAGGCGAGCGTGAGGATCCACTTGGTCCCCCAGATGATCGCAGCCATTCCGGCCTTGGCAATCGCCGCGCCTGCATAACCACCGATCAATGCGTGTGAGGAGCTGGAAGGGAGACCGTACGACCACGTGATCAGGTTCCAGATGATGGCACCGATGAGTCCGGCCAGTATGACGTTGGGCGTCACTATGTCGACGTCGATCATCCCCGCGCCGATCGATTTGGCCACGGCGGTGCCAACGGCCCAGAGCGCGACGAAGTTGAAGAAGGCCGCCCACGCCACCGCCGCCAGCGGGCTCAGAACGCGCGTGCCGACGACTGTCGCGATGGAGTTCGCGGAATCGTGGAAGCCGTTGATGAAGTCGAAGAGGAACGCCACCCCGACGATGGCGACCACGTAGTAGACGGTGAACTGTTCCACGGTCAGGCGTGCTTGAGCGCTATGCTCTCGAGTGTGTTCGCGACGTCCTCGCACTGATCCAGCGCGCGCTCGAGCGTGTCGTACAGTTCCTTCCACTTGATCACTTCGAGCGGATCGGGCGAACCGTGAAAGAGCGCCCCCACGGCTTCGTGGTACAGGGCGTCGCCCTCCTCCTCGAGCAGCTTCACCTCGCGGCAACGCTCCTGCAGGGTCGTCGGCTTCTTCATCTGGGCGACCGCGCCGTCGATTGCCGCCGCGGCGCGAGAGAGAATGTCCGCGAGCTTGCGCGCCGGTCCGCGGGCCTCCGTCGTGATGTGAAACATGACCACCCTGCGAGCGGTGCCGTCCACCAGATCGATCACATCGTCGAGGCGGGACGCGAGTGCGTGGATGTCTTCCCTGTCAAAGGGCGTCACGAAGCTCTTGTCGATGCGCCTGATTATCTCTGCGGTGATCTGGTCTGCCTCGTGCTCGAGCGCCTTGATGGCAGCCACGTGCTCCTTCTGCCGCTCCGGCTCGGCGAAGAGTTTGCCGAGCAGGCGAGTGCATGCCGTGAGACGCGTGGCCAGCTCGTTGAACATCTGAAAGAACTGCTGGTCCCGGGGAATCAGTCGCACGTTCGGTAGCTCCGGCGGAGAGGGGCGCGCCCGGGGCGAACGTGACTCGATCGTTACACGCTCGTTACCGGTCGGTTACCTGGGCGTTGTCCGCGGGAATGTAGGCCTGCTCGCGCCTGGGGCTAGTGGCCCGGCACGGCTGGCGGCCTGATGGGCGCCATGACGTTCGCACGTCCGGGAAGAGGCAGGTCGTGTCGTGCTCACCTCGTCCTCAGATCGCCGCTCAGTTGCGAAATAGATAGCTGGCCGCGGACAAATGGAGTGGTCCAACAGCGCGCCACTCTGGCTGGGTCGGGGATAGGGTATGGTGGTTGATGCCCATTCCGCGTTCATGATATCAAAGGGTGCCTGCACAATCGTCAGCGTTCCCGAAACCGGGCAGCCAGGAGGCGCGTCCGCGGGCGGAAACGTGGCCGTCCAGTTCCAGATGCCGCTCAGATCGAGGATCCGGGGTGGCTCGACCGGGCTTTCGCGACAGGCTGGCATGGCCGCGCAGGCGAATAGAAGAGCGAGGGATCCTCGGAAGTCGTGGTGACGCATTGAATGGGTCTCCTCTGGAGGATGAGTGGGCATTCTTGATCCCTGTTACCTCCTTTCGGATGGCGATGTCCGGCGGCCCGGCGGCGCTGGACGTGTTCTGGGGTCCTTCAAGGAAGCTCTGACATCGCAACGGCAGCAGCCACCATCGCTATGCAGCGACTCGCGACGCGCACGCGCTCCCACGTTCCGGCGCCCGCCAGTGCAAACTGACCACGTTTCAATTACGGCTGTTGGCGTCTCCGGCAAAGTAGAACGCCGCGATGATCGAGAGACCGAACACGACGACACCGACAGCGTGTAGTGCGTCTGCGATTACCTGATCGCTCTGCATGAGCCCGAGCGATGACAGCAGGTACATCCAGTCGTGCTCTCCCCCACCTGCCAGTGGCAGCTCCTGGCTGCGCGCGTCACGCACATAGACGGAGATGTTCCAGAGGTTCTGCGCGACCCACCAGAGCGGGACCGCGGCGGCGTAGCGATCGCCGCGCCTGAGGAAGTAGCCGACGAACACCAGCGGCACGATGATCTGGAAGAGCGTTCCACCGGCGAAGCCGATGAACTCGCCGAACGCCGCGAATACCAGATGGCCGGTCTCGTGGATCGCCAGATCGACGCTGTCCAGCAAGCGGTAACGCTCGGGGTGTCGCAGGCAGGCCACGCCGTACACGGCGAGCAGCGCCGCGAACGCGAGACGGGCGTAGCGGGCTGCAGGCTGTATCGGATGATCGACGGAGATGCTCTCGGACATGAGGGTCGCGGACGTGAGGAGGAACGCGCTGCGGCGGCCAGGACGGATAGCCAGGGGCGCGCAGGCTACCCTCTGCTGGAGACGATTCGGTGGACCATTGGCGTCACGACCCCACCATTCCGTCCACCAGGCATTTGCGCGTTGAGCCGGTGCCCCCCATTGTTGAAGCGCCTCGAGACGGGAGGGAGCGCCGGTGACGCCAGATCGGGGATGGCTCGCGCGACTGTCGAGTAGCATCGCGCCGCGGGTGATCGCGTACTACGTACTCCTGTTCACGGCTGGTGCGC
>JBOHTO010000086.1:0-13288 GCA_050733695.1 Gemmatimonadaceae bacterium | reverse complement strand
TCTCGCTCCCTCGCGGCGTGTGCGCCACCTCGGGGTGGAACTGGACCCCGAAGATCGGGCGCTGCTCGTGCCGGAACGCAGCGACGGGAGTGTTCGGGCTGCGCGCGGTCACCGTGTATCCGCGCGGAGGCGAGTCGACATGGTCGCCGTGGCTCATCCATACGGTAAGCTCCTCGCCCACCTCGAACCCATCGAAGAGCACGTCCGCCTCGCGAACGATCATCCCGGCGCGACCGTATTCCCGGCGTCCGGCGCGTTCAACGGCACCGCCCTCGAGGTGCGCGATGAGCTGCATTCCATAGCATATGCCGAGAAGGGGCGCGATTTCCAAGAGCGCGCGGTCCGCAGTGGGAACATCGTCGCCGTAGACGGAACAGGGGCCGCCACTCAGGATGATGCCGGCGGGCGCCCACTCCCGTATCCAGTCGATGCTCCGCGTTGGCGGGTGGATCTCGGAGTACACACGCGCTTCACGCACGCGCCTGGCTATGAGCTGAGTGTACTGCGATCCGAAATCGATGATGAGGATGCGGTCACCCGGGCGCTGAGCGGAACCGGCCTGCACGGCGGGGCCGCCGATCATGCCCGGTGGCCAAGCGGTGCTGTCTCCCACCGTGCTCCGTCGAGACGCAATACTTCCACCTCTCGCGACTGCAGTTCGAGGAGAACCGCTGTCGGCGCGCCGTTGATCCACCCGCATGCCTCGCCTGGACACACGAGCAACGTCTCGCCGCGCGTGCGCATCGAGACCTGGTGCACGAAACCATGCACGACGATCTCGTGCGACTCCAGCGATCGTTCGCTCACCTCGCCGATGTCGTGGACGAGCAGAATCCGGCGGTTCCCGATCTCCATGCTGTGGGGCGATTCGAAGAGTTCGATGCCGACGGCTGTCGCGGCGAAGGCCCGCAGCCCCTCCCTGTCACCGTCGTTCTTTCCGAAGACTCCGGCCACTGGAATGTTCGCCTTCAGGAATGGCGTGAGAGAAAACGGCGAACAGAAGTCTCCTGCGTGAAGGATCATGCCCGCACCGGATCCGAGCAGCCTGTCGACAAGTGCCGCAACTGCCGGAACGCGATCGTGCGTGTCGGCGATCAATCCGATCCGCATCATGTTCGCATCATGTTCGCATCACGCGGATTGCCATTCCGGCGTCGATGTCTCGTGGCGCACCAGGTCGTCGTAGCTCTCACGACGCCGGATCACCGCGTAGCGACCGTCTTCCACCAGAACCTCGACGGGACGCACCCGGGCATTGTAGTTCGATGCCATCACGAAACCGTACGCGCCGACGGAGTACAGCGCGAGCAGATCACCCGCAGCGACATCACCGATCGCGCGGTCGAGCGCGAGAAAATCGCCGCTCTCGCACACTGGCCCGACTATGTCGGCCGCGCCGGCAATGGCATCGACAGCCGCCCGGCGATCCCCGTCCGGCGTCGCGCGCGGCGTGCCCGCAGCACCGATACGATGATACGCATGATAGTGCGACGGCCGCAGCAGATCGTTCATGCCCGCGTCCACGATCACGTAATCCTTGCCACCGCTGCGCTTCGTATACAGTACGCGCGTGAGCAGAACACCTGCGTTGCCGACGAGGAACCGGCCTGGCTCCACGAGAAGGCGGAGCCCAGTCGGACGCACGCCTTCGATGACGACGCGCGCAAATTCCTCGATATCCGGCTCCGGCTCATCATCGTAGGCCACCGCCAGCCCGCCGCCCACGTCGAGGAACTTAAGGTCGTCCAGCGCTCCCCATTCCCCCTCGGAGCGAAGCAGATGGACGAGCCCGACCAGGCGCGCGAGGCCGGCGCGGTACGGCGCAAGGTCGGATATCTGCGATCCGATGTGCATGGCGAGACCGGAGAGCTCGATGTTCGGCAGGGAGACAGCGAGCCGGCATGCATCGAGCGCATCGTCGTACGGAATGCCGAACTTGTGGCCGCGCTCGCCGGTCCGGGTGTAGGCGTGCGGGGTCTCCACGGTGACTTCGGGGTTGACGCGGATCGCCACCGGGACGCGGCGAGCACTCCCCGACATCGAGGCCACATCGTTCAGGAGTCGCAACTCGGCAACTGATTCCACATTGATGAGAGCGACGCCCGCCGCGATCGCCTCCAACAGCTCCGTCGCTGTCTTCCCTACACCACTGAATACGATGTCCGATCCCGTGAAGCCCGTGCGCAGCGCCCGATACAACTCGCCGCCGGAAACGATGTCGACGCCGGCGCCCAGCCGCCGGATGAGCGCAAGGACAGCGAGACTGGAGTTCGCCTTGACGCTGTAGTGCATCCGGTAGTCGGCACCGGACAGTGCGCTCGCCAGCCGTTCGTAGGCGGCGCGAATGGCGCTCGCGCTGTATACGTAGGCCGGCGTTCCGATCGCGCTCGCAAGGGCTTCGGCTGCAACATCCTCGCACATCAGACCCGATGATCGGAGTGTGAACCAGCGATCCGATCCGGGGGGATGCAGCGCGGTGGACCGTCCATCGCGCGCCCGATCCGGCTCCGGTGCGGCGGAACCCGTGGTCAGTATGCCTTCGCCCACAGCGCCTCTTCGGCGGCGCGTTCGCCGCAGTGCAGACAGCGGTCCGGCGCATCGGCGGAGCGAAACTCTGCGTCGGGAAGCAGCCGGATCGTGGCCTTCGTCTCATCCTTGATCGTCGCTTCGCACTTCGCGCTGCCGCACCAGCCCGCGTAGACAAACGCCCCGTCGCCGTCCATCACCTGCCTGAAGCGATCGTACGTGATTCCGCCGCGGAGCGTGTTCCGATCGCGCCGATCGCGCGCCGTCTCGAACATGTCGCGCTGTATGGCGTCCAGCAGACCTTCGATGCGATCGGCGATGGAACCGAGCGGCACCGGCTGCTTTTCACCCGTGTCCCGCCGGACGAGCACGGCGCCATCACGGTCCAGGTCGCGCGGCCCGAGCTCCATGCGGAGCGGCACACCGCGCATTTCCCAATCATAGTACTTGGCGCCGGGCTTCATTCCGTCGCGCCGGTCGACGTGCACGCGGATCCGTTCCTGCACGCCGCGCACTCCGGCGCTCTGCCCGACGAGCGACACGCGGATACGTTCTGCAGCTTCGAGCACGCGCACCCGATCATCATCGCTGCGAAATATCGGCACGATGACAACCTCCGTGGGCGCCAGTCGAGGGGGCACACGCAATCCCGTGTCGTCGCCGTGCGTCATGACGAGGCCCCCCACCAGCCGCGTCGACACACCCCAGCTCGTGTTCCACGCATGCTCCACGGAACCCGTTTCCGACTGGAACGTGAGATCGAACGCGCGGGCGAAGTTTTGCCCGAGGTTGTGCGATGTCCCCGCCTGCAGCGCCTTGTTGTCCTGCATCATCGCCTCGCAGGCATACGTCCGCACCGCACCGGCAAACCGCTCCGCCTCGGTCTTGCGGCCGGTGATGACCGGCATCGCCATCCAGCCTTCCATGAAATCCCGGTAGACGCCGAGCATCCGGCGCGCCTCTTCCTCCGCCTCGCTGTCGGTTGCATGCGCTGTGTGTCCTTCCTGCCAGAGAAACTCCAGCGTGCGCAGGAAGAGCCGCGTGCGCATCTCCCAGCGTACCACGTTCGCCCACTGGTTGATGAGGAGCGGAAGATCGCGGTAACTCTGGACCCATTTCGCGAACATCGAATAGATGATCGTCTCCGACGTCGGGCGTACGACCAGCGGTTCCTCCAGCTTCTTCCCTCCCCCGTGCGTAACGACAGCGGTTTCGGGCGCGAACCCCTCGACGTGCTCGGCCTCCTTCCGCATGAAGCTCTCGGGGATGAACAGGGGGAAGTACGCATTGCGATGGCCCGTGGCGCGGAACATGTCATCGAGTGCGCGTTGCATGCGTTCCCAGATGCCGTATCCGGCGGGCCGTATCACCATGCAGCCGCGCACGGGAGAATGGTCCGCGAGCTCCGAGCGCAGCACGATCTCGTTGTACCACGCGCTGAAGTCCTCGGCGCGCGGCGTAAGCTTCCTGTCGTTGCTCATGGTGGTCGGACAGGTGGGCGTCTGTTCGATCGCATCAGGCGTGCGGGAGCCATTCGTCGAGCCGAACGGTTTCCTCGGTGCCGTCGGCGAGGTGCTTCACGCGCAGGCTCCCGCTCTCGGGAGCGCCCGCCGGGATACCGGCAGGAACGATCACGGCACTTCGGGCGCCTGCCGCCGCCGCGGCCCTGAGCTGTCGGCCGAGTGCCTGGGGGCGAAGGGCGTACTCGACGCTGCGCCCGCGGGCCCGCAGCGCCGACGCGATGGCCATCACCGCATGCAATGAATCGTCTTCCGAACCGGCCACCCAGTAGTCCAGCGTGGGGGCCGTGTCGGGCATCAGTCCACGCGCGTGGAGCAGTTCACCGAGCACGACGTCTCCCATCCCGAAACCCAGGGCGGGCAGATCCGTTCCACCGAGGGCAGCGAGCAGGGTGTCATACCGCCCGCCGCCACAGATCGCACGGAACTCGCCCTGCGCATCGAACAGTTCGAAGACGATCCCCGTGTAATACGCCAGACCGCGCACGATCGAGAGGTCGAAGCGCACCCAGTCGCGCACGCCGAGCGCCTCGAGAAAGCCCAGATACCGTTCGAAGCCGTCGAGCTGTTCCGCGATGTCCGCGTCGCGTCCGAACTCGGAGCGCAGCGACGCGATCTCGCCGGCACCCACGACGTCGAATATCGTTCGCGCCGTCGCTCCTGGAATACCGGCCTTCTCCAGCCGCTGCTCCAGTGCGTGGCGCGCGTCACGTTCCAGCCTGTCGATGACGGCGTAGACCGCAGGCAGCGCACCCTCCGTGACGCCAATGCGACGGAGCAGGGCGGCAAGGAGGCGGCGGTCGGAGACACGTGCCCGAACGTCATCGCGCGTGAGGCCAAACCCGCGCATCACGTCGATCGCGACCGCGAGAAGCTCGGCGTCGGCAGTGACATCTGCTTCGCCTACGATGTCGACGTTGAGCTGGAAGTGCTCGCGCAGCCGCCCGCGCTGCTGCCGCTCGTACCGGAAGAGCTGGGGAACGGAGAACCAGCGCACAGGCTTGCGCATCGCGTTCGCGCGCTCGCCGACCATCCTTGCGAGCGTCGGCGTCATCTCCGGCCTGAGCGCAACTGCACGTCCACCCTTGTCCTCGAAGTGATAGAGTTGTCCGACGATCTCCTCACCGCTCTTGCGCGTGTAGAGATCCAGCGGCTCGAGCGGTGGCCCGTCGTACTCCGACAGTGCGTACCGCCGTGCGACATCACGCCATGTGCGCATGATGTACGACCGCTCCACGAGACTCGGAGGGTGAAAGTCCCGGAAGCCGGGGAGCGCACCAGATGACATCTCGCAATCTACCCGACGGCCGGAGCGGCCTGCAAGCACGTGAGAGCGTCGCCAACGGTATGAAATGATCCCGTCACGAGGACTGTCCCCCCCGCCCACCTTGCCCGCTCCAGAGCTCGCGCCAGCTCCGGCTCCAGTTCCACGACGTATCCCTCGTCCCGCGCAAACGCTACCGCGTTTGCCGCGTTCCACGCACGGCTTGCCGGCGCGGTCGGAGCATTGGTCATGATGAATCGGTCCGACTGCGCCGCCAGATCGCGGATCATTCCGCGCCAGTCCTTGTCCGCCAGGACACAGAGCACGACCGCGATGGGACGCGCGGGAGCAACCATTGCGACCGTCGCCGCGAGCGTCGCCGCACCGTCCCGATTGTGCGCCACGTCGAAGATGTACGGCCCGAGTCGCTGAAAGCGGCCGGGAAGCGTCACCGCCCGGAGCGGTGCGGCCGCATCATGCGGTGCGAGTGCGAACTCCGGCCCCGCGGCACTCAGCATCGCCAGCGTAACAGCGGCGTTCCAGGCCTGGTGCGGCCCCACGAGAGAAGTGAACATGTGTGCGCTCTCGCCGTTTATCGAAAGGGTGAAGCTGGTTCCCGACGCGGCGACCTCGATGTCTGCGGGCGGCGATTCGTCGGCGACGACACGGACCGGCCGCGCGCCGATCGCCAGCGCTCGCTCGGCCAGCAAGCGGCGAATGTTCGCATCGCTCTCGCCGATCACGGCCGGGACGCCCGGCTTGAAGATACCGGCCTTCTCCAGCGCGATCTGCTCCAGTGTGTCGCCGAGATACTCGCGATGGTCCAGACCTATGGAGGTGACTCCCGCGACGACCGGCGTAACGACGTTCGTTGCGTCGAGCCGCCCTCCGAGGCCTGTCTCGAGGACTGCCACGTCCACCGAGGCGCGCGCGAACCAGGCGAGTGCCATGACAGTTGTGACCTCGAAGAACGTGGCGCCGGTTCGCCCGACGATCGCCTCCGTGCGCGCGATGAAATCGACTACTTCATCTGGAGGAATCTGCGCGCCGTTGACGGCGATCCGTTCGCGGAAATCCACGAGGTGCGGCGACGTGTATACTCCGGCGCGGTGACCGCGATGGCGCAGGAGAGCGGCGAGCATCGCGGCCACGCTCCCCTTCCCGTTCGTTCCTGCGATGTGGAAGCAACGCAGTGCATGGTGCGGGTTGCCAAGCTCCGCGAGGAGAGCCGTCGTGCGTTCGAGCCCGAGTCGTGACTCACCGGTCGTGCGCGCGAAGAGCGCGTCGAGCGCGGCCCTGTAGTCGCTCAGGTAGAGGCCCACCCCGTCGCTGCGGGCTTCCCCATCATGTGGCGCAGAAGCTGGCCGACCGTCGGCCTCAACTCCCGTCTGTGCACCACGGCGTCCAGCATTCCGTGCTCCACCAGAAACTCGGCGGTCTGGAATCCCTCGGGAAGGTCCTGTCCCAGCGTCTGCTTGATCACCCGCGGGCCGGCAAAGCCGATCACGGCGCCCGGCTCTGCGATTATCGCGTCGCCCAGCATCGCGTAGCTCGCGCTCACGCCGCCCGTGGTGGGGTTCGTGAGGATCGAGATGTATGGGATTCGCCGTTCCGCGAGCATCGAGAGCATCGCAGCCGACTTTGCCATCTGCATGAGCGAGAGGACACCCTCCTGCATCCGGGCGCCGCCGGAAGCGGAGACGAGCACGAGCGGATACTTGCGCTCGAGCGAGCGCTGTCCGAGACGGCCAATCTTCTCGCCAACGACGGATCCCATCGATCCGCCCATGAAGGCGAAGTCCATCACACCGAGGTTCACGGGCACATCGCCAAGCGTCCCGGTCGCCGTGAGAATCGCATCGGAGTCGCCCGCCTTGTCGAGCGATTTCCTCAATCGCTGAGGATACTCCGGAAACCCCAGCGGGTCACTCGAGCGGAGCCTTTCTTCAGTCTCCTCGACGGAACCTTCATCGAGTAGAAGCGCGACATACTCGTTCGCCCTGATGCGGCGGTGAAAGTCGCATGCGGGACAGACGCTCAGGTTGCGGACGAACTTATCACGGATGTCGGTGTGTCCGCACGCCTCGCACTTCTCCCACGCATCGGGCGGGATCTCGAGGCGTTCGCGTCGCGGTTGCCGGGGCTTTTTCTCCTTGCGAAACCAGGCCATGTGGCGAAATGTGGTGCGGCCCATGGGGCGAGGCAAGCATCGCGGGCGCGAATGCTCAGGTCCGTAAAAAGGTGCCGCCCGGCGGGCAGCGTCAGATCGCGAGGCCGCCGAGGCGCCCGCCGCGTCCCTCGCTCGAGACACGCAGCAGGATTCCGATCGCGATCCAGCTCGCGAGGAGAAACGAGCCGCCATAGCTGAAGAATGGAAGCGGGATGCCCGTGATCGGCATGAGGTTCAGAGTCATACCGATGTTCACGAGCACGTGCACGAACCAGCTCGCCAGCAGACCGAAGGCGATGAGACTGCTGAAGGAATCGTTCGCGCGCTGGGCGATCTCGATCGTTCTCATGAAGAGAAACACGAACAGCGCGAGCGCAATCGTGACGCCGAGAAAACCGAGCTCCTCGCCCACGACAGCGAAGATGAAATCGGTGTGCTGAGCAGGAAGAAAGGCCAGACGCTTCTGCGAGCCGAGCGTGAACCCCTCTCCGAACCAGCCACCGGAGCCGATCGCGACCTGCGACTGGATCACGTGATATCCGGACGCGAGCGGATCAGCCGAGGGATCGAGAAAGACGCGCAGGCGTCGCTGCTGGTACGGCGCCAGGCCGTCCCACAGGATAGGAGCCACGACACCCATCACGACGTTGGCCGCGACGATCACGATCCCCTCGATGAGATACGGCTTGTACCAGAACACAAGAGCAACGAGCAGGAGAAACCAGCCTGCCCAGAGGCCCGTGTTGAAGGCGAGAACGAGACTGATCGCGGGGCTCGCGACAATCACGAGAAGCCGCCACGACACGCCAGCCCAGAAGAGCATCGCGAAGAAGATCCCCACGAAGACGATGCCGGTACCGAGGTCCGGCTGCGCCATGATGAGCAGCCAGGGGACGAGCACGACGGCCGCCGGCTTCCACAGCTCGAGTAACGACCGTGGCGCGACGCGCCAGCCGGCCATCACGTGCGCGAGCATCAGCACGACCGTGATCTTTGCGAGCTCCGACGGCTGCCCGATCCGAACCCCGCCGATCGCAAGCCAGCTCCTCGTGCCGGCCGCCGTCCCCGCTCCCGTGCCGACGATCAGTGTGAGCAGCAGAAGCAGCAGGGTGAGACCGTACGCGGGCACCGTGAGCCAGTCGAGCAGTCGCACACTCGCACGGCTCACCGTGAAGGCGGCGAGCAGCGCCAGCGTGAGCCAGATCATCTGCCTCCTGTACAGCCCCTCGACCACCGTCGGGACATCCGTCTGCCCCGCGGAGTACACCATCGCGATGCCGAAAGCCGACAGGAGGAGCGCGGTGACGATGAGGGGAATGTCGAAAACGACGCGACGGCGCCTCATCCCTCGGTGCGGAGCAGTTGCGTGGGCGCCTGCCGGAGATAGCGCTCGATGAGCTTCGACGCGATGCGCGCGGCGAAGTAGCCGTGCTCGCCGTACTCGAGCATCACTGCCACCACGATCTTCGGATCATCGGCCGGCGCGAAGCCAACAAACCAGGCGTGATCCGGGTTGGGCGGGTTCTGCGCCGTACCCGTCTTTCCGGCCAGCGTCATCCCCGGTATCCGGGCGCTGCCCGCAGTCCCCGTCGCCGACACGACTCCGGCCAGCGCTGCTCTCAGCCCCGTCATCTGCGCAGGCGACACGCTGAAGAGCTCTGTTCGCTCCGGCTCCCCCGCGACCAGGTGCGGTTCCGCTGCGTGTCCGTCGGTGGCGAGTGCGGTATAGAAGCGCGCCATGTTCGCCACGGTCTGGCTGTTCTCGCCCTGGCCTATGGAGAGGTTGAGCACGACAGCATTCGTCCATCCACGCGGCCCGTAACGGTGGTTGAAATAGTCGGCGGCGGCCGGCGTCGCGTACGGGAATATCGGTGTGGCCTCGTTGGGCAGGTCTATCCCCGATTTCTCGCGGAAGCCAAGCTCCACTCCGCCCGCGACGAGTCGCTGCAGGCCGATCTTCAGTCCGAGCTGGTAGAAGTAGACATCGCAGGATACCTCGATCGCGCGCGCGAGCGTGACGTCGCCGTGACCCTCGCGCTCCCAGCAGCGGAAGTAGCGTCCGAAATACGGGTAGCCGCCGGTGCAGGGCGATCGCATCCTGTCGTCGAGGGTTGCTACGCCTTCCTCGAGCGCTATCAGTGCTGTCGCCAGCTTCCATGTCGACGCTGGCGGATAGCGCCCCTGCGTCACCTTGTTGTACAGCGGGCGCCGCGGGTCCGTGTTCAGCTCGCGCCAGTACGCGGCGGGTATGCCGCCGATGAAGCGGTTGGGATCGAAGCTGGGGGCGCTGTGGAGCGCGAGCACCTCACCCGTAGCCGGCACGAGCGCGATGACGCCCCCCTGCAGCGAATCACCGAAGAGCTCCGCGGCGTAGCGCTGGAGGTCGAGGTCGATGCTGGTCCGCAATGGCTCCCGCCCCCTCGGCAGGAGATCCTGTCGGGCACCGACCTCGCGCACCACGCGACCGCGCGCGTCGACTTCGACGAAGCGAATCCCTTCGCGCCCGCGAAGGAGCGCTTCGTACTCCTTCTCGAGTCCCGCCTTCCCGATCTGCTGGCCCGCCTTGTATTCCTCGAACTCGGACGACGCGAGCTGCTCCTCCGTGATCTCGCCCGTGTAGCCGATGAACGATGCCACGGCCGCTCCGTCCGGGTAGTATCGCTTCGGCGCTGACTGTATGATCAGCCCCGGATACTCAACACGGTGTTCCTCGAGCACCGACACCACATCGAACGGCGCGTCGCTGAGAATCACGGTCGGGCGGTTCGGCGCGCGCTGATAACGGCGCACCGCCGATGCGATCTGGCTGGTCGAGAGCTCGACCGTGCCACTCAGCCGCTGCAGCGTCGCCCGGAGCGAGTCGGTGGATGGACTCAACAGCGAGACCGAGTATCCCGGAACGTTCTCGGCTATGACCTGCAAGTTGCGGTCGTAGATGATCGCGCGCGGTGCCGGGAGCGGCACTTCCCTGAGGCGGTTTTCCTCCGATTGCAGGGCATAGCGTTCGTTCCGAACCACCTGGGTGCGGAAGAACGCGGCAACGAGGAAGAGGAACGTGCCCGCGACCAGGACGTTCGCGACGTTGGCCCGCCGGCCGACTTCGTTCGGGTGGAAGCTCACTGTTGCGCGCGGAGCACGGATTGGAGAAGAGGAACCATGCCGGACATGACGACAATGATGGAAAATAGTCAATAGCGGGCGCGGATCCGTGTTTGTAAAGGCTCACCCTACCGGCTAGACTGTGCCTGTGCTTCGATCACCCTGCTACATCTTCTCCGACACCCATCTGGGCGCCGAACCACCGGGGGTGGAGCGGTCGCTGCTGTCGTTCATGCGGCACCTGGCAGGTCGCGCCGGATCGCTCGTCATCAACGGCGATCTGTTCGACTTCTGGTTCGAGTGGAGGACAGTCATTCCCCGCGGGAGCTTTCGCGTCCTCGCCGCGCTCGCCGAGTTGCGCGAATCAGGCACCGACATCGTTCTCATAGCTGGCAATCATGACTGCTGGGGTGGCGATATCCTTCGCGATGACGTTGGAGTGCGCTACATGTTCGGGCCATGGAGCGGTGATCTCGCTGGATGGCGCGCGAGAGTGGAGCATGGGGACGGCCTGCGCCCGGAGGGCGATCGCCGCTACCGCATGTTGAGGCGCCTGTTGCGGAACGGGATGGCCATGGGGGCCTTCCGACTGCTGCACCCTGACGTCGGCAGCCGGATCGCCAGTGGAAGCTCCAGAGCCAGCCGCGAGCATCGCGCAGCCGATGATGGTGTCGAGATCCGCTCGATCGCATCCCGTCAACTTCATGCACATCCGGGGATTGACCTGCTCGTGTACGGTCACTCGCACGTGGCTCATCTCGAGCGTCTGGTCGCTGCCGGCGATCCTCCGCATCCAGCCGATCACGCGCGAGGTGGCGAAGGCGTGTATGCCAACGCCGGCTCGTGGCTGCACGATCCCACGTACGTCGTGGTGACGCCGGAGCGGATCGAGCTCCGGCGCTGGGATGGTTCAGCCGAGGGTGATCGTCTCCACGCGATCGATCGTCGAGCCGAGAAAGCGTTGCCCTAGCTGCAGGAACTGCGCGGGCGCGTCGGATGCGATGAAGCGGTGGCGTGTCGCGTTGCCGCCCGTGCCCTCGGCAGCGGCGGCGGTGTCTGGCGCCCGGGTTCGCTCCGGAACGGAGGGCGTATCCTCGGGCGTATCCTCGGGCGTCTCCAGCCGTTGTGTCGCCAGCACGCGCGCCGTCGCCACGGCTGTCTGCTCGGCGCTGTCGATGAGCTGGACGCCGTCGCCAAGCACTTCTGCGAGCATGGGTTTGAGCAGAGGATAGTGCGTGCATCCCAGGACGAGCGTGTCGATGCGGGCGCCGACGAGGGGGCTGAGATATTCGCGCGCTATGAGGCGTGTTGCTTCGGTGTCCAGCCATCCTTCTTCTACCAGTGGAACGAAGAGCGGGCATGCTCGTGTCGTGATGGTGACGTTCGGCGAGAGCTGTCGGATGGCGCGTTCGTACGCACCGGAGAAGATGGTGCCGAACGTGGCGATCACGCCGACACTCCCGTTGCGGGTGGCTTCGACCGCTGCCATCGCCCCGGGCTCCACGACACCAATCACCGGGAGCGCGATCTCCGCGCGGAGCTCCGGCAGCGCGTGCGCCGTGGCCGTGTTGCACGCGACGACGATGGCCTTCACGCCCTGATCGGCGAGGAACGTCGCGATCTCGCGGCTGTAGCGGCGTACGGTATCGGGACTCTTGGGACCATACGGGACGCGCGCCGTGTCGCCGAAATAGATGAGCGTTTCATGGGGAAGCTGGCGCATGATCTCGCGCACGACAGTGAGCCCGCCGATCCCGGAGTCGAACACACCGATCGGCGCGCGCCGATCCGTTGCGGCCGGGTTGGTGCTCACCATCGAAAACTCAACCCGACCGATGCAGCCAGGTCTCTGTCCGGCCCGCCGCGACGTTGCTGCACGGTGAGGCGGCCGGGCAGATCCCAGAGGTGTGCGGCAACGAAGGCGTCGGCACCGGAAAAGAGATGATTGAAGACGAGCAGCGCGATCCAGTCCTCGTAGTGGGTCTCTCTCGCGCGCACGAGGTCCCCGGAGAAGAGGCTCTCCTCGAAGATCGTGTCGACGACGACGGGCAGTCCGGTAACGGGGTCGGTTTCGGTAATGAATCCGCTGATCACGCTGTCGCTGACGTGCCGCTCCGCGAAGCGCAGGTCGGCCGCTGACTTCCGGGCCATCGCGATCGAGATTGCCTCAACCAGAATAAAGATCGCGCCGGCGGTCGGGCGTTCGAGCTTCGATTGCCCGAGTCCGGGGAGCAGCAGCGAGTAGAGGAAGGCGCGGCGCGGCGAGATCGGCGGGTGCGAGCGCGGGTCGCCGATCACGGAGTCCGCGCGCTCCGCGACTTCTGCTGCGACGCGCGTGCTATCCGCCTGTTGCGCGCCGGCAGCCGGCGTTGCAATGGTGGGCGCGGCAATGAAGAGCGTGAGCAGCAGGAGGATTGTGTGGCTGGGCGATCCGCGGCCTGGCATTGTGCGGCTGGGCGTTGTGCGGCTGGGCGATGCGCGGCGGGTGTGCCGATGGCGGGAGCGCGTGGGAATCGAACCCACCCAACCCGACGCTGTCGGGTCGCACCGGTTTTGAAGACCGAGCAGGCCACCGGGCCCGATCCGCCCCCATGAAATCATCGGCGACATCGGTGGAAAGTAGCGTGGGGCGGGGGCGCGGGCACTGTGGGAGGTTTCACTTGTGGGCGAAGGCGGGGTCAGGTCTTGTATTGACACATGTGTCAATAC
>JBOHTO010000085.1:0-26498 GCA_050733695.1 Gemmatimonadaceae bacterium | reverse complement strand
GGTCTCGAGAGCGGACGCGTCGCCGCAGCGAGCCCGCGGTGACGACGCAGCGGGCGCGCCGACCGCGCCGGCCGCGCCGACGCGCGCTGCTGCGCGTTGGGGTGAGCGGCGCCATCCTGGCGGTGCTGCTGATCGCGCTGCCGTTCGATGAGCTGATCGCGGCCCTGCGTCGCGTGCCGCCACTGACCGGCGTTGCGGCAGTGGGTGCCTACCTCTGCCTGCACATGATCGGCGTTCTCAAGTGGCGGATGCTCATCAACGCCGCCGGCGCAGAGCTGTCGGTGGCGCAGGCGGCGCGCGGCTATTACGCAGGACTGTTCGGCAACATCTTTCTGCCATCGATCGTCGGCGGTGATGTCGTCCGCGCCGGCGTGGCATTCGGTGTCGCACGATCGAAGGCCGGCGTCGTGCTCGGTTCGCTCCTGGATCGCTCACTCGATGTGGTCGCCCTGGCGAGCGTGGCCGGCATCGGCATCCTGCTCCTTCCGGGTGCCCTCGATGCGCAGAGCCGTGCCATCTTCACCTGGCTCGCCGGAGTTCTCGGCGTCGGGATCGTCGGGGGGCTGCTGGTCATCGCCGCCATCCGGCCGCGCCGATTACCATTCCGAATGCGACGCCATGCGGTCAGGCTCCGCGGCATTGCGCGGTCGCTCGCTGCGCAGCCGGGCCGGGTCGTCCTCGCGCTCGGAATGGGGATCACCCTGCAGACGCTACTCGTGTTGCTGAACGCATGGCTCGGCGCGGCGTGCGGCATCGCGATCTCGCTCCAGGTGTGGCTTTTCGTCTGGCCACTGGCGAAGATATCCGGCCTCGTGCCTGTCACCCAGGGAGGGATCGGGGTGCGCGAGGCAGCACAGGTCGCGCTCTTCGCGCCCTTCGGCGTTCCCGCGGTGCTGGCCTTCGCCGCAGGACTGATCTTCGAACTGGTCGTCATCACCGGTGGACTCATTGGTGGGGCGGTTTCCTATCTGCTCGGGCGCGCGGCCGCCACGGCGGACGAGCCCGTCTACGGAGTCTCGGCGTCGGACGACGAAGGTGGTATGGCTCCGCTGCGTTCGGCCATCTCATCGGCGGCGAGGACCAGCTCGGCCGGCATGGGGCCGGCGACCACCGCGTATCCCCCGCCGGTGACGGTCGGACCATCGATCACCCACACTCGGCGATCCGAATAGACTCTTAGTAGGTCGGCGCGGACCGCGGCGCTGTGATCCCAGGCGAAGATCGTCGCCCCGGGCCGCCGCAAATCGATCGGGTTGTAGACCGCAGCCGACGCGAAGTCCGGATGCCTGCGCCCGCGAACGAGAACCAGGTCTCCCTCGAACCCGTAGACGCGCGCGAGCTCTCGCACGTCGGGTCGCATGCCACGATACCGGAAGTACTTGTCTGTGGCCCGCCATGGGACGAACACGACGAGCGCGATGAGAGAGACAGCGGCGGCAGCAGCCAGCGCGCGCCGCCCACGGGGCCTCTCCATCGCTGCTTCGCGCAGTCGTTCGTCGAGCGCCTCGATGCCGCGGGCGGCCAGCGCGACGCAGGGCACGATGATCAGGAACCAGTAGCGGGGACCGAAGTCGGGCCCGCCACCGAACCAGTACAGCGCGTGGATCCCGATGATCGATGCGATTGCGGCAATCATCTGCCAGTCCGGACGCTCGAGACGGCCGGCGAGCGGGAGCAGGAGGATCGCGACCAGCGATCCGGTTACCCACCCGAACAGCTCGATGTTCACGCCCACGACGTTGAGATGCGTGTTCACGGCGACGTCGGCGGATGCGTGCCCGGGAAGCGGATCGAGTCCGCTCCACCCGAGCCCCCGATCGGGACCAAAGCCCAGCGCGTTCGAGCCCACACCGTAATGCTGGTCCGTATACGAGTTGATCGGAAACCGCGTCGGATCACCCGTGAGCGCAGCGTTGTAGGGCAGGACCGCGGCGCCAGCGAGTAGCGTGCAGACCGTCAGCGTGGCAACCGGCAGGAAGCGGCCGCGGCGGCCACGCACCGGAAGCGTCCAGAAGCCGAGAAGTGTTGCCATCGCCACCGCCTCGAGCGGGCGCGTGAGGCCGACAAGCCCCAGAGCCGCGCCAGCCGCCACGGCCCATCGCAGTTGCGCCGTTCTACGGAGACGCGCGACCGCGAGCGCCGCGGCGAGGGCCCATACGAGCGTCGCGATGTGCGTCATCAGACTCATCGACAGGAACAGCATCCACGGCGACGCGGCGAGGAGCACGGTGGCGAGGCGAGCGGTTCGGACGCCGTATACGTCGCGGAGCAGCAGATAAGCGAGTACCACGGCCACGCCGGCGAGCACCGGATTCACCAGCCACGGGGCGCGGGCGAGTACGCCGACGGCAAGCACGAGCGGCCAGCCTGGTGGAACCGGCGAGTACCATCGTTCCGTCTCGTACTGCAGCAGGTCGAGGTTGAACGCCTCTGGCACCGGCGGCGCCGGCATGGTGAGCCAGCCCTCGGCCAGGTACCGCGCGTGCATCAGATAAGCGACCTCGTCAGGGACGTGAGGATGTCGCTGATAAACGAGAAAGGAGAGGAGGCCGGCCACGAGCATGACCCACGCCGCTGCGATCGCCACGAGCAGCGGGCCGCGGTAGCGCGAGGCTGTCCCCGCGCCGGACAGCCATCCATCGCTCCATCGATCGAACCACGCCTCCCATTCCCGCGGCATGGCGTACGCTGCCAGCACGAGTGATGCGAGGCCGAGGCATTGCACAACAGCCGCAATCAGGAGCTCGCCGGCGAACGCGGTGAGATCTCGTGAGGGGAACGCGGCGAACAGCGCGAGCAGCGCGACGGCGAGCATCGCCAGGGCCACGCGCGGGCGGCTGAGCGACTCGACAGTCCGGGCGATCGCGAGGCGGCGTGCGCGCGAGAGCAGCGCGATCGCGACTAGCAGCGCCTGCACGCCGATGATGGAAACGGCGACCAATCCGATGTCCGTTCCGACCCTGTCAACGGCGAAGTGCTGATATCGAACGAACGGGCCGGCGGCAATGAGCTGCAGCCAGGCGGCCTGACCGAGCAGGGTGAGCGCCAGCCATGCGCACGCTCGGGCGCCGCGCGTTCCGATCGCCCCTCCCGCCAGCGCCAACGCGATGCCGGCCGCCAGAGGAAGGACGATCTCCGCTGTGAAGACTCCGTCAGGGCCGCGCAGGCGTTCCGCCAGAACGCTCCAGACGACCAGCGCGGCTCCGGCCAGCAGGAGCGCGGGCCGGGCCACCCGTGGCCAGCGCTTCGAGGATTCGGACACGGAATCGGACGTTGAGGATCGGGTGCCGCCGCGTGCGTGCGGCGGGACGGCCGGCAGCGATCAAGATCGGGGCCGCCGCCGCACCCGCGCGATCACCCGCCAGCCCCGCCTCCAGCAGACAACTGGAAGCGCCGCCCACCCTTGGGGGCACGACGCTCGATCACTCGTGGCGCGGGCGCCACACAGCCCTACCCCGGTTCAACCGTTCTGCTATCGTGCCTTCGAGTATCCCCCGAGCGTGAAGCTATCTGCCATAGATCGTTATCACGCCCGCGGCCGGAATCGACGCGCTGATTGTACCCCCGGAGGCGATCGTGGCATCCGCGCCGCCGATGTCGAATTGCGACCCGGTCGTGTACCTGATCCCGTAGGTGCCCGCCGGAACGCCGCCCACGGTGAAGCTCGCGCCGGCGGTCGTGCGAACGACCACGGCAAACTTGCCGCTCGTGTTCCGCCAGGCGAGAGGCGACAGGACTGGGTTCGTCGTGGACGCATCGACCCGGACCGCGCCGAGACGAACGAACCGGAAGTACTGGCTGAGGAACTTCGAGCGCGACCCCAGGTGGATAACCGGGTTTGATGGGTTGCTTGTGTCTATGTTGTAGTACGTGCCGCCATCGTCCGGCTTGTTGCAGTAGGCGAGCGCGAACTGCTGCCAGGACGAGTTCCGCGCAAGCGTCAGGTCCTTGTACAGTGCGTTGTGATCGGCACCTATGTGCTCGAGCATCGCGGTACGGATGCCGTATTGCGACGCACGGCTACCGATGGCGCTCAGGTTTCCGTCCGAGACACCCCCGTACCGGTGATACGCCAGGTCGGTCAGGTAGGTTGACGCGCCTGGCACCGCGATGAGCTGGTCGAACGTCGCGATCGAGCCACCCATGTCCGCGTTCGACGGCGCGATGATGTGCGGACGGAAGCCTGCGCTGGCCAGTCGCGCGCCGGTCGAAGCTACGGCGGCACCTATCTGGCTGCCCGTCCAGCCGGCGTTGTCCGGCTCGAGAATGATCTCCACGGCATCCGGTACCCATCCGTACTTGCTCTGGATGTGGTTGAACGTCGCGAGGATGAACTCCGCGTACTCCGGCGGGTTTGCCTTGTGTTCCGTCTGCGTGCTCCGGAATGCCACATAATTGAGGTTCACGTACAGACGCTCCCCGCGCGCCGCGAGCCGCTGCTGCATCGGCGTCACGATGCTGTCGATCAGGTAGTCGAAGTAGGCGAAATGGAACCCGGCGGGATCTGCCACGTTGGGGTCCGCGTTGTCATTCACGATCTCGAACCAGTGCGGCCTCCACTGGTCTCGCGTGGTTATGCCTGTGATGAAGTCCGTGAAATGGTCGTGCGAGTTCTCGGCCCCCGCCCATATCTCGAGGCGAATGCGGTTGATGCCGAGTTCGTTCACAGCGCGATCGTACAGGGCATTCTTGTAGATCCCGAACGACTGGCGCGGACACTCGATGTGCCCGGACTGCGCGGTCGCTTCCCAGCCAGTCATGGTCTGGTATGTCACGGCGGGATTCACTCGGACAGTCGCCGGTGTCTGGGGCGGTGCCGTTATCGTTGCGTCCGAGGTGTCGCCATGAATGCCAGCCGACGCGACGATGCGGGTCGTGCCGGCCCTGAGGCCGGTCACCAGGCCGCTCCCATTCACGCTGGCGGTGGATGGGTCAACGCTGGTCCATGCGACGGGATGCCCGTTCATCGGCGCGCCACTGGTGTCGTAAACGACCGCTGTCATCTGCCGGGTGCCGGAGATGTCCAGCGAGAACGACTGCGGGGTCAGCGCCACGGAGCCAACGGAGTTCTGGACGGCTACCACGCTGTCGGACGTGCAGGATCCGCTTGCGGGCAGCAGCGCCATCACCAGAAGAGCGAGCGAGCGATGAGAAGCACGGATCGACGACCTCATACGCATGATTCTCCACGAAGTTGACTGATATCGTCGGCGTGGCGGGAACGTCGAAAGGCCGCCGCCGACCGAAGCTTCGGTCGTCGCTGGCGGCCCGGCGGGCGTGGCAGATGAGAATCTGCCGTAGCCCCGTGGCTCTGCGTCGCCGCCTTTCGGCGGGTTTGCTCTGAGCAGCGATGTGTAGTCCCTTGGGTAGGGACGAACCGCGTCGGAGGTAGCAACCAGCCCCTTGCACACCGGCGGCCGGATGACCTGCCTAATATACGGCGAGACAGGCGGTTACATTCACACGGGGCGCCGCGTGGGCTCCCACATCGACTCGCGTTTCTGCCGAAGTGCCTCCCACCACGCGACGATGCCTGCGATGCTGCTCATGAGCAGGTAGCTCGGGAGTCTGACGCCGCGACGCTCCAGAGCCGGGCCTGGCCGCCACGCGACCATGGCGCTCAACGCCAGTGCCGTGATCACGACACCCAACAGCGACGCGGCCACCGGCGACCGCATCGCGAGCAGCGCGAGACCCAGCGCTCCGAGCGGAAGCGTGAGAGGGACGAGCCACCGGCACAGCTTGTGGCTGAACAGCATCACCGCGAAACGGCCGTAGACGACCGGGTTGAGCAGTGCCCGCTTGTACCAGAGCGTCTCGAGGCCGCGATGCATCGTTCGCACTTTCCGCCGGAACTCCGCGTCCATCGATAGGGCGCGCGGAACCCCGCACACCGCCGCGTGCACCGACACCGAGCGCAGGCCGTGCTCGCGCGCGATCATCGCCGAGGCGAAGTCGCGACTCAATGCTTCCGGCAGGCGTTCCTCGTAGAGCGCTCGGCGAACGGCGAAGAAGCATCCGCTCGCTCCGACAATCGACCCCATGCGCGTCTCCAGATCGCGCACCCACATCTCGTACCCGACGTAACCTGATTCCCCGGTTCCGGTGTCCGCGTCACCGGTACCGAGACTGACATCGCGTCCGGAAGCGACACCAACGGTTGGATCCGCGAACGTCGCAACAAGCGCGCGCAACGAACTGATCGCCGGACGTGCGGCCGCGTCGACGTTCACGACGATCTCCCCTCGCAGATACGGCACAGCGGCGTTCTCGGCGGCTGTCTTTCCTGCGCGCGACGGCAGACGCACCAGGCGCACACCGCGGTCGCCGAACGTCCGCGCAATCTCGTCGGTGCCGTCCGTAGAGGCATCAGAAATAACGAGCACGTGCCGGCGGTGCGCCGGGTAGTCGAGCGCCAGCACGAGTTCCAGCGTAGACCGCAGCGTTCGCTCCTCGTTGTGAACGGGGATCGTCACCGTGATCTCCGGCCACTCGACTTCGTCCCGGACGGCAGCACCAGCTCTCGTGAGCCTTACGAGGCACCACAGTCCGACGGGGTACAGCACGTAGGCGTACCCCAGGGCCGCCGCCGGCAATGCGAGCAGCGCAATGGTGATCGCGGTCAAGCCGCTTCCCCGACCTGCAGCCGGGCATCACCCGCTACGACAACGCTACCCGCGCCTCGTGTCATGTCCGACATTCCACCTCTGCAACTGAAAGACTGGCAAACGCTGCCATCTCACCGAAGACCCACGTTCCAGGGCGGAACGCAAGAGCCATGGCAGCGGGTCGGAAGGTTGATCTCGTTGACCCTGCGCAGCTTAGCTTATCCGGCCGATGCCGGCTCGCCGGTTGCTGCGACGAGCTTGTTGCACCGGCGCTACGAGGGCGTGGTCCCCGACCTGATGCATCCGACCCAAGCGTCACCACGCTCGGCGTGCTTTCTGCGACGGCCGCGGGGCGCAGCGTCCTTGTTCCACCTCCAGCGCTGCTTCGCTCTCTTTCCACGTGCCGGGCCGCGCCTTGCCGCCAGGGTCCGGCCGAAGCAACCTCAATCAATGCTGCGATCCATCGGTGCCCTCGAATCCACGCACTTCGACGTCCTCGTGGTCGGTGGCGGAATCCTTGGCGCAAGCATCGCCCGCGATTCGGCCCTGCGCGGTCTCACTGTCGCGCTCGTGGAACGCGGCGATTTCGCGGGGGCAACCTCCGGAAACAGTCTGAAGATCATTCACGGGGGGCTGCGCTACCTCCAGCATCTCGACATAGCGCGAGTGCGGTCGTCGATACGTGAGCGCTCGACGTGGCTCCGGATTGCGCCGCACCTAGTCGAAGCACTGCCGGTACTGGTGCCGTGTTACCCGAACGGTCTTCGTCGACGCTCGCTCCTGCGCCTGGCGCTGTTGGTGAATGACGCCATCGGGTGGGACACAAACGAGACGCTTCTTCCAGAACGGCAATTGCCTCGCGGGCGAGCGCTCTCCTATCGGGAAACGCTGGACCTCGTGCCAGAGCTGGATCGGCGAGCCCTGAGCGGCGGGGTCCTGTTCCACGACGCGCAGATGTACAGCTCCGAACGCGTTGTGCTCGAAGTGATTCAGTCGGCGGCAGCGAACGGAGCGCGAATCGTCAATCATGCCGAGGTGGACGGGCCTCTGATGCGCCGCGGGTGCATCGACGGCACACGAGTGCGAGACCGCCTGACTGGCGATCGGTTCGAACTTCGCGCCCGCTGCATCGTCAACGCCGCGGGCCCGGCGACGGCTTCGGTAGCCGCGATGCTTCTGGAGGCAAGGCTGCAACCGGAAATCGCCCACTCCGTCGCGCTGAATGTCATGATTCCATCGATGCAGCATCGCGTTGCATTCGCGCTCTCGGGCGAGACGTCCGACCCCGACGCGATTGTCGGGCTGGGAGCGCGCCAGCTCTTCTTCACGCCCTGGCGCGGCCGAACGATTATCGGCACCGGTCACTATCCCCACGACGGCGATGCGGCGGCGTATCGTCTGTCCGAGCGCGATGTCCAGCGCTTCATCGGCGAGGTGAACTCCGCATGGCGCGGCGCCGCCATCCAGCCGGAGAATGTCGTCCTCGTCCATAGTGGATTGATACCCGGCGCAACTGGCCCCGGTGTGCAACTGCTCAAGCGGGATCGCGTGATCGACCACCGGACGCATGGAGCGCCGGCGCTGATAAGCGTGGTAGGTATCAAGTTCACGACGAGTCGGCGGCTGGCCGAACGGGTTGTCGACCTGGTGCTCAGGAAGCTGGGTCGAGCGGCCCCTTCCTGTCGGACCGCCACCATTACGCTCCCCGGTGCCCCTGCCTCTCTCGAAGCTCTGCGTGCGGAAGCGGCTGCGCGCTCGAGTGGCGCTCTCCCCCCCGACATACTCGAGCATCTGCTGCGAACCTACGGGCGAGAGTACACAAAGGTGCTCGCGTATCGCGCCACCCTTCCAGCGTGGAACGAACGGGTCGACCCGGGAAGCCCCGTTATCATCGCACAACTTGCCCATGCCGTCGATGCGGAGATGGCGCAGACCGTCGAGGACGTTCTGCTCCGGCGCGTCGAACTCGGCGCACGCGATGCAGTGACACAGCGCGCGGTCGATCTCGTGGAGGAGTTCCTCGCATCGTTCAGGAACCGTGCGGCGGCAACGACCATTCGCTAGCCCATCGCGTCTGGCTCCGCGGGTCCGCGCGTGGCGGCCCGGTGGCGAAGCGCTATACGGGACGAGCCGGTCCGCCGTCGGGATCGAGCACGCAGCTCGTGCCGAAGGAATGCGCCCAGACCAATCCGCCGGCCGAACGTCACCGGCTGTCGACCAAGGCCGAGGAGCCGCGCCTTCAGAGCGGCTGCGGGTGTCTCCAGGGAAAGGAGACCGTCCAGCACGGCTCCATAACTGCCTGCGACCACCATGGAATCGGGCCAGGGCGAGGAATCACTGCCTGGAAGTATGAGGATGCCCTCCCGATCCGCGAGTCGCAGAATCCTGCTGCGCGGCACTCCCAACGGCCTCTGCCGGCTGTCGCCGAGAATGAGATCGCCGCGACGCACTGAGGTGATCAGGCGGGCTGCTATTCGCCCGCGTCGAAGCCACCACTTGCCGAATCCCCACGGAAGGACTGTAACTGCTCCCACGGCGTTGGCGGCCGCCACGGTCGCGTGGGCGGGGAGCCCGTCCTGCAGTCGTGCGATTGTGCCGAGTGCGAGGACCTCGAGCCGCTCGCTCGTCACGAGCTGGCGACCACCAATAAGGATCATCGTGTCCGCGGCACCGCGCCGCGCGATCAGGGAGCACGGCTCCGCCGTCTCGGCGAGTGACCAGCGGCCGCAGGAACGGCCGACCAGGTCGCGGAAGGGATTGAGCTGCGCCGCCCCGCCTGCAATGTCCGCGAGACAGAGACAGCCGACCGGAGGTTCGTCCGTCGCGTACGCACCGGCGCCCCGCGCTCTCCGCGCTCCCCGAAAATTGGAGAGGGCAACATCGAGGAAGCGCTCTGGTAGAACGTCCGGCGGGCCGTGCACGTGGGAGTCGACCAGAGTAGTCCCCGGCGTTCGACGGTTATCCCGGGCGACGGAAGCCCTGAGCCAATCGGTTGTCACGACGCGGATCTCCCGCGACCGACATCGTGTCCGGCCGTTCCGGCGCTGCCTTCAGCGCGGAGAGGCAGGTCGTGCGCATCCCGTCCGCGAAGATAGATCAGCCCGCCCAGCAGGCCATAGCCGACCGAGATGGCCACGACATACCAGGACACTGCGATGGCATCGGCGCCATCGAGTCCCGCCGCGGCGCCCAGCGCGGCGAGCGACATCTCGCGCAAACCGATCCCGTTGATGGTCACCGGAATCATCGTCACCACCGTCACGAGCGGGATGACTGCCGCCAGCCGCCACGCGCTCACACCCGGGCCCAGCGACGTCGCGAGTATGACGTACTGGACCACGATTACAACGTGTATGGCGAGCGACAACGCGCACGCCCACACGAGTCGTCGCGGGTGGGCACGGTTGACCAGGAGCGCCGCTCGCAAGCGGCCGAGTATCCTGTAGATCCTACCCAGACGCAAGCGCGAAATGGTCCGCCGTTGCCACGCCCCTCCCGCTGACGGACCGAGCAGGACTACCGCGGCGGAGAGTGCAATAACCGTCGCCAGCAGCGCCTGGATCATTGCTCCAGCCTGCCCGGCCCCTGGCGGCACCAGCCAGATCGCACCGAGCGCGAGACCGGACGCCCCGGCTATGCTCAGGATCCGATCGAGACCAACGACGGCGACACTGGTCGCCATGGAACGAACCGGCTTCGATATCCACCAGCTCCGCGCGAGGTCGCCGCTGATCGTTGACGGCATCATCAGGTTGAAGAACGTGCCCACGAGCTGTGCCGCGACGAGCGTGCGGAGCGATGGACGCACGCTGTGCGCCGCGAGCAGGATTCGCAGGCGCTGGCCCGCAAGGAAGAGGGAGAAGCCGGGAAGCAGCGCGGCCAGGACAAGTCCGGGCCATCGCTCCAGACTCCTTGCCAACAGCAGTCCCACATCCTTCACGCCTGCGCTCCGGAGGACGATAACAACGAAGCCGACGCTCAGCAGGAGCCGGATGACCATCCACGGCCACCGCTTCGACGCTGTCCAAGGTTGCGAGGCGTCCCGCTCGCCGGCCAGCGGCTCATGCGGCGCGCGACCAACACCGGCCGCCGGCTCTGCGAGCGCCAATGGACGGGCGCCGCCACAGTCGCGCACCCGGCCCGCGTGCATCGTGCTCCTCAGGCCAGCTTTCGTCCCGCAATGCTGAAGCAGCTGAAGCGCAGGCCCAGGCAGGCCCAGCCCAACTGCACCAGCACCTGCGAGACGCGCGATGGACGAGCAAAGCGCACGTCGCCCGCCGGCGCGCCGAGAGTGCTCGAAATACCCCGCAGGACGCGGCTCGCGAGCCTCGCCAGCGGGTATCCGTCGAAAGTCGCCTCAATGCGCCCGTACTCCGGCAGCGATGCGGCATGCACGTAGTCCCGAATGCGCAGTGGACCAAACGCGCCAGTGTACTCGATCCCGCAGCGATCGAACCACTCGAGAATCTCGCCGACCGTGTGCAACGATTCGTGCGGGATGCTGAACTGGTCATACAGCACGGCGTCGCTGTCGTCGTGCGCACGCAGCTTCAGCTTGCGGGCAGTCAGCGGGAACAAGCGCTTGCCCCACCTGCATCGTTTCTCCACATCGTCGCCCGCAAGGCGGTTGATAAGCCGCTGCCGCAGACGGTGCAGGTAGCGGCTATAGAGGCTGTAGACGCTGACGATCACAACGCCCCCGGACTTGCAGACACGAACCATCTGCTGAAAACCGCGGAATGGGTCGGGAGTATGATGGAGGACGCCGTACGAATAGACGATGTCGAAGCTGTCATTCGGGAGGTCGAGATCGAGCACCGATTGCTGCTGAAAGCGGATTCGCGCATCGAGCCCGTACCGCTCGGCGTACGCGCGAGCGTGCCTGAGCGACGGCAGCGACAGATCTACGGCGGTAACGTCGTTGTGTCGCGATGCGTACCAGCATGTGAACTCGCCGGTCCCGCAGCCGCAGTCCAGAATGCGCTTGTCCCGGTAGTCGGCCTCGGCTAGACCGAGCAACCGCATTTTCAGGAACATCTCCTCCGAGGTCTTCCGGAACTTGTCGGAGTACGAGGGGAACGGATGCCTCTCGTACATCGCCACGACGCGGCGCTGAAGCTCCTCGGCGCCCTGCTGCAACTGCGGCATCGATCCTTTCCTCAGGTGAGAACGGGTCGCGAGCAGATCGACGCCTCGGCCGGCAGCTCCACGCCGGGCATCGGGCGAAGCTCATGCCGGATCGGCTCGGGCGACGGCACGAGGAAGTCTCCGATCGCCAGGTAGTCGAGGTGTCCCAGTCGGAACGCCCGGATCGCATCGGACGGACTGCACACGATCGGTTCCTCGTGCATGTTGAAGCTCGTATTGATGACGCTCGGGACCCCGGTGATCTTCCGGAACTCATCGATGATCCGGTAGTACCCCGGATTCTGCTCGCGGACCACGAGCTGCGGCCGCGCGGTTCCGTCAACATGCACCACACCGGGACACGTTCGCCGCATCTGCTCGGTGCAGCCGAACGTGATGGTCATGAACCGCGCGCTGTCTCGCGCGCCGTCCACGCCGATGTAGCATTCGTCGGCGTACTCGGCGAGAGTCGACGGCGCGAAAGGCATGAACTCGGTCCTGCGCAGACCCTTGTTCAACCAGTCGTTGACCGAGCGGTCTGCCGGCTGGTAGAGGATGGAACGATTGCCCAGTGCACGTGGACCGTACTCCATGCGCCCGTCGAACCGGGCAACGACGTACCCCTGCGCCAGGAGCTCCGCGATCGACCGCTCGATCCGGGGAACCCGAACGAACTGGAGGCCGGTCGCGCCGAGCTCACGCTCGATCTCGGCAGCGGAGTATCCCCGGCCCAGGTAGACATCGTCCAGTACGCGGTCGGAAGCCTGCATCACCGCGCCCGGTCGACCACGCACGCACGACGCCAGTGCGGCACCAGTTGCGAGCCCGCAGTCGGTCATGGCCGGATGCACGAACAGGCGGTCTACACCCTCCGTTTCGTGCATTTCCTGATTGATGCGGACGTTCGCGAAAAGTCCGCCCGCGATGGCTATGTTCGTCGACCGGCCCGGAAGCAGGTGCTGCCTGAGATAGGCGGTGGCGATGCGCTCGCAGTGCGACTGGATGCTCGCCGACAGGTCCTCCGCGCGCCATCCTTTCGGAAGCCGGCGCTCCATATCCTGCACGGCTGCCATGAACACGCGACCGCCTACGTTTCGCAGCTCGCCATTCCGCAGAGTGATCAGCGTGTCCAGCAGCTCCCGATAGATGGGCTCGCCGTAGGCCGCAAGGCCCGTGATCTTGCCCTCGTGCTTCTGTGCCTTGTAGCCGCAGATATGCGTTACGTAGGCATAGTAGTTCGCCAGGGAATTGAAGGCGCTCGTGACCGCGATGCGTTCCAGCATGCCGTCGCGCGCGCGATACACGTGAGACGAAGCGCCATCGCCGCCTCCGTCCATCGTGATCACGGTGGCATCATCGAAGCCGCTGGTGAAGTACGCGCTGGTCGCGTGCGCGAAGTGATGATCCACGAACTCCACGGCGGCACCGATGCCGAAGCTCCGGTCGAGAATTCGCCGAATCGCCCGGCGGCGCGCCATGAAGATGGGCGCACGAGCGCGATAGTACAGATCTTCCAGTCCCGGGACGCGGTCCACGAGGTAGCTGAGTCGACCGGCGGTGGTGAAAACGGTGTTCCGCACGATGCCCTTGTCGCCGCTCATCCAGCCGTCGAATGGCCGAACGCCCGCAAAGAAGTGATTGTTGCGCGTGGCCACAGCGACTCGATCCACTTCCCGCGGCGAGACACCGGCGAGCCCGAGCACCTCCGCAATCGACTGGACCGGGAACCCGTACGCCATCTTGAGCCGTGCGAGACGCTCCTCGTGCACCGCCGCGACTATACTGCCGTCGCGAACGACCGATGCGCCACAGGTGATTCCGTCGGTGATTCCCAGCACAAGCATTGCTTCGTCTCCGGGCAATCAGTTCGGCGCGCGCGCCGAGAAGAGCCCCGCCTGGCGAACGAGTTTGCGGACCTCACCGAACGACGGATTCAGCTCCTCGCAGGAGATCGACTCAAAGCCTGCGTCCTGCAGGAGCTTCCGTAGTTCGTCCTTCCGGTAGTATTGCACGTGACCCTTCTCGAACCAGCGGTGTGCACGGTCCCAAACCCATACGAGCGCCGATTGGTCCCGGCACGGATCGGCTATCAGCAGCTTGCCGCCCGGGCGCAACACCCTCAGTGCTTCGCGAAGCGCCTGCAGCGGATCCGGAAAATGATGGAACGCTGCGGTGCACATGATCACGTCGAAGCTTGCGGACTCATGCGGGAGACTCTGCGCGCTCGCCAGCGCGAATCGCGCGCGCGGGTGCTCGACGTCTCGCCGTTGCCGAAGCATGCCCTCGGAGATGTCGCAGCCGCAGGCAACCCCGTTGGGTACGGCGGTCAGCCGCTCGGCCGCCAGGAGCACGGCGCGGCCACTTCCACAGGCGACATCGAGAACAGCGGTGACACGCGTCCAGTCGATCCGCTGCAGGCAATGGTCCTGCAGGTAGGCGAGCCAGCTCCGCAGTCTGCGAAACGTCGCCGATTCCGACCATTCGTCGAAGCGGTGCCGAGTGTCGGTCTCGTGGTCGGACCAGATTGCAGTTTCCATGGACATCCGTGGGGAATGACGGCGAGACCATGAGCAAGCCACATACTCTCGCCGTATTCGTCGTGTATCTCGCTATCTGACCGTGGTTTAGTGCTCGGGTTGACTCCCCTCCTCCGCCACACGCCCGTTACGGCTTATGGCGCTGCCGCCACATTAGTGTAGCCGATCGCCGACGCGATCCGTGGCGAGAGCTGAACGCTCGCGCGCACTGGCAGGTCGATCGGCCGACGACCGCCGCGATGACTCCGCGACATGGGCATACGCCTCCAGCAGCTTGCGAGCGAACGCTTCGGGTGAGTACCGCTGCCGCACCCTTTCTCGCGCGGCGGTACCGACCTTCCGGTAGGCGTCCGGCCGCTCGAGGACTTCGCTGATCGCCGTCGCGAGGCCGTGGGCGGTGGGCGCACAGAGCACCGCGGTATCCGAATCCAGAACCTGTGTGTGCGTCGGGAGATCCGTGGCGACGATGGGCACGCCCGAGTGCATGTAGCTGAAGAGCTTCAGGGGCGTATTCCGGCCGCTGCACCGCGGTGATACCAGGACCTCGCCCATGGCCATGAACTCGGGCATCAGCCCCGGGGACTGCTTGCCTGCGAACACGACGTGGTGGCCAGCGCCCGACCGCTGGAGCAGCCGGTGGAATCTGGCGATGTCTTGAGACTCGCCCCCCACCACGAGGAGCCGCGCGGCCGGATGCCGCGCCACGATGTACGGCAGGGCGCCCAGCAGGCGATCGATGCCCTGGTAGGGTTCGAGGTTGCCCGTGTAGACAAGGACACGCGCTCCGACGAGCCCGTGCTGCGCTCTCAGTCGCGCGACGGCTTCCGCATCGGGCACGCGCAGTGCTTCCTCGAGCGCGCAATCCTCGATCTGCGCGATGCGGGCGCGCGGGTGCAGGGACCGCACGGTGTCGGTGAGCGCGCCGCAGACCGTGATGGCGAGCGCGGAACGTCTGAGCGCGGCCGACTCCAGAGCGCGCACGCCCTGCAGCAGGAATCGCCCCCTGATCGTCCCGGAGTATTCGAGCTGCTCCGAGATCGATGAGTCGAGATCGTAGATCACCGGCACGCCGCGGAGCAGAGCAAGCGGCAGGACGAAGAACACAGACTCCTCGATCGCATGGACGACGTCGAACCGTCGCGTGAACAGCAGGGCACCGACACGGATCGCCATGAGGGCGTCCAGCAGCACCTTGCGTTTGGAGAACCCTATGGGCACCCGGCGGATTCCCGGCCATCCCGCGGAGCGCACGTGTACGAGCCGCTCGATCGTAACCCCGGTCCCGAGGGGATAGGTGACCAGATGGACGCGATGTCCGGCATGGCAGAGCGCGCGGACCATTCGGAGCACATTGATGGGTGTCCCGCGCGCCTCGAAGAACGGCTGTGGCGCGACCATCAGCACGCGCAGTCCACGCTGGCTGTCCGAACCGGCCATCAAATCAGGCCTTGCTGCCTGTACCAGGCGGCCGTCAGGCGAAGTCCCTCGCCGAGGGGAACGCGAGGCTGGTAATTGAGTTCCCTTCGTGCCTTCGAGATATCGAACGACCGGTTCTGGCGGAACCAGTCCAGGCGACGCCGAAAGATCGGCGGCTCGAACGGCAGCGGCTTGTACGCCAGCTCGACCGCTGCGGCCGCGACGTAGGCAGGCCAGAATGGAAGGTGCAGGACCGTGGGATCGGAGTCGAGGGCGGTCGCGACCTTGGCAACGAGATCGCGGATCGGCATTGACTGGTCGTCGCCAATCAGATATGTCTGCCCCTGCGCCGCATCCAGCTCGCCCGCGAGAAGAATCCCGTCCACCAGGTTCTCGACGTAGACCGGGTGATAGTGCGCGGCTCCATCGCCCAGGAATATGAAACGACCGTTGGCAACGCGCCGGAAGATCATGAGAAATCGCTCGGGATCCCCCGGACCGTAGATCGCGGTGGGCCGTACGATCGAGACCGAGAGGCCGCGCTCCATGAACTCCCGTGCGACCAGCTCACCCTCCCACTTCGTCTGCTGGTAGTAGTCGGCAGGCGCGATGGGCGATTCCTCGCGCGCCGGTGGGTTCGCGACATTGCCGTGGACGCCGCATGTGCTGCAGTACACCACTCTCTGCACGCGCTCGCGCAGCGCTGCTTCACAGATCCAGCGCGTGCCATTGACGTTGACGTCGTGATAGGCTCGCCGGCCGAGATTCACCTGTCGGAACGCCGCCGCCAGATGATAGACGCGGTCGCACCCGCGTACGAGCTGATCGACCAGAGTGCGATCCGCGACCGAGCCGTTCTCGATCCGGACACCCAGGCGTCGGAGCTCGTCTCCGGCCAGCCCGGGCTTCGTGTCGAGCGCGATCACTTCGTGCCCGGCCTCGGCGAGCCGCCGGCTCAGAGCACTCCCCGTGAAGCCTGTGCCTCCCGTGACCAGCGCCTTCACGTACCTCCCCCATCGCATCCAGGATTGAACTGGCCGCCGTTTCCGGACACCCGGCCAGCGAGCAGGAGAACCGGTGATCCCCAGCGACTCCCGAGGCCGAGAGCGCAAAGCACCCCCTCGAGATTCCGGGAGAGGCCGGGTGCGCGCATGAAGCGGTGCGCTACCATCGGCAGGACGAACTGCCCTTGCTGGCGAAGTACCCGGAAGTCGAGCTCGTCGAGCCGGATCCTTATATCTTCCAGCCGATAGGAGAAGTAGGGTCGGGTATTTCGCTCCACACGGCGCTTGATTCCGAACATCGCGCCGGACATGCGGTGCAGACTCTCGTGAATCGGGAAGTCGAGGAGGAGGAAGCGGCTCGAGAGACGAGTCATCTCCAACAGCAGTTCCCGCCAGCGAACGACATGCGCGAGCAGGCGTATGCCCATGACCAGATCGAAGGCCCGGTCCTCGAAAGGGATTGACCAGAGTGGTGAGACACACGTAGTGATCTGGCCCGGCCACCTCGCCGCCGGTGCCGCCAGTCGGCGAAAGCAATGCTCGTCCGTACCATGCACGACCACGTCGTGTCCGCGTGAGGCGAGCGTATCGATGATCTGGCCGTGCCCGCCACCCACGTCGAGGATCGAGAGCCGCCGCGATCCGGCTGCGGCGAGCAACCGCGACACGACCATCGTCTGGCGCTCGAGCAGGTAACGGCCAACTGCCGTATCGAATCGCCGGGCATAGCCATCCGATGCCGTCTCGAGGTCGGGACGCTCCGTGTCGTGTGTCCAGCCCGCGCCGGCGAGGCGCCCCGCGCTGGATGTCCGCAAATCAGTCATTCCGGTCCTGAGGTCGTTCGACACGATGGCTAATCCGCAACGTCTGCCTCCGCGCCCGAGCGCGGCTCGGCCGGTGCTGTCGGCCGCGGGATTCGCAAGCGCCATACCCTGCGCGGAGGGCATCGTCCCGAAGCATGAGCGTGCCGGCTGCTCGCCGCATCGGTGCGAACCCGCCACAAGGTAGGGCGCCCTGTCGCATCGACGCCACTACGGCAATCGATGCCGGCGCGGGCGAGCACGGTATCGATCAAGCAGCACCGATCGGTGGCAGGGCGCCGCCCGCGCGAGAATTGCGTGGGCGGCCAGCGCTCGCTGCTCCGGTTCGTTAGCTGCCCACCCGGCACTCAGCACCCTCCATGAAATGACTTCAACGACATCGGATCTGTCCGATCTCGTGAAACCAGGGTTTCCGGTCGCACACGACCAGGCTCGTCTCGATCGCGGACTCGCGAGAGGCCTCGCCTGGTCGGGCGCCGCACGCTGGGGCGGCCAACTCCTGGCGTGGGCAGCAACGCTCGTTGTGGCGCGCGTCCTCACGCCTTCGGACTATGGGCTCGTAGCCGCGGCGAGCGTGCTCGTGGGCTTGTTCGACCTGACCACGGACTGCGGACTGAGTTCCGCGCTCGTCCAGGCCGCCACACTGGAGAAGCGTGACATCGAGTCAACGATGGGCGTTACCTGTCTCGTAGGCGTCGCTGCCTTTCTTCTGCTCGTAGCCATCGCGCCGCTCTGGTCCATGCTGTACGGTGACCCCCGGCTCACGACCGTGATCGTGGTGATGGGCAGCGGTGTCGTCTTTACTGCGGTCGGCTCGGTCCCGCGCGGCATGCTGGAGCGACAGCTCCACTTCCCGTTGCTCGCGAAGGGTCAGTTTGTGCAGGGCGCGGTCGGAGCCCTGATCACGCTCGGGCTGGCGTATGCCACGCGCAGTTACTGGGCGCTCGCAGGCGGCTTCGTGGTCAGCAAGCTCGCGTATGCCGCGGTGCTCTCCGCTCTTGCGCGCGTTCGCCCGCGACTTCCGCGTCGAAACGCGCGCCTGCGATCAATGCTGCGCTTCGGCTACATACTCACAGGCGACCGAGTCCTGTGGTACGTTCGCCAGAGCCTCGACATCGCCATCGTCGGTCGCCTCTTCGGAACGCACCTGCTGGGGTTCTACTCCATGGCGCTCGCCCTCGCACGCGTGCCTGTGGACAAACTCGCGGCCGTGATCGGGCCGGTGGCGTTTCCCGTATTCTCACGGGCCGGAGGTGACCCGGGGGCACTGCGACGCCATTACCTGGCACTCTCCGTTGGAACGACGACGTTCGTGCTGCCCATGTCGGTCGGCCTGGCATTGACTGCACCCCGCCTGGTACCCCTGCTCCTCGGTTCGCAATGGACCGCGTCGGTGCCACTGCTGCAGATATTTGCTGCTACGACGCCTGTCGTTCTGCTGTGGAGTCTGAATCAGCCTGCGCTCATGGCCGTTGGAAAAATCGCGGTGAACTTTCGGCTGAGCCTCTTCATGGCGGTCCTGCTCCCTCTGGCAAGCCTGTTCGGCGCAAATTGGGGTATGGTCGGAGTGGCGGCCGGCGGGGCAATTGCCTATCTCGCGATCGCAGTGTGCGGATTCATTCTGACCTGGCGAATTCTCGATCTCAGGACAGCCGAGTACCTGCGGCCCCTGGTACCGGTGCTGTCGGCCACGGCCGGTATGTGCTGCGTAGTGCTCGCCACCGGTACGTGGCTGCCAGCCCACTGGCCGCCGACAGTCATTCTACTGGGCGAGATCGTTGCCGGGATCGTGGCGTATCCACTATGGCTACTCTGTCTGCACCGAACGGTGATGCTCGGGCAGCTCCGCGCAGCACGGCTCGCGTGGTCCGGGGGGGGCGGGGCGCCATGAGTCGCCGGCCGCGCCGCGGCCTGACGCGGTCTAGCGCCATTCCCGCAGCCACGTTTCCAGCACGAGCAGGAGCCACAGGCGGCCGGCGTGCAACGGCTGGCGAACACTGGTCCCCCGTTCAACCAGCTCCGCCAGCGCCGGGCGATCGAACATGCCTCCGACGTGCGCATCGCTCGCGAGCAGCGTCTCGCGCGCCCAACCCGCGAGCGGTCCTCCCTGCACCCACTGCATCATCGGCACCGGGAACCCGCGCTTGGGCCGGTCAATGATGGCCCGGGGCAGTCGGCTCTCGGCGAACCGGCGCAGGAGATACTTCGTGACCCACCGCCCGTCGCGCTGCCGCCGTACCTTGCGTTCCGGCGGCCGGCTCGCGAGCCACTCGACCAGTGAGTAATCGAGGAACGGAACGCGCAACTCGATGGAGTTGGCCATCGTCATCTTGTCCGCCTTCATCAGCAGATCCTCGACCAGCCAATCCTGACAATAGGCGTAGAGCATCTGATGCAGCGGATCAGCGGTGCCCGCATCCCGGTAGTACCGGCGGATGATTTCCTCGGAATCGCCGAACGCACGCGCTGTCGGCCACAGGGTTCGCTTCTCACTCGAGGACAGGTAGTTGGTCATATAGGGCGCCAACCGTGCGTTCCTCTCGCCGAGCGGGATGTTCGCGCTGGTCAGTCGCTGCGTTCCGCGTGTGCTGCGGGCGGTGCGGAGGAGGACATCCGGAACCGTTGACCGCATCCAGCGCGGAAGTCTCTGCAGGCGCCGAAGCCGAGCCCACCGGCGGGCCTCGTCGCCGAACTCGTATCCCGCGAGTACCTCGTCGCTCCCCTCACCCGATAGCACCACCTTGACCCGCTCGGACGCCAGCCGCGCAAGGTAGTAGAGCGGTACGGAAGCCAGGTCGGCGAGCGGCTCATCGGTGTAACGCACCAGCGACGGGAGAAACCTGAGGAAGTCGTCCGCGTCGATCTCCACTTCGTGATGGTCCGTTCCGAAGTGGCGCGCAACCTGGCGCGCGTAGGGCAGTTCATTGAACTCGCCGCGCTCGCGAAAGCCGATCGAGAAGGTGCTCAACGGCGCGTTGTGCACTTCCGCGACCGCCGCGCAGACCGCACTCGAATCGAGACCTCCGCTGAGCAGCACACCCACCGGCACATCGGCCACAAGCCGGCGACGCACAGCGTCGAGGAATCGAGACGAGAACTCCTCGATGTCCGACACCTCCTCCGTCGGCTCGGGTGCGGGCGCGTACCGGATGTCCCAGTAGCGTTCCACAACGAGCGTACCCGTGCGCGCGTTCAGCATCAGATGATGCCCGGGCGGCAGCTTCCGAATATTCCGCCAGATCGTCAGCGGTGCCGGCACGTAACGGAACGAGAGGTAGTGCCAGAGTGCTTCTTCGCAGAGATCTGCCGGAACGCCGGCCGAGGCAAGAATGGCCTTGATCTCGGATGCAAAGTGCAGCGTCGTCCCATCCCAGTGGTAGTACAGTGGCTTGACGCCCAGCCGATCCCGGGCGACGAAGAGCCGTTGTCTGTCCTCGTCCCAGATGGCGAAGGCGAACATGCCGTTCAACAGGTGCACGCAGTCCGGCCCTGATTCCTCGTACTGGTGCAGGATGGTCTCGGTGTCGCTTCGCGTCGCGAATATGTGGCCGGATTGCCGTAGCGCCGTGCCGAGCTCTCTATAGTTGTATATCTCGCCGTTGAAGACGATCCGGCAGCGGCCGTTCTCATTGGCCATGGGCTGATGTCCGCCGGGCAGGTCGATGATGCTCAAACGTCGCATACCGAGGCCGATTGCGCCCGACAGGAAGTAGCCCTCATCGTCGGGACCCCTGTGCACGAGCTGCGCGTTCATCTGTTGCAGCACATCGCGATCGAGGCGACCAGCAGGATCAAACGTTCCGACTATTCCGCACATATCCGGAAAAGTTCCTGGGGAACGACCCGAGGCGATCGCCCGATCGTTCGATGCGGCGCCGCCGCAGCCGGCGTGTCGCCAGATCGCGCACCCACCGCCACTGCATGCGGCGCCACTCTCGAGCCGGGAGCAGTGAGGTCGTGCGGCTCACACGCAGGTGATCGAGAAGCTCGCCCACCGCCGGAAACCAGCCGGGGCGCCGGGCCAGCGCCGCAAGGCGTTCTTCGACGATTGGGTTCACCAGCCCATCGCGCACGAACTCCTTGCCGAAGTGCGTCGCCACGATGCACACGCCGCCCTCCGCCTCCAGCCGGTCCTGATTCTCGGGTCGCAGGAGGTCGGCGAAGGCTGCTGCATCCTCCGCGTCACACGCCGAGAACCACCAGCGCACCAACGGACGCGCGGGATCGTGGTAGGGCATCGAGGGGTTGACTCGAAGCAGATTCACGTCGTTGAACGTGAGGTTGCGCACGTACTCGATGTGCTGCAAACAGAGATCGCCCCACCAGTACCGCGAACGCTCGACGTGCCCCTCGTAGACGACGCAGGGACTCGCACCCAGGCGGCGTACGAGCGCACGCAGGAGTGCAGTGTCGACCCGGTCCGCCCCCCAATAGAGGTTCTCGCGATTGCGGGCATGATTCGCGTGCAGGCGCGGATAGGCGCCGAATGCGTCGCGAAAGCGCTCCAGCGCCGTGATCGTGCGCTCGCGCGTACTCGACTCCATGGTGGCACCGTGCCACGTGATCTCGAACCCGCGGCCGTGCAGATCGCGTACGAAGTCGAGATACGCCGAATCCTCCAGGGTGCGAGAGGTGCCGAAGTCGCGACTGCCTTCGGGGCACCCTACAGGCCAGACGGTCTTGGTGGCGCGCATCCCCAGCCGCTCCAGCAATCGATAGATCGGCAGGACGTTTTCCTCGGTCGCAACGTCGGTGTCGTCGATGATCGAGAACGCGAATCGCTTGTTGCCCGGCCAGACGGGCCTCGGCATCAGAACACCTCGTCGGCGGCGCTGTCGCCCCGCAGCAACCACCAGCCGTCCAGCGCCGAGGGTGGCGCGGACGTGTCCAGGGCGTTCGGCCGGAACAGGACGTGTACGTTGCCCGGGATCGGCGCGAATGCCCGCCGACGAAGTAGTGGGCGCAGCGCCGCGTGCGACGCACTGCACACGAGCGCGTCCGCGCCCATCCCGCGCGCGATCTCCTCCGCGCCCGCGATCAGCGCAAGGCCCACGCCCGACATGTGCGGCGGAAACAGGACATCCGAGAGCGTCGCCATGCGAATGCCGCGCAGTCGTCCGTCATCGAGCTCGTGCGGGCGACGCACAATCGCGTAGCCTTCGAGCGCAGAGCGGCCACGGACCGAGAGCGAAACATAAGCGCCTTCCCCGCCACGAGCCTGAAGCGTGCCCACGTGTCTAGCATCACGCACCGGCGCTGCGCTTACCGAACCGCGAACTCGACGCCATAGATCGTCCACCTCCCGGCCGTCCAGCGCGGCCGGGGTCACCACGGGTTCGGCACCTCCAGCGGCGCGCGCCCACAGTCCCATCGCACCGCCGCCGAGCGCTCCGGCGAGCCCGGCCATCCCCGTCCGCTGCAGCGAGCGGACGAGGCGCGGCAGCCATCGCGGCAGCCCTGTCAGTCCCAGCGCCGCGAGGTCGAGCCGACGCATCAACGCGGCCGGTCTCAGCACCCGCAGGTAGTTGGGGAGCACGCCCAGGTCGGCGAACCCGAGCGCCTGGAACAATCGGCGCGGTGCGGGCTGCACTACCAGAGCCATCGCATCGCCGAGATGGCGCACTGCTTCCCTGAGCAGGAGGAAGCCCACGGGCCCGTTGCGTTGCTCCGGGAGGACCATGAGGCCCTTCACCCAGTGCGCGGGCCGCTCGATGCCGCTGTTCCAAACCCGGATCGGCAGGGTGCCGACGTGTCCCACGACGCGACCATCCTTCAGAAAAACGAACGTCGGCACATCCTCACCGCGTCGGATCGGATTCTCGGCGGCGGCCGCACGCCGTGCGGCGAGCACGCCCGCCACGGTCGCTCCGGGATCCCACACGCGCCTGAAGAACTCCGCGAGTAGGGCCGCATGATGATCCTCGACGCGCACGACGCCCGTGCCCGCGTCAGCCGCTACGACCATCAGAGAATCCGCGCCGGATATCACCACCGTACACCGCGACAACCGAGAAACCGCTTGATCGACCCCACGCTGGTCAGCGTGAGCGCATCGTCGGTCGACATCGCGATTCGGTATGTGGCCTCGATCTCCAGTACGAGGGTCACATGGCCGAGAGAATCCCACTCCGGAAGCGTGCGGTTCGAGGTTTCGTCCGACACGCGGCTCCGATCGACGCCGAACACGCGACTCACCAGCTCCTCAGGCTTCATGACGTCGCTCGAGCGTGATCCACGCGGGCGGCGGCACTGCCCCGCGGGCCAGCGAATGATGCCACGCAGCCGATCCATTGACGGTGCCGTTCGGCGCGAATCCGTGCCGCGCGTAGAAGTCCCGGGCAGGCACGTTCCTGGGCGTCTCAATGAGTTCGCCCACGACGTCCAGTGCACCCTGTTCGCCCGCATCCGTCGTGATTGCCGACAGCAGCGCGCTCTCCACACCGTAGCCGATCGCCCGGCAACTCATCACGAAGCTGTCGATCACCCAGCACTCTCCCGCAACGCGCACGATCGCGGTCGCAACAAGACCGTGATCGCCGAATCGGTCACGCGCCGCCGCAGCGTACAGGCGTGCGCACGGATTGCGCATGAGCTCGGCGAGCTGGGTGGCGTCGTAGCGCCTGGTGGTGAGGTTGAACTGATTCGTCCGCTGGAGGAGCTGGTGCACCCGCGCCAGGATCCGGTCGCCGACTGGCGTGACCTGCACGGTGACCGCGAGGGAGCCAAGGTGCTCGTCGAGCGACGCCGCTTCGTTCTGTTCCCGATTTCGCTGCCGCCTGGTGCGATACTGGTCGCTGCGCGCCACGTCGGCCTCCGTGACGACGAGCGTCTGAAGCTGCGGAAGGATTTCGATTGTCTGTCGATACCGCGCGGGGTCCGGCGGCAGCTCGGGTGTCAGCACCTCGGGGAGCACCCGCCGCATGAGTTCCCGCTCGTTGGGATTGTCATCTATGAACACCATCGAATCGAGCCCGATATCAAGCTCCCGTGCCAGAGCGCGCATGTTCTGGGGCTTCGGAAGCCAGTTGATTCGCATCGCGCTGAAAGCCGATTCGCGGAGGAGCATGTATTCATGCGAGCGGATGACGTCAAGTGCCTCATGAGCGTTGTTCTTCGAGTTGATGGCCAGCAGGATACCCCGTGACGAGAGGCCGAGAAGAAACTGCTGGAATTCCCGGTACTCGGAGCCCGGCGCCGTTGTGCCGAGCCGTATTCCGTGCACGCCGTCCTCGCCGACGACGCCGCCCCAGAGTGTGTTGTCGAGGTCGAGAACGATGCACTTGCTGGAGAGTCCCTTGATCGGCGCGATGTATTGCGCGTAGCTTCGCGCGACCTCCGGCAGCACGCGCTCGGGCAGGCGCATCGAAGCCCAGTGCCTCAGCTTGGGCTCGTCCATCGGCCCGGCTGAGCGGCGCAGCAGCAGTTGCTGTTGATCAAGCACGTACACCTGTGAGAATTCCTCGGCGCGCTGGAGCAGGCCGGCTGTGAGCTCCGCGAGCCACACCGATCGGAACGGCCCGGTCCCGCCCTGCAGTGGCGCGGCCGGGTCGCGGTGAGCAGAGTGGAACCCGTGCACAATCAGTGGCGCGCCGGACCAGTCGCGAAAGGCGCGTATCGCCGCCACCACGCGCGAGAGCGCTTGCATCCCCGCATCCTCCAGTTCCGCGGCTCCCATCGCTCCCGCGAGATCGGGGATCAGATCGTCAACCGACAGGGCGAGAATCACTATCTCGGCGTTGAAACGGCGGAGGCCGGACTCGGTATCGAGGACTTCCCTGTCCCAGGAGTCAAACGGCGCGACGTAGACCTGCGGCCGGAGCCCAAGCGCGCGGCATTCCAGGTCCAGATAGGGGACGATCGGATCGACCGTGAACGAGCCGAGAATTCCGATTCGTACAATGGGGCAGGTTGTCTCGGGCAGCCTTGACCGCATCCGCCAAACCCGCTGCATCGACGCCAGACTCTCGTCCGCTCGTCCGAGCCGCGTAAGGAGGGCGTGCGCCGTTGTCGGGTCGCCGGCCGCGACGGCGGCCTCCGCGGCCGCGCCCAGCAGCGGTCCATGTCGGGGATCGCGCGCGAGTGCGGCGGCGACGATGCCGCGCAGGCCAGCGCGCTGGGCGGGCGCAGCGACGGAGATGAGAGAGGCGAGGACGTCGGGGGAGAGCTGTCCGGAATACTGCCCGGCCAACCGCACGAGTCGCTCGGTCAATGCTGCCTCGCTGCGATCGACCGTGACGGACACGAGTTCCTCGAACACTCGGGCCAACTGCCGATCGTCGATCAGCTCGCGCGCGCCGCCGTTCGCGCCGAGCAGCGCGTTCGCGGCCGCGACGGCATCCAGTCGCACGAGCGCGCGAAGAAGATCGCCTGGGGCCGCTCCATGCGCGGCAGCCCCGGCCAGCATGGAGCCGAGCGTCGCAAGGGAGTCTGTCGTCCGCGGCGACGCCGCAGGAACGGAGTTCATCATCTGCGGACAAAAGGGATCTCACCGGCGGACCGTCCGACGGCGCTACCGTGGACAAGAGGCACGCGACTGCTTGGCCCGGCGGCGGGCAGGTGGGCAAGACAAAGACCAGCGATCGGGTCGTCGCATGTCGAGCCACCTGGTGGCTTGCGCCACGATGCAGGCACGTGCTGCGGCCGCGACGATTCGCCGAGTAACGCGAATGCATCACGTGTAGCACCTGCGCACCACTCACTGCACGCCGGAAACCGCGCCGGAGCGCTGCGGCGCGCCGCGATCCCCATGGTCGGGACGAAGGCGCCGGAGCCGGCGGGCATGATTGTTGTCTCGGCGGCTGTGGTGTAATGCTCACAATCCTCCACGTCATAGCGCCGGCGCGCGTGGGCGGTGCCGAGGCGGTCGTGCACGCGCTGGCGGCGCAGCAGCGACAAGCGAACCATCAGGTCCATGTCGCCGCTGTCGTTACCGACGCCTCCGCGGCGCGGCATTTCCTGGAGCCACTCCACGATGCCGGCGTGCAG
>JBOHTO010000084.1:0-3667 GCA_050733695.1 Gemmatimonadaceae bacterium | reverse complement strand
GCGCGCGCCCGCGGCCGGTGGCGCCAGGTGCGCCGCGGCCACGTCCCGTGTCCACGAGCGCGCCGTTCATGCCGCCGCGACCGGTTGCATCGGCCGCGCCAGGTGCGGCGACCATGCCCGCGCGCCGCGAGGAGAAGAAGGGCGAGCGCGGAGGGCGCCGCAGAAAGGGCAAGCGCGGAAACGTGGACCAGACCGCGGTGACGGCCAATATCTCGCGTACGATGTCCGCGATACGCGGACCGGCACCGCGCCGGGGCTCGCGTCGGAGCGACGAGGGTTCGCGCGAGTCCATGGACGCCCAGCGCGCCGCCGCGGCGGAGCGCGAGCGCAAGACCGTTCGCGTGAACGAGTTCGTCACCGTGAGCGAGCTGGCCGCCGCCATGAAGATGCCGGCCACCGGCATCGTGCAGTTCGCGTTCAAGGAGATGGGGCTGATGGTGACGGTCAACCAGCGCCTCGACTTCGACCAGATCGAGCTGATCGCGGGCGAGTTCGACTTCCAGGCGGTTCGCGAGGACGAATACCAGGCGGAAGACGCGCTCAAGGTCGTCACCGATACGGCCGAGCAGCTCGTGTCGCGTCCCCCCGTGGTCACCATCATGGGTCACGTCGATCACGGCAAGACGTCCCTGCTGGACTACGTCCGGAAGGGAACCGTCGTGGCGGGCGAGGCGGGCGGGATCACGCAGCACATTGGCGCCTATCACGTCACGCTCCCCGGCGGGCGCGAGATCACCTTCCTCGACACGCCGGGCCACGAGGCCTTCACGGCGATGCGCGCGCGTGGCGCGCAGGTCACCGACATCGTGGTGCTCGTCGTCGCCGCCGATGATCAGGTGATGCCGCAGACCGTGGAGGCGATCTCGCACGCGAGGAACGCAGGCGTCCCACTCGTCGTCGCCATCAACAAGATCGACCTGCCCTCGGCGAACGTAACGAAGGTCAAGCAGGATCTGCTGCAGCACGGCGTCGTTGTGGAAGAGTTCGGCGGCGGCGTCCTCTCGACGCCCATCTCGGCGAAAGCGGGGACGAACGTGCCTTTGCTCCTGGATCAGATTCTCCTTCAGGCCGAGATCCTCGACCTCAAGGCGAATCCCAATCGCCGGGCTTCGGGAACCGTTGTCGAGGCCCAGCTCGATCAGGGCAAGGGTCCGGTCGCGACGGTGCTCGTGCAGCAGGGTACTCTCGAAGTCGGGAGCGATTTCATCTGCGGCATGTTCTCCGGTCGTATCCGCGCCATGCTGGACGAGCGTGGCAAGCCGGTGAAGTCCGCCGGCCCCGCGATCCCGGTGCAGGTTCTCGGCTTCGAGGGTGTGCCGACGGCTGGAGACCAGTTCCTCGTTGTCGAGGACGCGGCCGCGTCGCGCGAGATCGCGCAGCGGCGGCAGCGCCTGGATCGCGAAGCGAAGAGCCGGCGCGGCACGCGTGGCAGCGTGACGCTCGAGGATTTCATGGCGCAGGCCGCCGCGGGCGAGACGCGCTCGCTCAACATCGTCATCAAGGCGGACCAGGGCGGACCGGCCGAAGCGCTCGCTGACGCACTCGGCCAGCTCTCCACGTCGGAAGTCAGGGTCGACGTGATTCACCGCGGCGTTGGCGCCGTGTCCGAGAGCGATATCCTGCTGGCGAAGGCGTCGGGAGCGATCATCATCGGCTTCCACGTGCGTCCCGACAACAACGCGCGTGCAGCGGCCGAGCGGGAGGGAGTCGACATCAAGCTCTATCGCGTGATCTACGAGGCGGTTGCGGATGTACGCTCCGCGCTCGAAGGTCTTCTGCGGCCCGAGGAGCGCGAGATCGTGCTCGGCGAGGCAGAGGTGCGCGAGACATTCAAGGTTCCGAAGGCGGGCGTGATCGCGGGTTGCTCGGTACGAAGTGGCGTCATCAATCGCCAGGGCAGGTTGCGCGTCGTTCGCGACGGGACGGAGATCTACGACGGGGCCATCGCTTCACTCCGGCGCTTCAAGGACGACGTCAGGGAAGTGCGCGAGGGATTCGAGTGCGGCATAGGAATCGAGAACTTCAACGACATCAAGATCGGTGACGTACTGGAGTGCTACCGGACGGAGGAGTTCGCCCGGACGCTCGAGTCGAAGGAGACGGCGTAACGCATGGTAATCGGCGTGCGCTCGTGGGAGCTGCACATCGAGGGCGCACGATCATTGAAGGAAAAACGCTCCGTCATCAGGAGCATGAAGGACCGGCTTCACAACTCGTTCAACCTGTCGGTCGCGGAAACGGCGCACCATGACGTGTGGCAGCGCGCGGAGATCACGGCCTGCATTGTCGCCACCGGGCGGCGGCACGCGGAATCGGTGCTCGAGTCAGCGGACCATCTCGTCGAGTCGGCGCCGCTCTGCCGGGTGATCGACACCGCAACGAGTTTCCTGTAGCGAGCGCGGTGTCTGCCGGAGCGGCTGGCAACGCTGTAACCCCCAATCCGCAGCGATAAATGGCGAACGATTCACGGCGCCCCGAACGGGTAGCCGAGGCGATACGCGAGGAGGTAGCCACCTTCCTTGCCGAGGACGCGAAGGATCCGCGGATAGTGGGCCTCGTGACGGTTACCGGTGTCGACGTCACCCGCGATCTGCGCCACGCAAAGGTATACGTGAGCGTAATGGGGTCCGACACGGAGCGGCAGACGACGTTCGAGGGACTGGCCAGCGTTGCCACGCACCTTCGCTCTCGCGTCGGGCGTTCGCTCCGGCTGCGCCTCGCCCCCGAGATCGAGTTTGTCGTGGATGAGAGCATCGCTCGCGCGGCCCGAATAGAATCCCTCCTCTCCGACCTGCGAGAGGGCAAGCTGCCGGATGAGGAGCCGCTCGCGTGACGGGCTGCTCCTCGCCGACAAGCCGGCGGGGATGACGTCGCACGATGCGGTGATGGCAGCGCGTCGCGCCCTGGGCGAGCGGAAGATCGGGCACGCCGGTACGCTCGATCCGTTCGCGAGCGGGCTGCTCGTTCTGCTCACCGGCCGTGCCACGCGGCTGCTCTCGTATCTCGACGGCGAGCCGAAGGTGTACGACGCCAGCATCCGCTTCGGCAGCGAGACGGAGACGGATGATCTGACGGGGGATGTCACCCGCAGCGCACCGCCGCCCGAGCCGGGCGCCGTCCGCGGTGCGATGGGCGCGCTCACGGGCTACATCGAACAGGTGCCGCCGCAGTACTCGGCGAAGAAAGTCGCCGGCCGCCGGTCGTACGACGCTGCCCGGCGCGGGCAATCGCTGCCGCTGGCGGCAGCGCGCGTGTTCGTGCACGAGTGGATCATTCGCGAGGAGCGGCCGGACGAGTGGCTGGTCACGATCGTGTGCGGAGGCGGCACCTACGTACGCGCCCTCGCGCGTGACCTCGGACGCGGCGCGGCGAGCGCGGCGCACCTCACCGCGCTGCGGCGCGTACGCAGCGGACGCTTCGATGTGCGCGACGCCGTCCCCGTTGCTGATCTCGACGATCGCGCCGCCGGAGCACTGCGGTCTCCGCTCTCGGGGTTGGACCTTCCCATCGACCGGCTCGACGATGAGGGCGTCGCGCGCGTGGTTCGCGGGCTTCCCGTTCCGGCCCGGGTCGCCGGTGTGCGCGCGGCCCTCGTCGACGAGGAGGCGTCGCTCGTGGCCATCGCCGATCGCCGGGGCGCCGGCGCGCTCACGGCCGAGGGCGACGC
>JBOHTO010000083.1:0-8751 GCA_050733695.1 Gemmatimonadaceae bacterium | reverse complement strand
GCAATGTTATGATGCCGCAAAACAAGACCTGACCCCCCACCACCCTCCACAGGACAGCGCATGGCTCCCTCCAGACGCGACTTTCTCAAGATCACCGGCACCGCGGCGCTCGCAAGCTGTGCACGCTCGCCCGCTGCAACCCCGCCAGCACCGCTGCCACCACCCGCCGCACCGCCAGAACCACTCCCGAGTGGCACGGATGCGTCAGTACGCGAGCTCGCGATGGAGGCGCTGCAGGCCGCGAAGGACGCCGGCGCGTCGTACGCCGACGTTCGCTTCGGTCGCTATCGCCAGCAGTTCATCGCCACACGCGAACGCCAGGTCACCAACGTCAGCGACTCCGAATCCTTCGGACTGGGGATCCGCGCACTCGTCAATGGGTCGTGGGGATTCGCGGCCACGAGCGAGGTAACGCGCGACGCCGTGCATCGCACCGCACGCCAGGCGGCGCGGATCGCCCGGGCATCACGCGTAGCGCAGCGGCGCCCCGTCACACTCGCACCCGTGCAGCCCGCGACCGGAAGCTGGATCCAGCCCGTCGAGATCGACCCGCTCGAGGTCCCCATCGAGGACAAGGTCGCACTCCTCTTCGCAGCGAATGAAGCCGCACTCAGAGTCCCGAACGTCCGCTTCGTCACCTCCGGACTCTCACTCCTCCGCGAAGAGAAGACGCTCGCCACGACCGACGGAACACTCGTCACCCAGACCTACTACAAGGTCGGCCCACGCTTCACCGCGACGGCACTCGGCGATGGAGATTTTCAGAGCTACACCGAGGAACTCGCGCCGCGAGGCTCGGGCTGGGAGTACGTCACCGGCCTCGACATGCCGGGCAATGCAGAGGAATGGGCCTCCATTGCAGCAGCCAAACTTTCAGCAAAGTCGGTGGACGTCGGACGCTGGGATATCATCCTCGCACCGACGAACCTCTGGCTCACGATCCACGAATCCATCGGGCATCCCACGGAACTCGATCGCGCGATGGGCTACGAAGCCAATTACGCGGGCACGAGTTTCCTGGCGCCGCCGGGGGAGGTTCTCAACAACTTCCGCTACGGGCCCGACTTCATGCAGATCAGGGCCGATCGCACACAGCCCGAGTCGCTCTCGCGCACCGCTTGGGACGACGAAGGCGTACCGGCCGACGAATGGCTCTTAGTGGAAAACGGGATCTTCAACGATTACCAGACGACGCGCGAGCAGGTCGACTGGATCGACGAGTACACCGGTGTCAACCGTTCGCACGGCTGCTCCTTCGCCGACTCGTGGTCCAGCGTCCAGTTCCAGCGCATGCCGAACGTGTCGCTCATGCCGGGCGAGAAGGAAGCGAGCATCGACGACATCATCGCGGACACTGACCGTGGCATCGTCATCCGGAACCGCGGCTCGTGGTCCATCGATCACCAGCGCTACAACTTCCAGTTCTCCGGACAGGCGTACCACGAAGTGAGGAACGGAAAGATCGTGGGAATGCTCAAGGACGTGGCGTACCAGGCGAACACACCCGAGTTCTGGAACTCGATGGACATGATCGGCGGTCGGTCGAGCTACTGGCTCGGCGGATCTTTTGGAGACGGGAAGGGTGAGCCGGGGCAGTCCAACTCGGTGAGCCATGGCTGCCCGCCGGCGCGGTTCCGGCAGGTGAATATCGTCAACACCGGCCGCACGGGCTGAGGGATATAGACAATGACCAAGACGATGATGACGCTGAAGGACGACACGCTTCTCACACGCGAACAGGTCGAAGCGATCGCGCGCCGGGCGCTTGGCTACAGCACCGCCGACGCTGCGAGGGTGAATCTCGATTCGGGGTGGCAGGGGAATACGCGATTCGCGGTGAGCGAGATAACGACGTCGGGCGGCGTCAACGACACCAGGGTCACGGTCACGAGCACGATCGGACGGCGCCAGGCGTCGGCGACAACGAACATCCTGGACGACGAAGGTCTGGCGAGCGTGGTCAGTCAGTCGGAGCGGCTCGCGCGGCTCTCGCCCGAGGATCCGGAGCTCATGCCGGAGCTCGGCCCGCAGGACTACGCGCAGGTGCCCGCGTACATCGGTGCGACGGCGGAGCTCACACCCGAAGCGCGCGCGCTCGCCGCGTCGCGTGTGATCGAGACCGCGCGCTCGGCGGGAGGGTCGGATCTCGGCGTCGCCGGGTTCATCGAGGCGAATGCGGGCGTCGCGGAAGCGGTGGCGACGAGCAACGGCCTCTTTGCCTACTGGGCAGCGACCGACATTGACTTCTCGGCAACCGCGCGCACGGCGGACGGCACCGGCTCCGGCTGGGCGTCCGCCGGCTCGCGCGACTGGCGCGACATGGACGCGGCCGCGCTTGGCAGGCGAGCGGCGGAGAAGGCCGTGGCCTCGCGCAATCCGCAGGCGATCGAGCCGGGACGCTACACGGTCATCCTCGAGCCGCAGGCCGTCGCGGACTTCGTTCCCATTCTTGCGGGTTCCCTGCAGGCACGAACGGCCGATGAGGGACGAAGCCCCTTCTCGAAGGAAGGCGGCGGTACGAAGATCGGCGAGCAGATCGCGGATCGTCGCGTCACAATGTATTCGGATCCCGTCGAGCTGCTCGAGCAGCCGTTCACCAACGACGGCTTGCCCGTGAGACGGACGGTGTGGATCGAGGACGGTGTGCTGAGGAACCTGTCGTACTCGCGTTTCTGGGCGCAGAAGCAGGGCATGCAGCCGACACCGCTGGCCGGCGGTCTCAAGCTCGTGGGTGGGACGAGATCGACCGACGAGCTCATCGCGGGCACCGAGCGCGGCGTTCTCGTGACACGCTTCTGGTACATCCGCTTTCTCGATCCGCGCACAGTTCTCATGACGGGCCTCACGCGCGACGGCACGTTCCTCGTGGAGAACGGACGGGTCACGCGTTCGCTCAAGAACTTCCGCTGGAACGAGAGCCCGCTGTTCATGCTCAACAAGATCGAGGAACTGGGTCGCACGGAGCGCACATCGGCGGGAACCTACATGCCGGCGATCAAGGCCAACGACTTCAACTTCACATCGTTGTCCGACGCCGTATGAGCATCATGGGACATCGATGCGACGACGAGTGTGGAAGTGATTCAGGAGGTTATGCACGTTCTTCGGCGCAAGGGACGAGATCCTGAGGCTCTGACAATGGCACGTTCAATCAGCAACCTGTTTCCCGATCTGCTTACGGTAACGCGAGATGACATCACCGGGCTCTGCGAGGTGATCGAACGGCATCCCGCCTTGACGACGCGGGATGCCACGCACGCCGCGACGATGTTCCGACACGGCTTGAGTACGATGGTCAGCGTGGATACTCACTTTGGCAGCATTCACGGGATCCGTCAAATGGATCCCGCGGATGCAGCGCGGATGCTGGCATGACACGTGAGCTGCAGGTCGAGCCGCAGTACTCGATGTGCTTCGAGGAAAGGAGGCCACGGATGAGATCGTCACGACACGCGCTGCCCGTGCTGCTGATGTCGGCGCTGCTCGCGCTCGGCTGTCGCGATGATTCCGAATCCACCGGTCCGCAGAATCGCCCAGCCGATATCGCTGGCTCGGTTACACTCGTGAAGACCGCCACTGCCGTACCCAACGCGGTGGTCGTGCTGCGGCAGGATGACATGGTGCTCCGCGCCGCGGTGACTGATGCGGAGGGGACGTTCTTCTTCGATGATGTTCCAGCCGGAAGCTACACGCTCCGTCTCACTGGCCTCGAGCTGACGGGTGTCAACCTGCTCACGACATCATTCGCGCCGCTGGAACAGGCGATCGACGTGGGCGGCGGAGAGCTGGTCAGGGTCTTCTTTGCGGGAGCGGGACTCGTGCCCGCGCGCATCGTCGGCCACGTACGCTGCGATGGCGTCGTGGTTCCGGATGCGGCGATCCGGGTGGTCGGCGGACCTGCTGATGTGACCGTCACATCGAGCGATCAGGGGAAGTATGGCGCCACCAGTCTGCCGGCGGGATTCTACGCCGTACTGCTCGTGAGCACGCCGACTCCGTGCACATTCGCCTCCGATGTGCAGGTCGTCGAGGTTCTGGAAGGCCAGCAGGGGACTGTCGACTTCGACGGGCAGAGCTGACCGGCTCGAGACGATCGCTCACCGCGGCAGGCATCACGCTGGATCGGTCTTGCTCGGATAGCACTGGCGCGCAATTTCGATGAGGATCCAGCCGATCGAAGTACGCGAGGAGCACTTCGGCGTCCTTGACCGCGGCGCCTTGACTGACCTCAATCACTCGCCGCAACCTGTCCCTGAGGTCCCCGTCCGACCGCAGAGGATGCGACAGCATCCGGCGCCCCGCGAGTAACTGCGTGATGAGGCCCGCAATGTAGCCGTCGTACTCGGCCAGTTCGGCATGCAGCTCACCAACATCGTCGTCGGTGCTGCCACTGGGGAATGGGTAGCGCATGAAATCCGCAAATTCCTTCGCCAGCACTCGTCTGGAGGATCGCGGAATGCTCACCATCGCCACCCATTGCCTCCTCCGACCACGATCCAGTCCGGCAGGCACAGCTTTGCTTCGTAACACGTGGGGAACCTGACGGGAACGGCCGCCCGCGGAGTTCGCGAGGCGGCCGGATTGTCGCCTGTCCGGCGCGAGGCAGGCTGCGGCGTCAGATCCTGTCCTTCTCCCGATCCTTGTCCGCTGACTCGCTCTGCTTCTCGCCGAACTTGCGCTCGGCCTTGCCGTGGAGTTCCTGGGCCTTGCCCTTGAGCTGCTCGCTCGTGTCGCCCGTGGCTCCGCCCACAGCGTTGCGCGTCCTGCCCTCTGCTTCCTTGCCCAGACCATCCGCCTGGTTCTGAAGGCCTTCGCGCTTCTTCTCCATGTCACCCATCTGAACCTCCTTACTGCGAGTCTGTTCCGGGCCGCCGGCCTGGCGGCGTACCCATCAGTTTTGCAAGGCGTGTGCCGAACTCGCAACCGCAATGGGTTGCGCCCCCCTTGCGCGGAGCGGCATTCTACTCCCCATGGTCACGCCCGTGTCGATCCAGATCCCCGAACGCCGCAGCGTCCATGCCAGCTTCGTCGTCAACGGCGAACGGATCGAGATCGCATTCCCGCCCAACCGCACTCTGCTCGAGGTGCTGCGCGAGGAGATGGGTCTCACCGGAACCAAGCACGGCTGCGAGCTGGGCGAATGCGGAACGTGCACGGTTCTGGCCGACGGTGTGCCCGTTCTCTCCTGTCTCGCACTCGCACTCACTTATCGCGACCGCCACATCGAGACCGTCGAAGGAATGGCAGACGGCCCCGCACTGCACCCGCTGCAGGAAGCATTCGCAGAACTGGGCGCGGCGCAGTGCGGCTACTGCACGCCTGGCTTTCTTCTCGCCGCCAAGGCGCTGCTCGCTCGAACTGCCGAGCCATCGCGCACCGAGATCGCCGAGGCGCTTGCAGGGAACCTCTGCAGATGCACGGGCTACCTGAAGATCTTCGAGGCCGTCGAGCTCGCCGGCGCACGCATGCGTGGCGTCCATGAATGACGACCAGGATCTCAGCCAGCCCGGTGCCGCGAGTGCCCGAACCTCAGCACGCGCCGTTGTAGGAACCCCGCGTCGCAAGGTTGATGCGACCGCGAAGGTCACGGGCGCGACGAAGTTTGCCGACGATCTGTCGCTCCCGCGCATGCTGCACTGCAAACTGCTGCGGTCGCGCCTGCCGCACGCACGCATCCTGAGAATCGATACCGGGCGCGCGGTCGCGTACCCGGGCGTTATTGCAATCCTTACCGGGCGCGATCTCCCCATTCCCTTCGGAATCCTGCCCATCTCCGAGGACGAGCACGCGCTCTGTCCCGACATCGTCCGCTTCGTGGGCGATCCCGTAGTCGCGATAGCCGCCACCAGCGAGGAGGCCGCGAACGACGCCTGCGACCTCATCGATGTCGATTACCAGACGCTCGCCACCGTCGGCTCCATCGAGGAGGGTCTGGACCAGCGCGAGCCGCTCATCCACGACTACGGCGACGACGCCAACGTACACAAGCACGTGTCGCTCGAATTCGGTGACGTCGATGCCGGCATGGCCGATGCCGACCTCGTGCGCGAGGACACTTTCTTCTACGAAGGGAACACGCACCTTCCCATGGAACAGCACGCCGCGCTGGCGGAATGGTCGCCGGACGGCAAGCTCAGCATCTGGTCCAGCACGCAGACGCCGCACTACCTGCACCGCGCGCTCGCCAAGGTGCTCGAGCTGCCGGCCGCGCATATCCGCGTGATCGCGACGCCCAACGGAGGCGGCTTCGGCGGCAAGTCGGATCCGTTCAGCCACGAGATCGTTGTCGCTGCACTCGCTCGACAGACCGGCCGGCCCGTGAAGATCTGCCTGACCCGCGAGGAAGTATTCTACTGCCATCGCGGGCGCCACCCGGTCCTCATGAAGATTCGCACCGGTGTTCGCCGCGACGGATCGATCACCGCGATGGACTTCACATCCTTTCTGGATGGCGGCGCATACGGCTCGTACGGCGTTGCGAGCACGTACTACACCGGCGCGCTGCAGACCGTGACCTACGGCGTACCGGCATACCGCTTCCGCGGCGCGCGGGTCTTCACGAACAAGCCGCCGTGCGGGCCCAAGCGGGGGCACGGCACGCCGCAGCCCCGCTTCGCCCTGGAATGTCATCTCGACAGGATCGCCGAACAGCTCGAGCTCGATCCGGCTGAGATGCGCAGGCGCACACTGCAGCCCGCGCACTCCATCACAGCGAACTGGCTGCGCATCGGCTCCATGGGCCTGGGCGCGTGCATCGACAAGGTCGTGGACGGAAGCGGATGGAAGCAGAAGCATCGCAAGCTCCCGTTCGGCCGCGGCGTGGGGATCGCATGCTCGTCGTACATCTCGGGCGCCGGACTTCCCATCTACTGGAACAGCATGCCGCACTCGGGCGTGCAGCTCAAGCTCGACCGTTCCGGCGGCGTCACCGCCTTCTGCGGCTCCACGGACATCGGTCAGGGTTCCGATTCGGTGCTCGCGTACTGCGTAGCGGAGATTCTGGGAATCGAACCGGAAGACATCCGCGTCGTGACCGGAGACACCGACCTCACTCCGGTGGACCTCGGCTCGTACTCATCGCGCGTGACGCTGATGAGCGGCAATGCCGCGATCGAGGCCGCCGAGCGCGCGCGTGGGCTGCTTGCCGGTGCGGTGGCGGCGAAGCTGGGCGTCCGTGCCGCGCGGCTCGTGTTCGCGGCGCGGCGCGTGTTCGACGTGGAGAACCCCGGGAACGGGATGAGTTTCGCGGAGGCGGTGCAGCTCGCAGAGTCGAAGCTGGGGACGATCGGCACGGTGGGCTCGTACACGCCGCCGCGCTCGCCCGGCCGTTACAAGGGGGCAGGCGTGGGGCCATCGCCCGCATACTCGTATTCCTGCGCCGTCGCGGAAGTCGAAGTCGATCCGGAGACCGGAATCCTGCGCGTTCCGAAGATCTGGATCGCGCACGACGTCGGACAGTCCATCAATCCTCTGCTCGTCATCGGCCAGGTCGAGGGCTCCGTATACATGGGGCTCGGCGAGATACTGATGGAGGAGATGACGTACAGGAACGCCGCGCGAAACCTGGTGCATCACCATCCGAGCATGCTCGAGTACAAGAGTCCCACGACACTCGAAATGTGCGACATAGAGACATATCTGATCGAGGATCCTGATCCGCGCGGACCCTTCGGCGCCAAGGAAGCGGGACAGGGACCGCTGCTGCCGGTGATGCCGGCCGTCGCGAACGCGGTGTACGATGCCGTGAGTGTTCGCATCGATGAAGTGCCTTGCTCGCCGCACAAGATCCTCAAGGCCTTGAAGGAGAAAGCCAAGGGAAGGGAAGCGCGGTTCGGACCGACGCACTTCCCGGAGTACACGTTCCCGGAATCAGCGCGCGTGCTCACACCGGCGCAGGGTGGCAGCGGGCGCGAGGCCGATGGCCGGGCTCACAGCGAGGTGGGCGGCGAGCCTGGCGCGGCAGAAGTCGGGGCAGGAGTCGCGGACGCCGAAGAGGTCGCGGGCGTTGCGCGCGGACGGGCGGGCGATCGCTGATGCTGCGCCTTCCTCGCTTCTCGTACCATGAACCGAGCACGGTCGACGATGCGCTCCGGCTCCGCCGCGAGAGCGGACCGGACTGTTCCTTCGTGGCAGGCGGTACCGATCTCTACCCCAACATGAAGCGACGGCAGCAGACGCCAGCCACCGTGATCGCGCTCGGCGCGATACCGGAACTCTCGCGCATCGACGGCTCGGCAGATGATGGGATGACGGTTGGCGCGGCGGTAACGCTCACCGCGCTCGCCGCGCATCCGGAGATCCGCCGCCACTATCCAGCCGTTGCTGACGCTGCGGATGCCGTCTCCACGCCACTGCTGCGCAACATGGGCACGATCGGCGGCAACCTTCTGCTCGACACGCGCTGCAACTACTACGACCAGAGCTACGAATGGCGCAAGGCGATCGATTTCTGCATGAAGCGCGACGGCGATATCTGCTGGGTGGCGCCATCGAGTCCGCGCTGCTGGGCCGTCCAGTCGTCGGACGGAGTCCCCGTCGCGATCGCGCTGGGCGCCAACATCACGCTCGCGAGCATCGATGGCGAGCGGCGGATTCCTGCGGCTGCGCTGTATCGAGACGACGGCATCGACTATCTGACAAAGCGACCCGACGAGATGCTGATGGCGTGCCATCTGCCCCCGGTTGCGCCCGCGCGCGACCGGGGCGAGGGCACGTGGCGGGCGAGCTACCGCAAGCTGCGCCGGCGCGGCT
>JBOHTO010000082.1:0-26732 GCA_050733695.1 Gemmatimonadaceae bacterium | reverse complement strand
GCAAAACAAGACCTGACCCCGCCCCCTCGCCGCCGCCGCCGGCACCGGACCGGCGTCAACCAGTTGTTTCGTCGTCGGCTCGACACGGAGGTTGAGGCCTTCGAGGGAGCGCGCTCCCAGGCGCACGAGATCACCAGGTTCGCCGAAAACCACGTCATCCGTCGTTCGCTTCCCCGCTGCGTGAATGAACGCCGGCCCTGTCCACCGCTCGATGACCGTACCACTGGCCTGCCGGAATCGCCATAGTGAATACCTCTCGATTCCCAGCGATTCGAGTATCCCGGCAGGCACCCATGACAGCTCGGCGCCGGTGTCGACCAGCACGCCGGACAGAGAACGACGCTCACCGGCACGCATCGGATTCTCGACCTCGATCGTGATTCGAAAGGTTCCCACGTCGGGCATGATGACTCCAGGCGAAGCGCCGAGTAGTACCATAAGCCTGCGCAGGATATCAATCCAGCGGGCGCCGGTGCGGCTGAAACCGCGCGCCTTGCTCTGTCGTACCGCCGCTTCAACCATGACGGCTTTCAAACCATCTCCCGCCGTCCGGTATCTCATCCCCGGAACCAGCCGAATGTCCTACTGAATGGCAGTGGCAATTCTGGCGACAAGCTCCACGACTCGGCCCTCGGGCGATCCGGATGTGGCGCTCGCCGCGGCCGGCGATCGAAACGCATTCGAGCGGCTGTACCGGGCGAACGTGAACCGCGTGTTCTCGGTGTGCGTGCGCATGACCGCGGACCGCGAAGCGGCCGAAGAGTTGACGCAGGATGTCTTTGTCCGTGCGTGGGAGAAGCTGTCGCTCTTTCGCGGCGAGAGCGCGTTCTCCACGTGGCTGCACCGCCTGGCGGTGAACGTGGTGCTGAACGCGCGGAAGACCGAGGGCCGGCAGCGCAGTCGGTATGGATCGGGAGAGGACGACGACGCACTGGCGCTCGCTACTCCGGCGGGAGCGTCGATCCCCGGCGGATGGCTGGACCTGGAGGCGGCTGTGGAACTTCTGCCGCCGGGAGCGCGGCGGGTGTTCGTGCTCCACGACGTGGAGGGTTACAAGCACGAGGAGATCGCCGTGATGCTCGGCGTTACATCGGGAGCGTGCAAGGCGCAGTTGCACCGCGCGCGACGGCTCCTGCGGGAGGCACTGGAGAGATGACCGGCAATCAGATGGACTGCGAACGATTCGAGACGCGCGCGTCCGAATACATCGATGCTGATCTCGACGCGGCTTCACGTGAGGAGTTGGACGCACACGCCGAGCGCTGCGAGTCGTGCGCGTCGCTGCTCGCCGATCTGAGACGCATTGCAGAGGGTGCCGGGACCCTTCCGGTGCTCGTGCCGTCCCGCGACCTCTGGCCCGGCATTCGCGCGCGCATCGAGACGCCAGTCGTGGAGCTCGGCGGCGAGAGCGGCAGCGGGCGGCGCGGATGGTTCGTGTCCACGCGCTGGGTGACGGCAGCCGCCGCGGCCCTGGTCGTCACCACGGCGGGTATCACGTACATCGTCGCCGCGGGCGCCGGTTCGAATAGCGGCACCGTCGCGAGCGTGGACTCGGCTGACTCGCCGAATGCTGCGGCCGGTACGGGAACGGCGGCGGGTGCCGCGGCCACGCCGCTCGTCGCCAGCGACGACGCCCCGGAAGCTGCTGCTCGCACGAACCGTCCGCCTGAGAACCCCCAGCCACTCCCGGCAACGAGTGCCCGCTCGGAGGCGCTCGTCGCGAGCATCCCGCGCGACCCGGCCATGCGTGGCCTCGCCGCGCCGTCGCGCATCGAGGCCGCGTACGCGCCCGAGATCGACCGTCTTCGTACGCTGCTCCTGGAGCGGCGCGATCAGCTCGACTCCGCGACGGTCGCTGTGCTCGAGCGCAACCTGCAGGTGATCGACGCCGCCATCGCCGACAGCCGCGCGGCACTTGCGCGCGACACGGCGAGCGCATTCCTGATGCAGCAGCTCAACTCGACACTCGACATGAAGCTGGATCTGCTGCGCATCGCCGCGCTGCTTCCGGCTCGCACATGATACCGGGGATATGCTCATGAGACACTACGCACTTGTCGCCCTCGCGGCGTTGACCACCATTGCGGCCGCGGCAGTACCTGTCGAAGCACAGGCAGGCCGCGACCGGGATGACCGGGACGACGACCGGGCCGGGCGCGAGATCGCCGACCGCATCGATACCACGCTCGCGCTCTCACGCGGCGGTACCGTCGACCTCTCGCTCATCTCCGGTGAGATCATCGTCAACGGCTGGACGCGGAACGACGTCCAGTTGCACGCGAGCACGGAGGAAGGCGAGCTGCAACTGGACGCATCGCCCTCCCGGATCTCGCTCGAGGTCGAGGACGTGGACGGCGACATCGGCGACACATGGTTCGAAATCTCTGTGCCCCGGGGCACGCGCGTCCTCATGGGAGCCGTATCCGGCGACATCACCGCTACCGACATCGCCGGCGAGGTGGAGGCGAGCTCCGTGAGCGGTGAAGTCCAGGTCGCGGGTGCCGCAGATCGCGTCACCGCCGGGAGCGTGTCGGGCGGTGTACGCGTCGTGCGCGTGACAAGCGCGAGCGGCGCGGCAACGGCCGGCTCCGTGCGTGCGAACTCTGTCAGCGGAGACGTGTGGGTGGAGGATGCCGCCGGCTCGGTGGAGACGGGCTCGGTGAGCGGCGACATCACTCTCCGCGGGATCCGATCTGGTTCCGTGCGCGCGAAGACGGTGAGCGGCGACGTGGAGTACGACGGAACGTTCGAGGCGTCGGGGCGCTACGAGTTCGGCTCGCACTCCGGCGACATACTGCTCGCCGTGCCCCAGGGCGCGGGCGCGCTACTCACTCTCGAGACATTCAGCGGCGAGATCGACAGTGACTTCCCGCTCACCATCCAGCCGGGCGACGAGGGCGGCGGCGCACACAGGCGCAAACATGGCTTCCAGTTCACGCTTGGAAACGGCGGGGCGAGAATCGACGTAGAGACGTTCAGTGGTGACATCCACCTCATGCGCCGCGGCAGCGGCACCGGGAGCAACGGCCGATGATGACGATCCGCCCCTTTCTCGTCCTTTGCACCGCAGCAGCGGTCGCGTTTCCATCTTCCGCCACCGGTCAGGCGCCTGACGGCGGCAACGACTTCGAGTGGACGGGGAGCATCCCCGACGGAAGCTGGCTGCGCATTCGCAACATGAATGGGGACATCCGCGTGCTCCCGGCGACCGGCGACGTCGCCGCGGTCACAGCAGTGAAGCGCACGCGTCGCGGCGATGAGGATGACGACGGGCCCGAGGTGCGCTTCGAGGTGCTGCGCGATGGCAGCAGTGTCACGATCTGCGCACTGTGGGGCGAGAGATCATCCTGCGACGCTGGTGGGTACGACCACAAGAGAAGCGGTCGCCGCGGCAACAACGGCAACACGAGCGTTGAGTTCACGGTTCGCCTTCCCGCGGGGGTCAGAGTTCTCGCGAGCACCGTCAACGGCGACCTGGATGTGAGCGGCGCGACCGCCGAAGTGGTAGTGAAGACAGTGAACGGGGAGGTCGAGGCGGCGACGAGCGGTGGACCCGTCGACGCGTCCACGGTCAACGGCTCGATCGACGTGACCATGGGCGCCATGCCTGGCACCGAGGACCTCGAGTTCTCGACGGTGAACGGCTCCATCACCGTCACGGCACCGGCCACTCTCGACGCGGTGGTCGAGATGTCGACGGTCAACGGGCGACTGCAGACGGACTTCCCGATGACCATCTCCGGGCGCATCAGCCGCCGTGAGCTGACGGCAACGATCGGCAACGGCGGACGCCGCATCAAGCTTGAAACCGTGAACGGAGGAATCGAGCTCCGCCGCGCGGGCTGACGCTGCTCGCGGCTGCCCGCGCTATTCCGCCAGGCGTTCGATCTCGCCCGCGAGCGCGATATCGTTGCCGGTGATGCCGCCCGCATCGTGTGTGCTCAGCATCATCGTCACCGACGTGAACCGTATATCGATGTCCGGGTGATGGTCCGCTCGCTCCGCGGCGGTGGCTACCTTCTGCACGAAGTCGATGCCATCAGGAAAGCTGCTGAACCTGAAGGTCTTGGCAAGGGCGTCGTTCCTGCGCGACCAGCCCGGCAGTTTGCCGAGGGCGCGCTGTATGTCCAGGTCTGAAAGCAGTTCTCTCACGGATCGTCCGCTCGCGTTATCGGTGAACCTTCACGTTCCGTCGTACGGAGGCCGGCGTCAATACCCGGGAGTCAGCGTCTGTTTGGCGCCCCCTCTCCTGCGCGATCCGGATCGCCTGACCGTGATCATCTCCGCGACAACGCTCACCGCGATCTCTTCCGGCGTGTCCGCGCCGATCGCGAGGCCCACGGGTGCATGGATCGCTTCGAGTCGCTCACGCGGCACACCCTGTGTTGCGAGCAGGCGCCACGTGAGAGCGACCTTTCTGCGGCTGCCGAGCATGCCGAGATAGCGTGTCTCGCCCCGTGCCACCTGTTCTGCCACGAGCGCATCGTGCTGATGCCCTCTCGTCGCGATCACCACGTAGGTCGCCGCGTCGATGCCCAGCGTGTCGGGAAGCTGGCCGAAGTCAGCGACCACCGTTCGCTCGGCGAAGCGAAGCCGGCTCGCGTCGGCAAACTCGGCGCGATCGTCGACGACCGTCACTCTCCAGCCCGCGAAGGCCGCCGCCTCTCCCACGCGCGCGCCAACGTGCCCACCACCAAAGACAAGGAGCCGCGGCGGGCCACGGACGGATTCGACCATCAGGCCATTGTCGAGCAGCGGGGTCTCGGAGAGAATGTCGTGGGCCGAGACCGCGCGCTCGAGGGAGTCGTCGTTTCCCGCATGTCCGACGTGGATCCCCGGGGCGACGAGCAGCTTGGCGGGCCCGCCCGACCAGTCCGATGAAGTCGCCATGACGCCGGCGCCGTCGCCAGCGGACAACACCGCGGCCGCCGCCCATATCTGCGCGAGTGCGGGATCGGCATAGACAGGCTCGATGAACATGTGCACGGTCCCACCGCAGGTGAGTCCGTAGTCGCCGGCCATCTCCGAGTTGAGCGTGTGAGTGCTCACCTCCGGCTGATGGCGCGCCGCGACTTCGAGAGCACGCTCCGTGATCTCGGCCTCCAGGCAACCGCCGCCGACCGTCCCCATCCGCGCCCCAGCCCTGCCCCCACCCCCGCCCCCGGCGCCGGCGCCGCCCAGTATGACGAGCATCTTTGCGGTTGCGCTCATCGGGAGCGAGCCACGCCGCCGCGCGACACTGGCGAGGGCGGCCGAGCCGCCACCGGCGCCACCGCCAGCACCGACGCCCGCCGCGATGCGCGCACACTCGGCAAGGACGTTCTCTCGTGTCATCGTTCCGATAGATGCGGCGATGCCGCTATATGAACAAGACGCCGCGGCGCCAGCCCGTCGGGCGGGAACCGCGGCGTCCAGCCGCGCGCGACCAACCGGCCGCTACCTGGGCGGCCGGCCCATCGAGCTCGTGTCCGGCATCGTCGGCGGCGGACTGTTCGCCGCGTCGGCGAGCGTACCGGCACCGAGTACGATCACTTCCACCCGGCGATTCTGCTGCCGGCCGGCGGGCGTATCGTTCGTTGCGATCGGCTGCGCCTCGCCGAGTCCCTTGGACGTGATCCGCGACGGGTCCACGCCGCCCGATACGAGGGAAGCGCGGACAGCGGCTGCACGCCGCTCCGAGAGGGACTGGTTGTAGCTGTCCGAACCGGTCGCGTCGGTGTGGCCCTCCACCGAGATCTGATAGTCGGGATACTGGTTCAGGATCGCGGCAATCCGCGCGATGTTCTGCTCCGCGCCCGCCTTCAGCGTCGCCTTGTCGACGTCGAACAGGATGTCGCTCAGATTGATGACGAGTCCACGCGTCGTCTCGCGAATATTCGTGATCTCGGCAACCAGCGTACGGAGCTGTACGAGCGCGTCGTTCAGCCGTGCCTCGGCCGCCTCCGCAACCCTGCGCAGCGAGTCCGCGCGCTGCGAGACGAGAAGGTTCCGCTCCCGGAGGGCGGCAATCTCCTCCGCCGACAGCGCCTGCTCCTGCATGAGCTGCGCGCGCTGCGATTCGCTCAGCAAGAGGAGCCGTTGCATGCGTTCGTCGCGCAGACTGTCAGCCTGCTCGGCCGCCAGTCCGCCCTCGAGCTCCGCCTTCGCGATCTCGGCACGCCGCAGCGCGATGTGCGCGAGACCGTTCACGTAGTTCTGGTTGCGGCGCGAATTGAACGCAGTCTGCGCGCTGTCGATCGCGGACCTTGCCCGGATCATCTCCGCTTCGGCGTACTCCTCGGTCGCAGCTCTCCCTTCGAGCATCGCGTACATCTCTTCCGCCTGGGTCAGCATCGCCGGCTTCTGCACCGTCGCGCATGCGCCGAGGGTGAGCGCGGCCGCCGCGGCCATTGCAATCCGGTTCATCACTCACCTCCGGGTGGGAGTGCCCTGAGCGCTGCTTCGGCTGCCGCCCTTTCGCGCTCCGCGGCCTCGCGTCTCGCGGCCGCACGCGCGTACTGCGCATCGGCCATCGCCTGGCGCGCTTCCATCACTGCTTCGTCGCGATTGCCCTCGCCAGCTTCGGCGCGCGCTGCATCGATCCCCGCCTCGGCGGCAACCAGTGCGGCCGTCGCGAGTGAGTCTGCGCCCGCCCGGCGCGCCTGCTGGATGGCGCGCTCGGCGTCGCCGATCGCGACAGCCGGCTCTCCGGGCACGTACGGATACGCCCCACCCGGCACCGTCGCGCACGCCGCCAGCAGGAGCGACGCCGCTGCCATGAACGCTACTCGCATTTGTCCGCCTCGTTATGAATGAGCACGTCGTACACGCGCCAGCCACGCGCAAGCACCGTTCCATCGGCCCCCTCCCCCCGCCGCGGCGCGACTCGTGTCAACCAGAATGCACCTCACGGATGCGGCTTGCAACTTCGGTGTGTGTTCGGTATACTCACTGCTGCATGAAGCAGATCCCTCTGTTCGGCGAGAGCTACGAGCGCGCTGCACGGCAGCTCCCCGTCGTGGGGGAGCAGAAGGACATCCGCTACGTGGCCACGACGGTCTCGACCGTGCTAAACACGCCGGCGGCGACCGGCATGAGCTACTGGTCGCTGAACCCGTACATCGGGTGCGCATTCGGCTGCGCGTACTGCTACGCTCGCTACGCGCACGGCTACGCGATGGAGCGCGCCGCGGCGTCGGACCGGCTCGATGTTGCCCTGCGTCACGATGCTCGCACCATGCCGCCCTGGCTCGCGTTCGAGCGGCGGGTGTTCGTCAAGCGGAATGCGGCGGCTGTGCTGCGGCGATCGCTCCGCAACGGGAGCAGGCGCCACGAGGCCCTCGCCACCGGCGAGACGATCGTCATCGGGACCGCGACCGATCCCTACCAGCCGGCAGAGCGGCGCTTTCAGGTCATGCGCTCGATCCTTGAGGTGCTCGCCGAACACGCGGGCCTCTCGATCGTGATCATCACGAAGAGCCCGCTCGTAACGCGTGACATCGACCTCCTGACGCGGATCGCGCGCCAGTCGCGGCTCGGAGTTCATATCTCGCTGATCACGCTCGACCGCGCGCTGGCCCGGCGAATCGAGCCGCGGGCACCCACGCCCGAGTCGCGAGTTCGGGCTCTCGCTCGCCTGCGCGGTGCGGGGATCGATGCCGGCGTCAACGTCATGCCCGTGCTGCCCGGAATCACAGACGATCCGCGCGCACTCGATGCGCTCGTGGGCCGCGTCGCCGAGGCGGGTGCATCATACGTCAGCGCCTGCGCGCTCAGATTGCAGTACACCGCCCGCAAGCGCTATCTCCCTTTCATAGCCGAGGAGTTTCCCGAGCTCACGGCGAGCTATCGGGTCGCCTACGGGAACGGGCATCAGGTTGGCGAGCGCTACCGCGCCGGACTGGAGACGTTCCTTCGTGCCCGCTGCCGCCGGCATGGCGTTCGGTTCGGCGGGAGAACCGGCGACGATCTCCAGGTCGAACCCACCGCGCCCGAAGCGGGTCAGCTCCTGCTCATCTGACCCCCGCGACACCTCTCAACACCTGGGCCGCGTGGTCATCTTCTGGCCCAACCATCCACCGCGCAGCATCTTCACGAAATCCTCACGTTCATTTCACGCTCGGTGTGTGCACGCAGCGCCGCCGCCAGCGTCCAACACATGGGCGCCTCAAAGCGGTCCCTGCGATGACACCCACCTTCCTTCATCACGAGAATCGCCCATGCGGCGCCCCCTGATCATTCTCATGGTCGCGACCATGACGCTCCTCGCGTGCAGCGGGGGCGGCGTAGAAGACGAGAGCTCGGCCGCCGGTGGCGATGGCAAGGCCATCCCGCCGCAAGGCCAGCCGGCCCCCAGCGGTGAAGCCAACATGGAGGCGCCGGAAGCGACCGACCGAGACATGGCCGGACAGCCGCCCCGCGGTTTCGCGACGTCGCAGGGCACCAGCGCGAGCCCGGCTCCCTCCCCCGATGCTTCGGCCGCCGCTACCCAGGGGGGCGACATCGCCCCCGCCATGATCATCCGCACGGGAAGCGTGTCCGTCGAAGTCGACTCCCTGGAACCAGCCGTCGCGCAGGTCCAGGCGCTCGCGATCCGGCTCGGCGGATGGGTGGCCAACACATCGATGCAGACGGGGCAGGAACAGCTTCGATCCGCCACGCTCGAGCTCAAGATCCCGGCCGCACGGTTCAACGATGCTGTGACCGGCCTCCGCCCGATCGGCGAGCTGGAGTCGGTGGATGTTGTCGCTCAGGATGTCGGCGAGGAATACGTCGACATCACCGCCCGGGTCGAGAACGCGCGTCGCCTGGAGGAGCGCCTCATCAACCTGCTCGCGAGGCGCACCGGTGACCTGGAGGACGTGCTCGCCGTGGAGCGGGAACTCGCGCGTGTTCGCGGCGAGATTGAGCGCTACGAAGGCCGCATGCGCTACCTGCGCAGTCGTGCGAGCGTGAGTACGCTCTCTGTGACCGTGCACGAGCCGCCGCCGATCGTCGGCCCGTATGCGAGCTCGAACCCGATCGCGGAAGCGTTCAGACAGGCGTGGCGCAACTTCGTTGGCTTCGTTGCCGCCATTATCGCCTCGCTCGGGATCCTCATCCCACTCGGCGCGATCGTGATCATCGCCTTCCTTCTCTGGAGGCGAATGCCCCGCCGCCCGCGCCGGCCGGGTGGCGACAGCGAGGGGTAGCGGCACATATTGCGGCGCACTTCCCCAACCGGATGACACGATCAGATGCGCCGTGCCGCTTCTTCCATGTTCCTCGCAGCCCTCGCGACGACGCTCACGCCGCCTGCTCCCGCGCTGGCTCAGCAGCGCACGGCCGAACTGATCGTCACCAACGCTCGCATCTATACGGTCGACCAGACGCAGCCGAGGGCGAGCGCGATGGCCATTGGCGGCGGGCGCGTGCTCTTCGTGGGTTCCGCGATGGGAGCGCTAGCGCTGCGCGGCTCCGCGACGCGCGTTGTCGATCTCGATGGCCACGCCGTGATCCCCGGGATGGTCGACGCACATGCGCACCTGCTCGGCCTCGGGCGCGCGCTGAGCTCCGTCGATCTCGTCGGGACGCGCTCGTACGAGGAAGTGATCGCCCGCGTCGTCGCGCGCGCACGCGAGCTGCCCGAGGGAAGCTGGATCACCGGCCGCGGATGGGACCAGAACGACTGGGGCGACACGCGCTTCCCCACACACGACGCACTCTCGCGCGCGGTACCCGACCATCCGGTCTTCATCACGCGGGTCGACGGCCACGCCGCGCTGGCGAACGCACGCGCGATGCAGGGGGCCGCCGTGACGGCGCAGACACCGGACCCCGAGGGTGGACGCATACTCCGCACGGACGATGGCGAACCGACGGGCGTCTTCGTCGACAACGCGGAGAGTCTCGTCGGCCGGGTGATCCCCGATCCCACGGCGGACGAGACCCGCAGCGCAATCGAGGCCGCCATACGCGAGGCGAACCAATGGGGGCTCACCGGCCTGCACGACGCCGGCGCATCGCGCGCGACGATCGCGATCTACGAACAGCTCGCGCGTGCGGGCGATCTCGACCTTCGCCTCTACGTCATGATCTCCGACGACGCCGAGGATCTGGACCACTTCTTCCAGCTCGGACCCCGCAGCGCCCTGCACGACGGCCGGCTGTGGGTGCGCAGCATCAAGCTCTACGCCGACGGTGCGCTCGGCTCGCGCGGTGCGGCTCTGCTGGAACCCTACGCTGACGATCCGGGGAACACCGGGCTGCTCGTGTCGCCGCCGGAGCACATTCGCCAGGTTTCAACGCGTGCGCTGCGCGAGGGGTTCCAGGTATGCACGCACGCCATCGGCGACCGCGGCAACCGCGTGGTGCTCGATGCCTACGAGTCCGCGCTCGGCGAAGTGCCGGTTGCCGATCACCGCTTCCGCATCGAGCACGCGCAGGTCCTGCATCACGCCGACATCCCGCGCTTCGCCGAGCTGGGTGTGATTCCGTCGATGCAGGCCGTGCATCAGACGAGCGACATGTACTGGGCGGGCAATCGCCTGGGAGCAGGCCGTTTGCACGGGGCATACGCATGGCGCTCGCTGCTCGGGAAGGGCGTGATCATCCCCAACGGCAGTGACTTTCCGGTGGAGGCCGTGAACCCGCTGTTATCGTTCCACGCCGCCGTCGCCCGCGCAGACGCTGAGGGCTGGCCCGCCGGTGGATGGTATCCCGAGCAGCGCATGACGCGCGAGGAGGCTCTCATGGCGATGACCATATGGCCTGCACGCGCCGCGTTTCAGGAGGATGTGATGGGTTCGCTGACGCCCGGCAAGTTCGCCGATTTTGTCGTGCTCGACCGCGACATCATGACCGTGGCAGAGGAAGACATCCTCGGCACAAGTGTCGTCGCCACGTATGTCGGAGGCGAGCCGGTGTACGAGAGACGCTGACAGCAGCCAGTGCGGAGACAGGGATGACTCACTCATCGGATCAGGGCGACGGTGCGGCGCGGCCGTCGCGAGAGACCGGTCCCGCAGATGGAGAACGTCGCGCTGTGCGCGGTCCGCCCCCGGCGATGCTCGCCGTCATCAGGATCGCCATGCTTCTCGGCGTGCTCATGCTTGGCGGATTCGTGCTGTTCATACAGCGGCAGGGCCGGTGGACGGCCGCGCCCGCGGAGCGGCTGGAGACGCTGGCGTACCTCGGATACTCCATCTGGGTAATCGCGATCGCCGGCATCATCTTCCTTCGCGGGCGTGGGGCCCGAATGATCGAGCGCGGGCGGTACGCGAGCGCGAGCATCATCGGGTGGTCACTCTGCGAGGCGGCAGCGATCTTCGGGGGTATGTTCTACTTTCTCTCCGGCTCACCCGTGTGGTACATCAATGGGCTGCTTCTGCTCGTCATCTCATTCCTGATCCTTCCGATGCGGCGGTGAGAAAGGGCATGTTCGCCCGCACCGTCAGCGATGCCAACCTGGTTGGCCGCGATCACCGTAACTCGCCAGATGCTTCAATCCTCCTCGCTGGTCTTTCTCAGGAAACTCCTCGACAGCCCCGGACCTTCCGGATTCGAAAGCGCGCCTTCCCGCGTCTGGCGCGAGGAAGCATCTGCCTTCGCCGCCGAGGTGCGCGGGGATGTAGCCGGCAACAGCATCGCGGTCGTGAACCCGGACGGTGCCCCCACGATAATGCTCGCCGGTCACATCGATGAGATCGGCGTGATCGTGCAGTACATCGACGACGAGGGGTACCTGCACTTCTCCGCGATCGGGGGCTGGGACCCGCAGGTCTTCGTGGGCCAGCGCATACGACTCCTCGGACGCGGCGGCGATGTGATCGGAGTAATCGGGAAGAAGCCGATACATCTCATGAAGACGGAGGACCGCGAGAAGGCGTCCAAGATCACCGATCTATGGATCGACATCGGCGCGTCGGGCCGTGAGGAAGCGGAACGGCTGATCGCCGTCGGTGATCCCGGCGTCATCGACGCGCGCAGCGTCGACTTTCCCAACAACCGCCTGGTCTCCCGATCGATCGACGACCGCATCGGCGCATTCACGGTCCTCGAAGCGCTCAGGCGCTACGCCGAGCGTCCGGGCGAGGCTCGGGTCGTCGCCGTCGCAACCACGCAGGAAGAGATCGCGTGGCTCGGGGGCGGGGCTCTCGTGTGCGCCTCGTGCCTGGGCCCGCAGATGGCGCTGGTGGTCGACGTCACCTTTGCGACGGATCATCCCGGTGTGGAGAAGAAGGAGATCGGCGACCACAAGCTCGGGAGCGGGCCCGTCCTCACGCGCGGCTCCATCATCTCCCCGGTTGTGTTCGATCTCCTGCGCTCGGCCGCCGACGCCGGAAAGATTCCGTTCACCGTGCACGCGGCCGGCCGCGACACCGCGACCGATGCGGACGCGATTCACATCTCGCGTGAGGGTGTGGCGACCGCGCTGGTATCCATCCCGAACCGTTACATGCACTCACCGAACGAGATGGTGAGTCTCGACGACGTTGATGCCGCGGCGACGCTGATCGCGGATACATGTCGGGCGGTGTCACCCAGTACTGACTTCACTGCGCGATAGCCACTCCGTCGTCATGCATTTTCCGGAAGCTGACCCTTCATGAGCGCGTCGAGAGCACGCTCGCGCACACCCTTGTCCCGGTCGTTCGCCAGTGCGCGCAACGCCGCGATCGCCGCGGGCGTGCGTGCATCTCCCAGTGCCCGCACGGCGGCCAGGCGATACTCCATCGGCTTCCTGCGAAAGAAACGCCCATCCGACTCCGACGCCGCCACGAGTGCGTGCACCGCCCCGGCCGTTCCGATGCGGCCCAGCGCGCCCAGTATCGCCGACTGAACATCACCATCTCGCTCGGTCTCCAGCGCGGCAACGAGCTCATTCACGTCGCCCTCGCCGCCCGCGATACCCAGCCCAACGGCTCCCTGCATGCGCACCGCCGGAGCGCTGTCAACCAGAGCCAGATGCAGCGCCGCCGCCGCCCTCCCCGTTGCAAGCTTGGCGAGCGCCGTGGCCGCGGCTCTGCGCACACGCTCATCGTCGTGGCGCAATAACTCGCCCAGGGCCGAGTCGGCCTCGGTCGCTCGCATCTCGCCCAGCAGGTCTGCGGCGTTGCGCGCCGCGTGCCAGCGCGCATCGCCAAGCGTGTGAATGAGCGAAGGAACTCCGGCGTCGAGCTCCAGCAGCACATCGTAGTACACGCGGCGCTCCGACATCGACTGGGCAGCTCCGATCAACTCGATCACGGCTTCGGCCCCATCCTCCCCCGCCCTGCGAAGCACGGCCAGTATCTGCGATCGTACTCCGGCGGCATCCGCGTCCCCGCGACGTCGGGGGAGCTGGCTCGCGATCGAGCGAAGGAGTGTCGGTCTCGACATCCGGCGGATCGCGGTGACGTAGGCGCGGGCGATGTCGTGTTTCCCCGCTGCCAGCTCGCGCTCCCCCGCAACAATACCATGGAACGCAGCGAGTGCACCGTCCTGGTGGCCGTCACGCGCAGCCCCTTCCGCGAGAAAGGCCAGCTCGTCCAGGATTCGCGCGGCGGTTCCTGACGCTCCGGTCGCGCCGAGCTGCGAGAGCAGAGCGGCTGCGCTGCCCCTGGCCGGTTGCGGGGTCGCCGACCGCGGCGCATCGCCGCGGCTCACGGCCCCATCGCGCGGCGGTTCCGCCTCGCTCTCCGTGACGTCGGTGTTCCCGGCGGGCCGCAATTTATCAACCGGAAGCGCCTGCTTGTCTGCGGGCGTCGCGCTGCCTCGGAGAGTGATGAGCTGGACGGCTTGTGTGCCGAGGTCCGCGAGCCGCCGCCGGGCCGTCTCTCCCTCCTCACCAGGCGAAGGCTGGGAGGCGAGGATGCGCGCGATCCCCAGCAGATCAGCAGGAGATGCAGAAAGCGCAAAGGACACGGCCTGAATGCCGTGCCCGATGAGCTGTGCCGTCAGCTCCTGCACTCCCGGCAACGCATCCGGCACCAGCGAATCGTCCGCAATGAGCTGCCAGTCACGCACGGCGAGAACGGCCGGCGAACTCGCGGCGACCGTTGCCAGCGCGCGCAGCGACGCTTTCTGCTGCTCGATGTTGCCGCTCTCGTTGAGCAGAAGCCAGACGAGCCGGGCGAAGTGGCGAGCGAACGTTACCGAATAGTCCATGGAGAGGGCGGCATTTTCCTCACTGTCGCTCACGCTCGGGAAACGGGGGCGGAGGCGCGCGGGCAACTTATGTGCGGAATGTATTGTCCGCCACCATCCGCGGGACCCGGAAGCTCGCTTCATGCTCGAATTCGGACGGTGTCATTCCCGCGAACGTGGGGATCCATTCTCACGCTGCGACGAACCCTCCTGCCGCGCGCTGTGACTGGCCGGAGTGGCACCTCCCCTCTAGCTTGCGCCCGACCACACGGTCAACGAGGACCATTGATACAGTGCATCGCATGGACGCTCGGCGGGCTCTTCACCCTGGCGCTCATCTACTACGTCGCGATCGTGACGACGCGCGGTGACGAAGGTGACATCATCGTCGCCTCGCCACCGGTCGCCGCTGACAGCGAGTGCTTCGTCCGATCACTCGAAGGTGTGACGAGCAACCCCGTCCTCGCCGGCAATGAGTGCAGGGTCTTCCAGAACGGGGATGAGATCTTCCCGCCAATGCTCGAGGCGATCGACGCCGCGATGCAGAGCGTGCACTTCACCACCTACATCTACTGGACCGGCGAGATAGCCCGGAAGTTCGCCAAGGGCCTCGCCGCGGCCGCGCGACGGGGTGCCGAGGTGCGGGTCGTCCTGGACTGGTTCGGCGCGCACAGGATGGATCGCGCCCTGCTGGACGAGATGAAGAGCGCGGGGTGCGACGTGCGATTCTTTCGCCCCCCGCGCTGGAATGAACTCACACAGTTGAACGAGCGCCTTCACCGCCGGCTGCTCATCATCGACGGCTGCATGGGCTTCACCGGAGGCGTGGGGGTCGCCGCGGAGTGGACAGGTCACGCGCAGGACGGCGAACACTGGCGCGACGTTCACGCGCGCTTTCGCGGTCCCGCCGTCCGCTATCTGCAGGGCGCCTTCGTGGACAACTGGACCGAGTGCGCCGGTGATCTGCTCATCGGCGACCGCTACTTTCCGGCGATCGAACCGGCCGGCGAGTGCAGAATGTCGGTGATCCAGAGCGATCCTTCGGGCGGGTCGTCCAACGCGCGGCGCTTCCTCGCGGCGTGCATCCAGGCGGCAAAGACGTCGATCTACATCACCAATGCGTACTTCGTCCCGACCCCCGGCTTCATCCGCGAGTTGATCGAGGCCGAACGTCGCGGCGTGGATGTCAAGATCCTGATGCCGGGTGAGAAGATCGATCGGGCATATGTGCGCTACGCGAGCCGCCACACATGGGGTGAGCTCCTGCGCGGAGGGCTCGAACTGTACGAGTACCAGCCGGCGATGCTGCATGCCAAGACGCTGGTCGTCGATGGATGCGTGAGCGCGATCGGGTCGGTCAACTTCGATCCGCGATCCTTCTCGCTCAACGATGAGTGCGCGGTGGTCGTCGTCGACTGCGCGCTCGCCGAGGAGATGACGCGCGTCTTTCACGAGGACATCGGGCGGGCCGCACGGGTTGATCACGATCAGTGGCGCTCGCGCGGATGGCGCGCGAGGGCCCTGGACAGGCTGGCGTATCTCTCGCGCGGACAGCTCTGATTCGGGCTCCGATTCCTCCCCCGCGCGACTCGGGCAGCACGGCGCAAACGGACACTCCGCTCCACTGGGCGGCGTACGGGGAGCACGATGCCTCGCGTCCTCCACTGCTCGTACTGCACGGCGGGCCGGGGGCGCACCATGACTACATGCTCCCGCAGATGCTGCGCCTCGTCGGCGAGAACGAGCTCCTGTTCTACGATCAGCGCGGCGGCGGACGCTCGCGCGCCGCGGACCGGACACCGATCACATGGCGAACACACGTGGGGGATCTGGCCCGGGTGGCCGGTGAATTCGCCGTCGACCCGCTCACGATCGTGGGCTACTCCTGGGGCGGGCTGCTCGCCATGCTGTACGCGATCGAGGCATCCGCGGGACGGACCGGGTCGGTTCCGGCGCCAGCGAGAATGGTGCTCATTGACCCCGCGCCTGTCACGCGTCAATATCGTAGCCGGTTCGAGGACAAGCTGGCACGGCGCCAGCGGGGGAAGGCGATCACGGCGATGCGCGAGGATCTGGCAGAGTCCGGGCTTCGCGAGCGCGAGCCGGAGGCGTACAGGCAGCGTTTGTTCGAGGTCGCTGTCGCCGGCTACTTCGCGGACCCTGCATGCGCGAGCGAACTCACGCCGTTCCGTGTGACCGGACGCGTTCAGCAGTCAGTGTGGGAGTCGCTGGGCGATTTCGACATCAGGAAGCAACTCGGGACGGTCCGCTGTCCCGCGCTGGTCGTACATGGTCGGGAGGACCCCATTCCGGTCGAGTCATCGGCGGACGCTGCGGGCGCACTCGGCGCCAGGCTCGTCATCCTCGAGCGCTGCGGACACGTGCCGTACGTCGAACAGCCGGACGCGCTGTTCGCGGTGATCAAACGCTTTCTGAAAGACACCGAGTAGCAGCACTTCAACCGGTAAAGTCGCCATGCCCGAGCACTTCGACGACGTCGCGCAGCCGCACATAGGAACCATCGAGCACGAGGGCAAGCGTTACAACGTCACTGTGCGGATCGCCTACGACGGTATCGAATACATCGGCCGCTGCTGGTTCACCGAAGAGGGGTGGGATGACGCTGGCGTACCGGATCGCGGTGCGCTTCCGGGCCGCACCAAGGATGAAGTGATCGGACTCGCGCGCAGGCTCACTGAACAGGATCTCATCCTGCGATACCGCCGTGCGCTCGCGGAGAAGCGGCGGTACCTGGGGTTGCGCCGCGCCACGGAGGACATTCTTTCGAAGATCCGCTACCTCAATCAGGTGGCAGTGTCGATGCGGGCGGGTCTGCTCGACGTGGAGGGCGCTGCCCAGGAGATCGACATGACCGAGCGTCAGCTTCATGACCTCGTCGCTCGCCTCAGGCATCATGCCGGGATCGAGGGCTAGAGTTCGAGCGCAACGAGCCTGAGACCCGGAACGCGCTCGGGCTCGCGCCGTCCCTGTCCCGGCTATCTTTGTTTCAATGGACACCCGCACCGCCGCACACGTTCTGGCCCGGATCGCCGAGCTCCTCGAGCTCCAGGGGGAGAACCGCTACAAGGCGAAGGCCTACCGAACGGCCGCCAGGGCCGTGCAGGCACTCGACAGCGATAACATCGGGAGTCTGCATCGCGCCGGAAAGCTGAAGAACGTGCCCGGCCTCGGGCCCGGCTCGCTGGCCGTCCTTCGCGATCTCGTCGCGACCGGTGATTCCCAGCTCCACGAGCGTCTCCGCGAAACCACGCCCGAGGGTCTGCTCGAGATGATGCGCGTGCCCGGGCTCGGCACGGCGAAGATACACATCATCCACGAACGACTCGGCATCGACACGCTGCACGAGCTGGAAGACGCCGCGCGCGATGGACGTCTCGCGACTCTCGAACGCTTCGGAGCCAGGACATCTGCCAAGATCCTGAAAGGTATTGCCTTCCTGCGGGAGACGGGCGCGCTGGTACTCTACCCGCACGCACTCGCCGAGGCCTCGCGACTCCTCGCGTCAGTCTCCCAGCATCCCGATGTCGAACGCGCGGAGATCGCCGGCTCCCTGCGCCGCAGGCATGAGGTGATCCGCGACATCGACATGGTCGTCGCCTGTCGCACCGATCCAGCGGCGGTCGCTGCTTCCGTCGCGCGCGGACCGGGCGTACGAGAGGTGATCGGCGGCGGGGGTCGATCGATCACCGTCCGCTACGTCGACGGAACATTGCTCGACCTCCACTGCGTGCGCACGGACCATTTCGGGGTCGCGCTCTGGCGTGCGACGGGCAGTGCGGAGCACGAACGGCAGATCGTTCAGCGTGCAGAAGCACGCGGCCTGACGATCTCCGGCGAACATCTCATGGATGGATCGGGAAAGCCGGTGCCCGTCCCCGATGAAGCGGCGTTCTTCAGAGCGCTCGATCTCCCCTTCGTGGCCCCAGAGCTGCGCGAGGGCACCGGCGAGGTCGCGGCCGCGGCCGACCGCCGACTGCCCAGGCTCGTCGAGTCGAGCGACATCAGCGGCATTCTCCACTGTCATTCGCAGTTCTCCGACGGCAAGGCGACAATAGCCGAAATGGTGATGGCCGCGAAGGCGCGCGGGTGGAGCTATCTCGGCGTCTCGGATCATTCACAGTCGGCCTTCTACGCCGGCGGCCTCACGCGCGACGCGGTACTGGCTCAGCACGATGAGATCGACCGGCTGAACGATGAGATGGGTGACTTTCGCGTGCTCAAGGGGATCGAGGCAGACATCCTGGCATGCGGCCGCGTCGATTACGATGGTGACACCCTGGACCGATTCGATTACGTCATTGCCTCGATTCATTCGCGCTTCGCCATGAGCGAGGCACAGATGACGGAGCGTGTGCTGCGGGCCCTGGATGATACGCATCTCACGGTCATCGGTCACCCGACGGGCCGACTGTTGCTGACACGCGAGCCGTACGCCATCGATATGGATGCCGTGCTCGAGAAGGCGGGCGAGGAGGGAGTGGCCATGGAGCTGAACGCCGATCCACACCGCCTCGACCTCGACTGGCGGCTCTGCCGCAAGGCGAAGGAGCGGGGCGTCACGATTGAAATCGGGCCGGATGCGCATTCGATATCCGGACTGGACAACGTCGAGATCGGCATCGGTATCGCGCGCAAGGGCTGGCTCGAGGCCGGCGATGTGCTCAACACGCGGTCGGCCGAGGACATCGTGAGCCGGGCCCGGCAGCGTCGAGAGGGCCAGCTCCGCACCGGATGAGAGCGACGAGGAAGCGTTCGCCCCGGTCCCGCGACGCGCGAAAGGTGCAGGCGGTGACCGTACTCCGGCGTCTCGAAAAGGAATACCCGGACGCGCGCTGTGCGCTCGACTACCGCTCTCCGCTCCAGCTCCTCGTGGCGACTATCCTCAGCGCCCAGTGTACCGACAGGCGCGTGAACATGGTCACGCCGCAGCTCTTCGCCGCCTACACGACCGCGGCGTCGCTCGCCGCTGCGAAGCAGGAGGATCTCGAGGAGATCATCAGGAGCACGGGGTTCTTCCGCAACAAGGCGAAGAGCATCATTGCCATGGCCGGCGCGCTGCTCGATCGGCACGGCGGCGAGGTGCCTCGAACCATGGAAGAGCTGGTGCAGCTCCCTGGCGTAGGCCGGAAGACGGCGAACGTCGTACTGGGGAATGCCTTCGGCATTGACGAGGGCATCGTCGTCGACACGCACATCGCCCGCCTCAGCCAGCGGCTCGGCCTCACGCGCGAGACGGATCCCGTGCGCATCGAGAAGGATCTCATCCCGCTCTTTCCCCGGTCGAAGTGGACGCTGTTGTCGCACCTTCTCATATCGCACGGGCGCACGATCTGCCTCGCTCGCGCGCCGAACTGCGCGGAATGCCAGCTTTCGGATGTATGTCCGTCGTCGCGCCTGTGATGAGTCAGCGAGGGGAGGGTGGCAGGGTACTGCACCGGAAGCGCGTTCCCCGGCCGCTCGCTGTCCCATGCGCCTCGCGCAGGCTCGCCCGTACGATTATCATCCACGTCCGCGCGATCGCAGCGCAATCCGTGAGGTTGCGAAAATGGATTCCCGCTGTCGCGGGAATGTCGACGGTGGTGTCGCGGCGAGGGGACTCCATCCGAGATCAGGAGGACGTTGTCATTCCGGCGCCGGACTCCACCCGCATCACCACCGAGACGAGAATACAGTGACGAAGCAGGCCACGATCGACACAAATCGCGGGACGATGGTCGCGGAGCTCTACGCCGGGAATGCGCCGAAGACGGTGGAGAACTTCGAGAAGCTCGCGAACGCGGGCTACTACGACGGAGTAAAGTTCCACCGCGTCATACCCGACTTCGTGGTGCAGGGAGGCGATCCGCAGTCGCGCGACCTCCCGGCCGGCGACCCCCGCATTGGCACTGGCGGTCCCGGCTACACCATCCCCTGTGAAACGAAGGGCAATCCTCGCACGCATCAGGTCGGCTCGCTCTCCATGGCGCACGCGGGCAAGGACACGGGCGGCAGCCAGTTCTTCCTCGTCCTGAGCGAGTCGAGCACAAAGCACCTGAATGGAGTGCACACCGTCTTCGGGAAGATCACCGAGGGACTGGATGTTCTCACGACGCTCCGTAAGAACGACACCATGACGTCCGTGCGGGTGGAATAACAGCGAAGCTGGAGCGAGGTACAAGCGATGCCACTGCACAGGGGAGATAAGCCGGCCGGATTCGTCGGACTGATAGCGGGCGGGATCGTCCTCTTCGCACTGCTCTATCTCATCAGCGCGGTCACGAGCAGGTCGTTCGAGGGACACGGCGAGAGCGCGCAGGCGGCGGAACCACCGGCAGCGAACACGAACCCGGCCGATCAGACGGCCGACACGGCCGCGCATTAGGGGCCGGGGCGGGGGGCCGCCACAACCAGGGACATCCAATCCCGTCGCAATCGCCTGCCCCTGCTATGGCAGCACCCAGAGCAGCGTGAGGGACATGCCTCAGTGACCGAGCCCATCCCGATCCCCCTTCCCTCCCGTCAGGAAGCGCTCGCGCTCATGCACGAGTACACCGCCAGCGATTCGCTGCGAAAGCACATGCTCGCCGTCGAAGCTGCGATGCGGGCATACGCCCGGAAGTTCGGCGGCGAAGAAGAACGGTGGGGACTTGCAGGACTTCTTCACGACTTCGACTACGAGCGCTTTCCCAACGCCGCCCGCGCTCCGTTTGAAGAGCATCCCGCCCATGGCGTCCGGCTGCTCGGGGAGCGTGGCTATCCGGCCGACGTCCTGGATGCGATCATGGGCCACGCGCCCTACACGGACACACCGCGCGACACTCCCATGGCGAAGACGCTCTTCGCCGTGGACGAACTCACGGGCCTCATCACCGCCACGGCTCTCGTGAGGCCCGGCCGCAGCGTACACGACGTGGATGTGCGCTCGGTGCGGAAGAAGATGAAGGACAAGGCCTTCGCCCGTGGAGTCAGCCGCGAGGATATCGTCCAGGGGGCAGCCGAGCTGGGCGTCGAGCTCGACGACCACATCGCGTTCGTTGTAGCGGCCATGCGCCAGTCCGCCCGCGCGCTCGGTCTTGCGGGACCGGACGTCGCCGGTGGCCCCGACTGAACTCCGGTCGCTTCCGGCGAGCGACCGCTTCCAACGTTTTCCGGCAGCCGGGCGTCATCTCTACAGACAGGAGACAGACAGTCCCGAATGACCGCTGCGCAGTACACTACGCTCGCTCCGTGGATGGCAGATCCGCCTGACGGCCGGGAGCGGGAGCGTGAGCATGCCCTCGCCGTCGCCGCGCGCGACGGTGACGCCGATGCGTTCGCCGCGCTCGTGCGAGCGAACCAGCAGCGCGCGTATGCGGTCGCACGGGCGATCGTGCTCTCGCACGAGGACGCAGAGGACGCCGTTCAGGACGGGTTTCTGCACGCCTACCGTGCGCTCGATCGCTTTCGCCCGGAGCAGGCCTTCTCGGGATGGCTGCACCGGATAGTTGCGAATGCGGCGCTCGATATCCTCAGGCGCCGGAAGGTCCGGTTGACGGAGGAGCTGCGGGACTCGATCCCCATGCCCTTCCGCGATCCGGGCGAGGACGACGAGTTGAGGCGGCGACTGGCTGAGGGGCTGGCCCGGCTGCCCGACAGGCAGCGGGCGGTCCTGGTTTTACACGATGTGGAGGGTTTCCGGCACGGCGAGATCGGGGCAATGCTCGACATCCCCGAAGGTACTGCCCGCTCGGATCTCCACCACGCGCGCGGTGCCATGCGGATGGCGCTGCACAACATGAGGAGCGACTCATGAGCGATGATTTCAACCGGCGTGGCACCACCGGTGGTGTGGGGGATGACGTGACGCGCCTGCTGCGCAACGCGTATTCGCCACCGCGTGACCCGGGCTACTGGGAAGCGCTCGAGATCAGGATCATGGCGGCCGTACGCGATCTCGCCGCATCGCAGGCGCCGCGACTCGTAGCGGCCATGGATGATCGCGGGAGATGGTGGACCGTTGTCGCCGGCTGGCAGCGAGCCGGCGCCGCGCTCGCCGCGGCCGCGGTGCTTCTGGCGGCAGTGGCGATCACGCGGAGCCGGACCGCCGAGCGCGAGCTGGCCTACGATGCAATGATGAAGAGTGCGGCGCCGCTTCCGGTGCAGGCGGTGGCGACGCCGGCAGGATTGTCGGAGCGGGAGGCAACGCTCCACTACGTGATCTCGTACTAACCAGACAGTTCCAGCGGAGTCCATGATGCACAGATCCAAGCGCGTCGCGCTGATGCTCGTGCTCGGTGCGATCCTTGTCGGCGGTGTCCTCGGATTCTCCGCGGACCGCCTTCTGGCCGGTGACCGGCCATGTCACGGGGAGGGCGGCCGCCGGCACGGTGGCGACTGGTTCGCGAGGGAGCTCGATCTCACGGACGGGCAGCGCGCGTCCGTGGACAGCATTCTCGACGCCAAGCATCGCCAGATCGCCGATCTGCTCGCACCCATGCGCCCCCAGCTCGATTCGATAAGCGCCGGTGCCCGCGCCGGCATTGCCAGCCATCTGACCGCTGACCAGCGCGCACGGTTCGAGACGATGCAGCGCCGCTCGTCACGCCGATCCAGTTCGGAGAAATGATGCGATCCGCGCTCATACTGCTCGTCCCCGCGCTGCTACAGGCGCAGCTTCCGGCCGATACCGGGGCCCGGCCCATCTCCCTCGACGAAGCGATCACGCTCGCTCGCCGCAACGCGCCCCTGGCCGTGCAGGCGCGCGGCCAGCTTCGCTCGAGTGCCGCGTCCGTCCGATCCGCCTACCTCGCCTTCATCCCGAGCCTGGATGTGAGTCTCGCGAGTGCCTTCTCCGAGGGCGATCGCTTCGACGCGATCCGCCAGGAGTTCGTTCGCGCCAGTAGCTGGCAGTACAGCGATGGGTTGAGCGCGCGCGTCGAGATCTTCGCGGGCGGACGCCGTTGGCACGACCTCAAGCGCGCGAAGGCAGAGTCCAACGCGGCCGAGGCCAACGCCGTGCTTCAGGACTTCGCCGTCTCCCTCAACGTGAAGCAGGAATTCTTCAACGTGCTGGCGGCCCGTGAACTGCAGGATGCGGCGCGCGCTCAGCTCGAGCAGGCCGAACAACAGCTCCGCGTCGCGGTCGCGCGTGTCGCAGCGGGCGCGGCCACCAAGTCGGACTCGCTGCGCTCGCTCGTGCAGGTAGGAAACGCGCGCCTGGCGCTGCTCAATGCCGGGAACGCGTTGCGGACGGCGAATGCCGCGCTCACGAGACTTGTCGCGACGCCCTTCGTCGTGACGGCCGCGCCCGAAGCCGAGCTGGAGTCGGTCGAGGTCGCGCTGGACAGCGCGGCACTGGCCGGGCTTGCGGAGACGGGCCCTGCTGTCACCGAAGCCCAGGCGCAGGTCGCGGCGGCACGCGCAGCAGGACGCGCCGCAAGGACACCCTACCTGCCGACGATCAGCGCCAGCTTCAACCGCTCCGGTAATGGCGGCGATCCCTATTTCGGCAACGGCGACGAGCGCTTCTCCTACAACAATCGACTCGTCTTCAGCGCTTCTTACCCGCTCTTCAACCAGTTCCAGCGTGAGGAGCAGGCCGTACGAGCGTCTGTCGCCGAGGACAACGCCCAGGCAGCGCTGCGTGATGCACGCTTCCGCGCGCGGCAGGACCTTGTTGAGCATCTCGGCGCGGTCAACACCTCCGCACAGCGCATCGAGATCCAGCTCACATCCGTCGCGGCTGCGGAAGAGGACCTGCGCGTCCAGCAGCAGCGCTACGCACTGGGCGCATCCACGCTGCTCGACGTGCTCACATCGCAGACGCAGCTCAACCAGGCGCGGGCCGATCTCATTCAGGCGCGTTACGACTATCGCATCGCGCGCGCGCGGCTGGAGGCCCTGATCGGACGCGATCTCGATGCCGTGACCGCGGGACCGGGACAGTGATGCGACGCGTCGTGCCGGCAGCCGCCGCATTCGTTTTCACGGGCATCGCTGCCGCATGCGGTGGTGAGGAACCGGTCGACACGTCGGTTCAGACCGTCGCGGTCGAGCGGCGCGACATCGTCGTCGACGTCGAAGCGACGGGCGTCGTCGAGCCGATAAACGTTGTCGAAGTCAAGTCGAAGGCGTCCGGGCAGATCACCCGGATGCCGGTGGAAACGGGCTCCCTTGTAGAACCGGGAGACCTCCTGGTTCAACTGGACACGCGTGATGTCCGCAACCAGTACGATCAGGCGGTGGCCGACGTCCGGGCCGCCGAGGCTCGCCTCTCCGTCTCGGAATCACAGAAGAAGCGCGTGGACGAGCTGTTCGCGCAGCGCATCGTCACGGCTCAGGAGCACGAGACTGCCAATCTCGACCATGCGAACGCACGCGCCGCGCTCGTGCGGGCGCGCACCGGCCTCGACCTGGCCCAGCAGCGACTCGACGATGCCACGGTGCGCGCACCCGTGCGGGGCACCGTCATCGAGAAGACGGTCTCCCTCGGCCAGGTCATCACATCCGCCACCGGATCGTTCGGCGGCGGAACGACGCTCCTCAAGATGGCCGATCTCGACCGCGTGCGCGTACGCGCGCTGGTCAACGAGACCGACATCGGCAACGTGCGTTCCGGCCAGTCGGCCACCGTGAGTGTGGACGCCTATCCCGACCGGCCGTTCAGCGGAACCGTCGACAAGATCGAGCCACAGGCGGTCGTGCAGCAGAGCGTGACGATGTTCCCGGTGCTCATCAGCATCGCGAACCGCGAAGCGCTGCTCAAGCCGGGGATGAACGGTGAGGTGGCCGTGCTCGTCGAGCGGCGCATGGATGTGGTCGCGGTGCCCAACGAAGCCGTGCGCACGCCGCGCGAGGCGGTGGCGGCCGCCGAGCTGCTCGGCCTGAGCCCGGAATCCGTTCGCGACGCGATGCAGTCGCAGATGGGTGGCGGCCGCGCGCGGGGTGGCGTGGGTGGGGGCGGCACGGATGCACCGGCGGGAGTATCGCCCACGGGTTCAGGTGCGGCCGTTGGCGGCGCTCCTCCGGTGCGTCTGGCGATGCAGTCGCCCGCTGAGCGGCGTCGCGGCATGCGACGTGACGGCTCCGCGCCCACCGGCGAAACTGCGCCGGCCGGGGCAGCGCGCGGCAGGCCCGGGCTCGTCTTCGTTGCCGCCGACAGCGGATTCGCACCACGATTCGTCCTCCTCGGCGTCGGCAACTACGACTACTCGGAGGTGCTGCGCGGAGTCGCGGAGGGCGAGCGCGTAGCGATACTGAGCGCCGCGGCACTGCAGGCGCAGCAGCGTGAGTTCCAGGATCGCATCAGGAACCGGTCAGGCATTCCGGGCATGCAGCGCGACAACGAGCGGACCGACTCCAGCGCGCCGCGGCGCGCGACGCCGCAGCCCGGAGGGCGAGAGTAGACGTGCTGCTCGGCGAGATACTGCTCGTGGCCATGGGCGCACTCAGGGCCAACAAGCTGCGCTCTTTTCTCACGATGCTCGGCATTGTCATCGGGGTCGCAGCCGTCATCGCGATGGTGGCCCTCGGGCGCGGCGCCCGGCGCGCCGTCAACGAGCGTGTCGCGGCGCTGGGCACGACTCTGCTCACCGTCAGGGCGGGTCAGACCCGCGGTGGCGGCGGCATAGTCTCCATGGAGGACCGCGCCGCGCTCGTGATGGATGACGCCGAAGCCCTGGCAAGGCAGGGCACTGCGCTGGCTGCCGTGCAGCCCGAGATGCAGCGCCAGCTCCAGATCCAGCACCTGAATCGCAATACGAACACCGATGTTGTCGGCACCACGGCCAACTATCCCCGGGTACGCAACGTGACGATCGGCGCGGGCCGCATGTTCACGGCGGGCGAGGACGACGGTCGCCGCCGCGTCGCGGTCATCGGCCCGACCGTTGCCGCGAACCTCGGCCTCGAGGATCCCGCGACTCTCTTGGGCCAGGACATCCGTATCCGCGGCATCCAGTTCACGGTCGTCGGCATTCTCGCACCAAAGGGGCAGGCACCCTCCTGGAATGATCCGGACGATCAGATCCTGATTCCGCTGCAGACGGCGCGCTTTCGCGTGCTCGGCACCGATCGCCTGCGCTCCATCAGCGTGCTGGCGATATCGGAACAGCAGATCCCGGACGCGATGGCCGACATCCAGCGCATACTGCGCCGCGAGCATCGCCTTCGTCCGGGTATGCCCGATGATTTTTCGATCCGTAACCAGGCAGAATTCCTGAGCATGCTGGGCGAGACGACGGAGGTGTTCGGATTGCTGCTCGCCGGGATTGCCGCGGTGAGTCTGCTGGTCGGGGGCATCGGGATCATGAACATCATGCTCGTGTCCGTAACCGAGCGAACGCGCGAGATCGGAATCCGCAAGGCGCTGGGAGCATCGCGCGGGAACATACTGCTCCAGTTTCTCATCGAGGCGGTGGTTCTGTGCCTGCTCGGCGGACTCGTGGGGATCATTGTCGGTGGTGGCGGCGCAATCCTTCTCAATCGCGGCTTCGGGTGGAACACGGATGTCTCGGCGGCATCGGTCGCAATGGCCTTTGTTTTCGCCGCACTGGTTGGCATTCTCTTCGGCGTCTGGCCGGCGCGGCGAGCGGCTGGCCTTGACCCGATCGCCGCGCTGCGGTACGAATGAGGGGGTCAGGTCTTGTTTTGCGGCATCATAACATTGC
>JBOHTO010000081.1:0-51619 GCA_050733695.1 Gemmatimonadaceae bacterium | reverse complement strand
CACCGCGCCGGAGTCGCCTTCCCCCGCACCCGCTTGGGCCTCGCCCGACGCTGAGCCGCTTCTGAATTGAGCGCGCGTTCCTCACTCGGCTTCACGTAATGCCGCTTGCGCCGCAGATCCTTGAGGATCCCGGAGCGAACCACCTTCTTCTTGAAGGCCTTGAGCGCCCACTCGAGGCGATCGCCTTCTTCCAGCTTCACTTCGATCATCGTCACCGCCGTTGAAGGTCACCGGTCAAACCGCGCACCGGTGAGAACGCAAGAGGCCGGCCCGACATGCGCCGGACCGGCCCCGGAAAAGTGGCCGCGGCGACAGCCGCAGCCGTCGCGATCAGGCGCCGATCTTGACTACGTTTTCGGCCGCGGGGCCCTTCTGGCCCTGCACGATCTCGAACTCCACGCGCTCGCCCTCGGCGAGGGACTTGAAGCCCTGCGCCTGGATCGCCGAATGATGCACGAAGCAGTCCTTCTGGCCATCCTCGGGCGTGATGAAGCCAAAGCCCTTCGCGTCGTTGAACCACTTCACTGTGCCGGTCGTACGCATTGTGGTACTCCTGATGTTGTGTGGTCGGAGTCCGGATATGCCGTACATGCCGACTACAGTTGTCTTCGTGGTGCCTGCCTCCACGAGAGGCACGTCCAGATGGCCGCCTGAGGCCGACCGATCAGCGACGCCTGACAACGAAAAAGAGCCACCGCCAGAGCGATGCCCCTTGTCAGTGAGACGTATGCGCGCCATGTGCGCGCGTGTCGCTGAATGAAGGTAGCGGGTTCGAGAGGCAAGTTCAAGGGGCACCAGGACGCGCGGCGAAGAGATGAGAACGGTCCGGCTCGGCGCATGGAAGTCGCGCCATGGCCACGGCGCCCGTAACTTTCGCGAGCCGCCGGAGAACTTCCCCCTGCCCATGTACGAATCCCTCGCCCGAACCAGCACGTACCGCTTCCGGTCCGACTATCCCGGCTCACCCGGGCCATCGGCGCGCGTCAGCGAGCCGCCGCCCAGGCCGGCCGAGACCGCGCCACAGGTCGTCGTGCTCGCCGGACCGAACGGGGCGGGAAAATCCACTGCCGCAGTCGAGCTTCTTGGCGACATGCTGCATGTTTCATCGTTCGTGAATGCTGACCAGATCGCACGTGGCCTGTCCGGGTTCGCACCGGAGCGCGCCGCCGTCTCCGCAGGACGGATCATGCTCGAGCGCATGGGCTCTCTTCTGATGGCGCGTTCCGACTTCGCTTTCGAGACGACCCTGTCCGGCCGCAGCGTACGAACGCTTCTGGGCCGCTGCACCGCCGCCGGGTACGAGATCCACGTGCTATACCTGTGGCTCGCCGGTCCGGAACTCGCCGTGCAGCGGGTGCGCGCGCGCGTCGCGAAGGGAGGGCACGATATTCCGGAGGTCGACATCCGAAGGCGATTTACTCGCGGACTCCTGCACTTCGTCGACATCGACCGTCAAACCGTGACGAGCTGGCGCGTGCTCGATGCCAATGCGCCGCACGGAAACGCGCTCGTCGCGTACGGCAGAGCCGGAGGTGCTCCGGTCGTACTCGACGACAACGGATGGGCCGCAATCCTCCGTCAGGCAGCCATGCTGAGAGATTCCGGAGATACCCATGATCACTGAGCGAAGCGACAGGGACATCAGCGCCATAATGCGCGATGGACGCCTGGTGGGCGAGGCGATCACCGCTGCCCACGCAGAGCTTGTCCGCACTCACCGTCTTCTGGGCCTGCCACTCGTCGTGTGGCGCGATGGCGGGGTCGCGTTCGTGCCGGCGAGCGAGTTCGCCTGGGTGGAGGAACTGCACAGGAAGCGACGTGAGGGAGGGCACGGGCAGGCAGCGGACGAAGGCGCTTCGCTCGGGAAGTGACGACGAAATGGCGAGGCGGCGTGAATTCCCGGGGCTGGTAAAGCGGCGCCGAAGATCAGCATACGTGCCAGAGCGGGGAGACGTGGTCTGGATCACGCCGAACCCGCAGGCCGGGCATGAGCAGGAGGACGACGTCCTGCCCTGGTCATCTCGCCGGCAGGTTACAATGGCAGGGTCGGACTCGCGGTGCTGGTTGGACGCGCATAGACATGGAAGAAGTCAGCCGATCCGTCGCGCGAGAGGACTGAACGGACCCCGCTTTCGACGACGTCAGCGAAGGCGCGCGATCCGCACGACCACTTCGTGGGGTGCACCGTCGTCAACCAGCGGGACCTCACCTCCGTCGATCACATGCCCGTCGAGCCGCACCTCGCGCGCGCCACCGGCAGCACCGTCAACCTGCTGCACGCTGATTGCGTACACGCTCCTCCCATGGCGGTACTCGATACCGAACTCGCGCCACCCCGCCGGAACTCGCGGGTCGATCACCAGCCGGTCGCCGCGCTTTCTGAAGCCGAGTATCCCCTCCAGCCCCACGCGGTACATCCAGCTCGCGCTCCCGGTGTACCAGGTCCACCCGCCGCGGCCGAGCTGGCCGTCCGCAGTGTACACGTCCGCCGCGACGACGTACGGCTCCACCCTGTATACCGCGACCTCTTCCGGCGTCCGTGAGTGCGTGAGCGGGTTGATCATCTGGTACAGCTCGAAGGCACGGTCGCCGTCGCCGCGCAGCGCGGTGGCGAGCACGGCCCAGAGCGCCGCGTGCGTGTACTGCGCGCCGTTCTCGCGCACTCCCGGCAGATATCCCTTGATGTAGCCCGGGTCGTGCGGCGTCTTGTCGAAGGGTGGCGTGAGCAGCATGAGAAGCCGCGCGTCCTCGCGCACCAGATGCTCCTCCAGCGATTGCATCGCGCGCGCCTGGCGCGCGGGATCGCCGGCCTGGGACAGCACGCTCCAGCTCTGCGCTATGGAATCGATCCGGCATTCGTCGCTCGAAGCGGAGCCGAGCGGCGTGCCGTCGTCGAAGTAGGCGCGACGGTACCACTCGCCGTCCCATGCGTGCTCCTCGACGGCTGCCGCATAGGCCTCGGCGCGCGCAAGGAAGTCCTGAGCCACGTGGGCATCGCCGCGCTCTTCCGCGTACGCAGCGAAGGACCGCAGCGTAGTGATCAGGAACCAGGCGAGCCACACGCTCTCTCCGCGCCCCTCCACGCCCACGCGGTTCATGCCGTCGTTCCAGTCACCGATGCCGATGAGCGGCAGCCCGTGCACGCCTATCGTGCACGCCTTTCCCAGTGCGCGCAGGCAGTGCTCGTACACGCTCCCGTGTTCGTCGGTCACGCGCGGCAGATCGTACACCTCGTGCTCGTGCGGCTCCAGCGCGCGCATCTCCAGGAAGGGCACGTACTCCTGCAGCACTGATGCATCGCCCGTGACGCACACGTAGTGGTCAACCACGTGCGGTAGCCACGCGAGATCGTCCGAGAACCGCGTTCGCACGCCGCGGCCGCTGTGCGGGTGCCACCAGTGCTGCACGTCGCCCTCGACGAACTGCCTTGCCGTTGCGCGCAGAATGTGCTCGCGCGCGATCGCCGGTTCGGCGTATACGAAGGCCATCACATCCTGGAGCTGATCGCGAAAGCCGTATGCGCCGCTGCTCTGGTAGACCGCGGAGCGCCCCCACATCCGGCAGGACAGCGCCTGATACAACGACCAGCGATTCAGCATCGCGTCGAATGACGGTTCCGGCGTTCGCACCCTGATTATCGAGAGCCGTTCCGTCCACCCGCTGGTGAGGCGGGTCGCCGCGCCCCTCGCGCGACCCGCATCGCGATACTCGGCGATGAGCCTGAGCGCCTCGCTCTCGCTCTCCGCAGCGCCGAGTATGACGACGATCTCGCGTGTCTCACCGGGTGCGAGCGGCAGCGAGCACTGCAGGGCCGCGCACGGATCGATGCCAGCGCCCGTCGTTCCGGCAAGGCGAGGCCCGTGCGCGGCCAGGGCGGCGGGCGCGGCCGCGTTGCCGTTGCGCCCCAGCATCTCGCGCCGGTCGGCCGTGTGACCCGTGAGTGGTTCGCTCATCGCCGCGAACGCGACGTTGAGCGCGAACTGCGGGTCGAAGAAGTTGCGGGCAAGGATCGCCTCGTGGTCGTCCGCGAAGGCGGTATGAATCTGATGCTGCGTGTGCTCGCGCATGATGCCGAGCGTCCATTCCGCGTACGCGGTCAGGGTGAGCCGCCGTGATCGAGTGCCCCGATTGGTGACCCGGAGAAGCGAGATCTTCACCGGATCGTCACCGGCCATCCCGAGCTCGAGGTGCGTGGCGATCCCATCGCGCTCGTGATCGAAGGACGACTTCCCCGCGCCATGGTGCACGACATAGGGCAGGTCGCCAGCGATCGGCGCTGGCGTCGCACACCAGAGCGCAGCGCTGTCATCGTCGCGCAGGTAGATGACCTCGCTCACGGGGTCCGAGACCGGATCGTTGTGCCACGGCGTGAGCCGGAAGAAATAGCTGTTGCCCGCCCACGTGCACCCGGCGCCCCGTTCGGAGACGATGAACCCGCCACGCTCGTTCGCGATCACGTTCGCCCAGGGAGCGGGTGGCACCCGATCCCCGCGAACGCGGATGCGATAGTCGCCTTCAGACGTGAGTCCGCCCAGCCCGTTGTCGAAGAGCAGTGCACCGCCATCCATCGCGCCGGGAACGCCACTGCCCGCCGGCCCGCGCCCTGCGGCCGGTGGTTGCGATGCCGGAGCAGCATCCACGTTCCTCGCCGCGTGTGCACGAGCCCGGATCCGGCTGAACGTCAGTGTGGACGGCGGTGTATGTCGCCCGGAGGGACGCGTGGGCGGCTGGAAGTCGCCGTTCTCCAGCTCGACTTCCTCGGCTGGCCGCGATGCGTCGACCACACGGCCCAGCGATCGGCCGTCACACGTCACGTGGACGCGCGCTGTCGCCCGAAGCATCAGAAACGCCTCGTCGCCCAGCATGTCCGCCCGTCGCAGGAACACTCCCCCCGGCTGATCCGTCACGCCGAGGTCGCCCGATCCATACATGGTCGCCGTGATCCTGTCGTTCAGCTCCTGCAGGTAGCTGGACGGCTGCGCGTTCACCACCACGAGATCGACCATCATCCCGCGCCGGCGCCAGTAGTGATGGGCGGCGAAGAGTTGCCGCAGGGTCGGCAACCCCTCGAGTGAATCGATGGTCGCCAGCAGCACCGGCCAGTCGCCCGAGATACCGCTCGTCCAGAGCAGCGGCTGCGAACCATGGTTGCTGTCCAGCTCTTCGCGCGGCGCGCGCAGCGACTCGTTCGCATAGAACAGATGGCCGGCCAGCTCCTGGAAGATGGCCGCGTCCGCGGGCGTGATGTCGAGCTCACGCAGCTCGACCTGTGTGGACGTCCAGGCCAGGTCGAGGGCGCGCTGCGCGGCCGGCGCATCGTGATAGCGATCCGCCAGCTCGAACGCACGCTCGCGTGTCGCTGCCACGAGCGTGGTGAACGCGACGGACGCCGACTGGCCGGGTTCCAATCGAACACGCGTGCGGATGGCGAAAACCGGATCGAGAACCGCGCCGGTCGTGCACGACAGCGGACCATCGCCGTCCAGTGCGACAGGATTGCGCGTGGACCGGCCGCGGCCCACGAAGCGAGCGCGGTCGGTCTCGTACGTCACGCGTCCAACGCGATCCTTCCCGGTATCCACCACGTGTACGCACCAGAGCGACTTCTCCCGGGACGAGCGCGGGCGACGCGTCGCGGTGATCGCCGAACACCACTCGTGCCACTCCGTCTCCACGAACAGGTTCGCGAACGCGGGGTGGGTGCGATCCGCTTCGGGGGTGGTCAGCACTATCTCACCGTAGCTCGTGAGCTCCACCTCGCGCGGCTCGCCTCCGTTGTTGCTCACTGTCACGCGGCGCACCTCGGCGGCATCCTCCGGAACCACCGCGATCTCGGTGCGCGTCTCGATGCCGCCGTCGGAGCGGTGAAAGGTCACCCGATCGGTGGCGAGCAGCGCGTGGTACCAGTCGGCTGGCGCGCACACGGGCTGATGCGCGGCCGACCACGTCCGTCCGGCCGAGACGTCCCTGAGGTAGCAGAACTGGCCCGTGGCGTCGCGCGTACCGTCGGCACGCCAGCGCGTGACGGCGAGCTTCTCGTAGCGACTGTAGCCGCCGCCGCAATGGCTGACCATGATGGTGTACGGCAGATGACCGAGGAGCGCGATGTGCGGTTGCTCCGTGTCGGTCGAATCCACTTCGCGGACCGCTGGTCTCTCGAGATCGGGATCGGGAAGCGCCTCATCGGTGCGCGTCGCCTGCGCTTCCTGCAGAACCAGGCGCCGCGGGATGCGCTCGTGCAACAGCAGTTCGGCGGACCGGACGAGTGGATCGGCATGAAAGCGCCGGCGCCAGAGCTGGTCGGCCAGGGCGTTCGTCAGGGCCACGAGGCCCATCCCTATGTGATGCGCCATGTAGGTCTGTACGATCGCGAAGCGCTTCCCCGGATCGGGGCGCGTGTAGTCCAGAGCGTCGCGGAACCCGTACCGGCCGAGTGCGCCCTTGCCCTCCATGGTCGCCAGGTTAGCCAGCGCGCGCTGGGGGTCCACCATGATGGCGAGCGCAGACGCGTACGGCGCCACCACGAGATCGCGGCCGAGCCCGCGCTTGAGTGCGAGGTCCGGCACGCCAAAGGCACGGTACTGATACGTGAGGTGACGGTCGCGCAGATTGTACGCGCTCTCGCTCACACCCCACGGTACGCCCCGCTCCGTGCCATATGCGACGTGCCGCCTCACCGCACCCTCGCAGCTCTGGTCCAGCACAGTGAACGGGAACGACTGCATCACGAGCGCGGGCATGAGGTATTCGAACATGCTCCCGCTCCACGACACGAGGGCCGTCTCGCCCGCGGCGTGCGTGAGCGTCCGGCCGAGCCGGAACCAGTGATCCAGTGGCACGTCGTTCTTGGCGACGGCGATGAAGCTGGCGAGTCGTGCCTCCGAAGCGAGCAGATCGTAGTACGAGACATCGAGGCAGTGGCTGTTCTGCTGGTAGCCGATCGCGAACAGCTCGCGCGCGTCGTCGAAGAGAAAGTGGAAATCCATCTCCATCGCGTAGTCGTAGGCCCGATCGGCGAGCACGTTCAGGCGCGACACGAGCTCCTCTCCCACACTGCCGGACTCGTCGTCGAGCGCCGACTCATCGGCGAGGCGGCGCAGACCCCATTCGATCCACTCCGCCGCCGGTAACAGCACGTCCCGGGCGAGGGTCGAGGTTGCGAGCACATCGCGCGCGTCTTCGAGAATCGGGATGAGCGAGGGCGCGAGCTCTGCGAGTGACCCGGGGGTCTGACGCGCGCGCCCGCCGGCCGGCAGCGCGACGCGTGCCTCGTGTACGCGTTGAGCCGCAGCCGCCACGGGCTCGACGCTCCCGGGTGCATCAGCCGCGTCCGATGCGGCGAGATCGCGCAATCTCTCCTCGGCAATGGCCAGTGCTGCATCGAGGGCGCGAGCGCCACGGCCGTCGGGCACCTGACCGTTGGCGAACGCCACGCACGCCTGGCGCAGGGCTATGAGATGCCCCGCGAGATTGCCGCTGTCCACCGTGGAGATGTACGCGGGTTCGAGTACGCGCAGGTCGCGAAGATCATACCAGTTGTAGAGATGCCCGCGGAAGCGGCGCATCCTCTCCAGGGTGCGGAAGCTGAGCTCGAGGCGCCGTGTCATCTCCGGCAGGGTGCTGAAGCCGAGCTCGAACGCGCTGGCGACCGCGAGGAGCTGGAGCCCGATGTTCGTAGGCGAGGTCCGCATCGCCACGACCGGTGTGGGGCTCTCCTGGAAGTTGTCCGGGGCAAGCCAGTTGCTCTCGGAAGTGACGAAGCGGTCGAAGAAACGCCAATGCAGCAGAGCGTAGCGCAGCGCGTCCCTCCGGCTGGCTCGCGGCAGACGGCGTTCGCGGCGCACTGCGGGCGCGCTCATGGCGAGTGCGATCCCGGGGGAAGCGAGCCAGAGCGCGATGAGAGGAAGCGCGCCGGCAGCGAGGCGCCAGAGTCGCCAGCGCGCGTCGCCACCGATCATTTCCGGGAGGGGGAAATAGCCCGCGGAAACGCTCTCCGGTCGCGCGAATTCCACGAGCGCCGGGACAAGCACGATGCCCGCCGTGAGAACGATCGCGGGTGACATCCTTCTCCACGTGGCGCGCCCCGCGCCGGACTCCGAGCGTTCGGCGTGCGACGATGTCTGCCACTCGAGCAGATGTCGTTTCGTTACCGACAGGCGCCAGACAGTACGGACTATGGCATCGGCGGAAACCCACGCCTGATGCGGCAGGAATGCGATCGCGAGCGCGACCTGCTGTGCGCTCGTCACGGCATCGCGGCCGACGGCCGCATAGTACGCGCGCCAGGACTTGTCGAGCGGAGGTCGTACGGCCGCCAGCAGCAGCGACACGATCCACGGCGCCGCGATCGCCCCGAGCCCCAGCAGCGTCCAGCGCAGTGGAGAACCGGGCAACAGCGTCCAGCCGGCGATCAGGAAGAGGAGCTGCGCGATCTCAACCGTGCTCCGGCGGATGTTATCCAGGATCTTCCAGCGGGAAATGACCGACAGGCGATTGCGCTCCGCGCCGTCGGGGCCCGGCACGCGTGGCGTCAGCCAGTCCAGAAGCTGCCAGTCTCCGCGGATCCAGCGGTGCTTGCGGCGCGTGTACGTGAGATACCGCGTTGGATAGTCATCGTAGACAATGATGTCGGTGGCGAGACCGGCGCGAGCGTAGCTCCCTTCGATCAGGTCATGCGAGAGCAGCGTGTTCTCGGGAAAGCGGCCGCGTGTCGCCTGTTCGAATGCATCGACGTCGTAGATCCCCTTTCCGGTGAAGCTCCCCTCGCCGTAGAGGTCCTGGTACACGTCGGAGACCGCTGTCGTATAGGGATCGACGCCCGGGTGTCCGGAATGGATCGAGGCGAAGCGCGACCGGTGCGCGCTGGGCAGGGACACACCCACGCGCGGTTGGAGAATGCCGTAGCCCCGCACCACGCGCCCGCGCGCAGGATCGTAGAAGGCGCGGTTTAGCGGGTGTGCCAGCGCGCCTATGAGAAGCGGTGCCGCGTCGGGGGGGAGAACCGTGTCCGAGTCGAGCGTGATGACGTAGCGCACCTGACGGATGGCATCGGGGTCGCCGACAATGGCGGAGAACGCGCCGCCAGCATCACCGCGCACGAACCGGTTGAACTCCGCGAGCTTGCCGCGCTTGCGCTCCCACCCCATCCACACGCCCTGTCGCTCGTTCCAGCGGCGGGGGCGGTGGAAGAGATAGAAGGCGTCCTGTCCGTGGCCCACATAGCGCACATTAAGGGCGCGCACTCCATCTGCGGCGGCGGCGACGATCGCAGCGTCCTCCGGACGGCTCTCGCTCGCCGAATCCGTGAAGTCGCTCAGGATGGCGAAGTGGAGGTGCGCATCGCGATTGGCGAGGAACTGCACCTCGATCGTTTCCAGCGCGTCGCGAACGGTGTCCACGCTGTCGAAGAGCGTGGGGATGACGACCGCCGTGCGGAACTCCGGCGGGATCGCGCCGTGTTCGAGCAGATCGAGCTTGGGCAACATCCGCGGCGGCAGGAACGCGGATACGAGCTGGTTCATCACGTTGACGGCGATGTCGTTTGCCGGGATCAGGGCGAACAGAATCACCGCGATCCATGCAGCGTGCGCGGCCGGGCCGGCCAGCAGGAACAGCAGGGCGAGCGCGGCCGCGGTTCCGGCGAGAATGCCGCCGACGAAGATGACATTCGGGTGTCGCAACACCCAGCGGTGCACGCTCTCGCGAGCGCCCGGCCGGTAGGCGGTCGCTCTTTCGAGTTCGGCAAGCCCGTCGTCGATCAGATAGTAACCCACGTGCATGCTGCGAAGATCGCCACTGTCGGTGCCGGCGGCCGGCCCGCCGGCGGCTGACGTGCGGGTGCCGCGTGCGCGCGGGTTGTTCCTGCGCGCCGCGAGCGCGACGGCGCGGCGGGCGATGTCCTCCTCCCTGAGGCCGGTGCGCTTCGCGATCCGTTCGACGACGTGGCGATAGTGGTCGCGAGTGGCGAAGGTCATCTGTTCGTGGAAGCCGGATGGATCCTTGCGGAGCTCGGCCTCCATTCCACTCTGGCGCTCGACCAGCGTCTGCCAGTCCATGCGTGCGATCGCGCGCAGACTCGTGATGCTGTTCGCCATCGTGATCTGCGTGAGCGCGAGCCGCTGCGTGGAGCGCGCCGCGGCCTCCTCCGAGCTCACCCCCCCCCCTTCGTCGGCGATCCACTGTTCCAGCCATACCAGCGGCGGAAAGGAACCGCGCGCGAGGCGGAGCTGGTGCAGGAAGCGTGAGACGAATATCGCAGTCAGCGGGGGCGGGACAGTCACGAAATCGTTCAGTGCAGCTCCGAGCGCAGCTTCTCCCTGTTCCGTGGCCTCCTGCATTCGGGCGGCCCAGTCATCGGCCCGACGCACCTCGTCGAGCCGCTGCACAGTGCGCAGCGCCATGCGCCGCACGTTCTCGATGAGGCCCAACCGGAGCATTGCGGGAACCGCCCACAGTTCTCCGATGGACAGGGCCGCGCCCTTCTGAAACGCCCCCACGAACAGGTCGACATTGTCGATGTCGATCCGGCCTTCGGTGTGCGAGATGAGCGTGATCGCGAGTTCGTAGACGCGCGGGTATCCCGCGAGCGCACCCGCCGCGAGCTCCGGCAACTCGCGGTAGTAGCCGCGTGGGAGGCTCTCGCGCACCTCGCGGATGTGCTCCTGCAGGACGTGGAAGTTGTCGAGCAGCCATTCGCCCGCCGGCCCGACATCCAGGTCGCGCTCTGCGGCGCCACCGATGCGCGCCTGCGCGTCGTCGAGGATGCGCCTCGTTCCGTCGAGGCGGGCGAGCAGCGGCGTGCGCCACTGCCCGCGTTCCCCCTCGGCAAGCCGCTGCGCCTTCGCGACAGTGCGCGCGCGTTCGGCGAGCCGCTCGGCGCCCAGCAGTTCGCCGCGAATGGGTCCGGCGATGAGATCGTCGCGCTTCTCGCTCTCGCGCGGGAGAATGCGCGAGATGAAGCGCCTGCTCAGTGAAGAGACGTCGATCGCCACGGGCGTAAACCTACACGCGCGGGCCGGGGCTGCGCACCGGCCTCGAGCTCGTGCGGGTCCTTGCCGGCTTCGAAACCACTGCGTAACGTGCGCCGATGCCACCCCTTGCATGCTTGATCGCGGCCCACGATCCGACAGGGCGGTCGATATCGCAGCGAACGTGAGCCGGGGCCGTCGCCTGCGCCCGCGGACACCGCTGCTGGTGGCTCTGTTGAGCGCGGCCTTCGCCTGCGCACCCGGAGGTGACCGCGCGACCGGAGAGGCCGGCACCCCGCTGCCGGGGCTGAGCGGATCGGACCTGTCGCGCTTTCACGCCGGGCGCTCGCTGTTCGAAAAGGTCTACTCGCCGGAAGAGGGGCTGGGCCCCCTGTTCAACGAGAACCAGTGCAGTGCCTGTCACACTTCGCCCGCAACGGGCGGCACGACCGGATTCGAGCGCGTGGTGAAGGCGACGCGCTACATGGGGCCGGGAGAGTGCGACCTGCTCGAGCGCGAAGGCGGCGAGAATGTCAGAACCCAGGCAACCCCGCTGCTGCGCGCCCACGGGGTGGAGCGCCAGGCGATCCCCGCGGCCGCCACGGAAATCGGACGCTTCACGCCCCCATTTCTCTTCGGGGCAGGATTGATCGAACAGATTTCCGAGGAGTCGATTCTGGCGGCCGAGGACCCGGGCGACGCTGACCGCGACGGTATATCGGGCCGCGCGGGTCGAACGGCAGACGGTCGACTGGCCCGATTCGGTCGCAAGGCCGAGTTCGCGACGATAGAGGAGTTCACCGGGAAGAGCGCTCTTCGCCTGGAGATGGGCCTGACCACGCCGGCCATGCGCGAGGAGACGGCAGTCAACGGCGCGCCATTACCCCCGAATGCGGATCCGGCGCCCGATCCGGAAGTGGATCAGCGCACCGTCGACCTGTTGACGGCGTTCGTCCAGTTCCTCGCCGCGCCAGCGGCTGCCCAGAAGAGATCGCCGGCGCGGGGCGATACGCTCGCGGCCGGAGAGCGGGCATTCGCGGAGCTGCGCTGCTCGGCGTGTCACACGCCCTCCATGCGAACGGGTCCGCACGACAACCCTGCTCTCGACCGCAAGACGGTGGACCTCTATTCCGATCTCCTGCTGCACGACGTGGGGCCGGCTCTGGCAGATGTGTGCGGGCGAACGGCGTCGCCGTCCGAAGTCAAGACAGAGCTGCTGATGGGTCTTCGCCATCGGGACAGACTCCTGCACGATGGCCGAACGTCCGATCTCCGGGAGGCAATCCTGTTGCATGGCGGCGAGGCACGGGGACCGCGGGACGCTTTTGCCGATCTGTCGTGGCTGGAGCAGGAGTACGTGCTGAGGTTCCTGAGGTCGTTGTAGGGAAGCGCACGTTGCGGTTCAGCGACCGCCCGGCATCCTTCCCGTGCGGGTCCAGATGACGATCACACCGCACAGCGTCTGGGCGCTCGTCCCGCCGAACTGCACCGGCACCTGGCTGGAGCTACGGTACACTTCTATGGCGGCGATCGTGGAGGGATGGCCGACATCGTCCAGGCTCATGCCCTGATCGAGCTGCTGAATCTCGTCCTCCAGGAAGAGTTCAGTGCCCTCCAGATCGACGCGCTGTCTGGGGCGTGAATCTCCCAGAGCGAAGAGGAGACCGTCGACGTAGACACGCGGTCTGCACACACCGCCGTAGGAGAGGTTGCTGCCGCGGAGTACCACGTACAGCGCGCCGACGCTTCCGGTGGTCATGGACACGACTCTGACGCCGGGAACGCCCGAGAGCAGGTCGGTGACCCTGTCGGCCTGCCGCTTGTCGATTGCCTCCGGCGTCATGAAGTGGCCGAAGTCTGCGCGTTGCCGTTCGTAGAAACCCGCGAGCTCGAGGTATCGCTGCGTTGCCCGCGCCGAGACTTCAACCGGCGTGAGCAGGGCGGGGAGACGACGAAGGTGGAAGACCGAGTTCAGGTCATCGCCCGCCTTCACTTCGAGCGGTCCCGCCGTCCAGGGTTGGAATCCGATGCGTCTGGCGGCAACGTAGTAGGTGCCCGCCCTTGGGACATCCAGGAACCAGTAGCCGCCTTCATCGGTGACGGATGTGGTGATTCTCGTGCCATTCGCCGCCACCAGCGTCACGAGTCCTGCGGCGACCGGTTGGTTGGACTCGATGTCCAGGAGGCGCCCGCGAAGCCGTTGCGCACCGGCGGGCTCGGGTAGGGCGAGCGAGAGCACCAAGCTCGCGAGAGCGAAGCCGATTCTCAGAATCCGCTCCTCCGTTCTTCATGCGGCGGCCTTGGGGGCCGCCGCAGTGTGGTGGAAGGCTGCAGCGCCTTCCACCCACCGTAGTCGTCCGCGGTTGCCCGCGGTTCAGCGTTACGTCGTGAAGGCCCTCATATGCCCGGGGGTACGTTCGGGTTTGCCGGCCGTTCGAGATTCGGATTGCCTTCGTACTCGGAGATCGGAATCGGGAAACACGTCCATTCTCCGTACTGCCCCCACTGGGCGTTGGGATGCGTTCCCGTGGGGAAGTAGCTTCCACCGGCGAAGGGTCCGTTGCCGGGATCGAATCGTGTCCAGCGCCGGAGGTCGGGTAGCCTGAAGCCGCCCATGAAAAGGTCGCGCGCGCGCTGGTTTCTAAGCTCCGTGATCAGGGCCTGACCAGTCAGTACAACCGGCGCCTGGTTGCCCACCGCGCGGCGTTCATTCACGAACGCGAGCACCGCCGCCTCGTTTCCGCCGAGCTCGGCGAGGGCCTCGTGCAGGTGGTGCTGCGTCTCCACGTAGTCCGCCAGCAGAACATCGGTACCGAACTCGGCGATCAGCGGCATCTCGTCCGGATCAGCGCCGGTGCATTCGAGGCAAGCGGCAGACGGCGGGGCGATGGTCTCCCCCGTGTAATCGCTGTAACGGAGACCCTGGAACAGCTTGTACAGCCGGGTGAGGCGATTATGACCCCTGTCATCCGTGACGGCGTGCTGGATTCGCGGATCCGTCTGCGGAGCGATCACGTCGTTATCCGTGAAGTCGAAGCCGGTACCGTCGAAGCTGGGATGAACACCCGTGAACCATGGGTGGATCCCGTGCGTGAAGTTTCCGCCGTGGCTCGTATTCTCGAGCGGATTCTGACCCCCGTCGATATCCACGAACTCCATCCACCACACGAACCCTGGGTCGACCTGGCCCGCGTAATTCGCCGCCTCAGCCCAGTTGCCCATCCCTAGGTGCGCCCGGGCGAGCCCGGTCAGGGCAAGGTAGGCAACAGTATCCTCTCCCGCACCCTGAGCCAGGCTCAACGCTTCCGTGAGGTACGGAAGCGCCACTGCGAATATCTCGAGCTGCGACAGCACAGTGCTGCTGGGATTGTCCGGGTCCGGTGAGATGACCGCCTGGCACATGTTCTCGGCCAGGACCACCGCGCTGTATCCCGTGAACGCCAGGCTCGTCGCCAGAGCAGGGTCGAAGTCAGTATCCGGATCCTCAGCCGCCCAGACGCGTATCCTTTCGGACAGGCTGATCCCCATGCGATGGGCGCGGCTCATCTCTTCGAAGATCTGGGTTGTAGGTCCCTCGAGGTAGCTCGCGATTCGCTGGTTGACCCGGGCGTAATCTTCCCAGTTGAGGCCGGTCAGCATCTCGTCCGTCAGGAAATTGGAGTACTCTATGATGGGCGAGACGTACTGATCCTGAAAAGCATCGATTACGCCGTTCAACTGCACATCGAGAAGCCGCGGATCGTCCAGGTCGACTACGGGAATCTCCTCGGGATTCTCCACCTTGAGAAGGCTGTCAAAGTTGCATGCCAGGCCAAGCCCGAGGATGACGCCGGCGGCACACGTTCCTGCCAGTTGTCTGTGTATCCGTCTCATTGCTGCGCCCCCTTAGAAGGAAACCCGCGCCGAAACCGACAGACGGCGAGTCTGCGGAGTCGATGCGTAGTCGGTCATGCTGAATGCGGACCCCGGATCGAACTGCACTTCGGGATCGCCACGGCCCTCGTACCTGGTCCAGATCGCGAGGTTGCGCCCCGACACGGTGAGGGACCACCGCCCCCCGAACCGCGTCCACCTCTCCGGAATGGCATAGGTGAGCGACAGCTCGCGGAACTTCACGAAATCGGCACTGCTGATATGGCTCAGGGTCTGGAGCGAACGAAGCGCCAGCACGTCGGCCTCGGACACGTCCGGGTTGAGCGCCGTTCCGCCCGTGTTCACGTCCCACGTGTTCAGGTCAACCCTGCTGTTGATCGAGCAGATCGCGCACCACTGATAGTGGCCACCCCGGTAGTCGAACTGCGTGAAGATCCGGAAGTCGCCGAAGAGGGTGAAGGTGTTGGTAAGCGCCGCCTCGCGAGTGGGTCGCGACGGGCCCACGAAGATATCGTCGCACTCGGCCTCGCGATTCCAGGTGGGGTCATCCGGCGCCCACCTGCAACTGTTGAGGACGGTTACGTCCCCGACGTCCGGGTCGGTCACGATGACGCCATTGTTATCGCGTAGCACCGGATCGCCGTTGGCATCCCGCTCCACGTCCGTCGCCCAGAAGCCGCCGAGGACGTAGCCCTCACGGTGCCGCTGCACGTCGGCGAAGGAGCCGAAGATGATCTCCGTACGGGAGCCGTTGAAGCTTTCGAGCCGGTTCTTGTTGGTGGAGAACACGACGCCTGCATCCCACGTGAATCTGGGCACGTCGATGGGCGTACCGCTCACAAACAGCTCGATGCCCTTGTTGGAGATCTCGCCGACGTTGATCAGGTGGTTGTCGATGAAGCCGGTCGAACCCGGGTCCGGTATGCTGACCAGGGCGTCGACGGTTCTCTTGTCGTAGTAGGTGAACTCGATTCCAGCGCGACCGCCGAGCAGCGATGCGTCGAATCCTGTCTCCCACTCGACGCCAGTCTCTGCCCGCAGGTCGGGATTGCCGAAGGACTCGGTCCCGAGCGTGTTCACGAGCTCATCACCGCGCACACCCCGCCCGCTGCCGTACGTCCGATCGGCGGTGAATGGTCCCGGTGCGTTTCCGGCCTTCCCCCACGCCGCCCGCAGCTTGACCTGATCCGCGAATGCGAGATTGAAGAACGGTTCGTCGGAGATCAGCCAGGAGACCGAAGCCTTGGGATAGACCTCGAGGGAGAACTCCTCGCCGAAGGCCGAGTTGTCGTCGACTCTCACGGCGCCGGTCAGATACAGTCGCTCGCGCCAGCCGAGCTGTTCCTGCACGTAGAAACCGAGCGAGGTCTGCTCCGAGAGCTGCTCGTCCGACGTGCGCGAGGCGGCACCCGACACGAGATTCAGCTTGTCCGCGACCAGCCCTTCGCCAATGGCGAAGAAGCCGCGATACTGCCGGGCGTTGAGCTGCACGCCGGCCGATGAGACGGTGGCGAGGTCTGCATTCAGATCGTAATCCACGGAACCGGAATAGTCAGCCGTCCACCTGTGAATCGTGGGAAGCTCGTGCGAGATTGTCCCAGTCGCTTCCGTGCTGCCCCACGGCGCGCGCCCCGTCGTATCCTGCCGGAAGAACTCGGTCTCACGGTAACTCTGACGGTCGAGTCCCAGCGTGAGCCGGTGCCGAAACCACTCGAAGGGCACCCAGTTCCCGGTGAGTCCGATTGTCATCCGCTCCAGCCGGTTCTGCCTGTCGAACTCGTTGGACACCCACGGGCTGAAACCGCGGAAACCGGGCTCCCAGGGATCGTCCGTCGCACGTGCACGGCCGCGCATGCCGTTCCGATTGACGCCGTCGGATGCGTTGTTCGCGAGCGGTTGCTGCAAATGGGTGCGAGTATAGCCGAACTGGGCAGCGACATCGAACGTGGGCGAAAGCTGGACGTCGAAGTTGGCCCGGCCGCCCATCCGCCGCGAAAAGTTGTTGAAGAAGACGCCGTCCTCGGCGTTCCGGTTGAACGAGAGGAAATAGCCCATCGCCTCCGTTCCGCCCCGCACTGACAGGTCGAAGTCCAGAATCTTGCCTGTCCTGAGGGCCGCGGGGTGGCGGAAGAGCGGGTTGTCCTGGATCACGAACGTCCCGTCGCCGACATCTATTATGTCGCTCTCCGGGATGCCGCTGCGAAGCACCGGGTCGCCGTCTGAATCCTTGGCCCACCATTGGACGTTGTCCGGCGATGCATTCCCGGCGGCAACGGCGCACCCGGGGAAGTCATCGACATCCTGCTGCTGTTCGGCGGTGCAGCGCCAGTAGGTCGTGTTGGAACCGACGTTCTCGGTCCATTCATTCTCCCCGACCTCGATGCTCGCGGTCCACTGGGCTCCCTGTGCGCCGCGGCGCCCCTTCTTGGTTATGATCTGGATCACCCCGTTGGCGGCATCGGCACCGTACAGAGTCGCGGCCGCCGGCCCCTTGATAACCTCGATGCTCTCGATGTCTTCCGGATTCAGATAGTCCAGCGCGGTGCCGCCCTGATATGTGCTGGCATCCTCGACGAGCCCGCTCTCGATCCTGATGCCATCGACGTAGAAGACCGGTGCATATCCACCGGCCAGCGAGCCGGCGCCGCGGATGCGGATGTTCGAGGATGAGCCCGTCTGGCCGCTGTTGGACATTAGGGTCAGGCCCGGCGTGCGCGCCGTGAGGAGCTCGGTCACGTTCGAGATCGGAGCGTCCTCGAGCTCATCCCCGACCTTGATGACGCTCACGGCGTTTCCGATGCTCACCTTCTCCTGACCGCCGGCGGTCCCTGTGACGATGACCTCCTGGAGCGTGATCGCGACCTCACGCATGTCGAAGTTCGCGGTTACGCTCTGACCCGCCACCACAGTAACCGTCATCTCCTGGCGGGCAAATCCGATCAGCGAAGCGCGAACCGTCACAGGGCCCGCCGGCACGCCAGGAATGGCGTAACTCCCATCCCGTCCCGTCGTCCTGCCGAGCGTCGTCCCGACGATCCGGACCTGTGCGTCCGAAAGCGGCTGGCCGCTCTCGACCTCGGTAATAACGCCCTCGACGGTTCCCGTGGCCTGCGCTCCGAGGGTCGGAGCGCACACCAGCATCGCCGCCAGAGCCAAGCCGAGCGCAAAGCTGCCCCATGGACCACTGTCTGGTTTCATGTGTCCCCTCCTTTCTTGAATTGAGACAACGCCGCGGGTCACGGTCAGCCATGCCGTGACAATTGGCGATGAGCCCGCCGGCCACCCTCGATCCTCCGACTATCAGAAAACGGGAGGATCGCGAGTGCCGCGTGATCAACGCGAAGGCATTATCCGGCCGGGACCGCCGCGAGTCAAGTTCGCGTGACCGATCGTCACAGCTATCGGGAACGATCAGGCGCAACGATCGGGCGCAACGATCGGGCGCAACGATCAGGCGCAACGATCAGGCGCGGTGGGCCGTCGCCCCACACGCGACCGGCCCCCGCCCTTGCGCAGCCCGATCTCGGCGTGCATATAGGGGTGCGTTAATGTATACAAACTCGGATGCGGGCACCGCGGGGACCCGAACCGCTGCACGCGGCCGGCCCGGTTTTTCGGGCTCGCGCCTACGTGAACGCTGATCGCGATCCGGAACGACCACGGAGCAGGAATCTCCAACCAAGCACAGGAGCGTGGCATGACAACAAACCCTGGTCGGCGCGTCTCCCGAGGATCACGCATGGCTGCGTGCCTCCTCGCCGGCGCCCAACTCCTCTTCACAGCGCCTGCTGCGTACTCTCAGGATGCGGCCGGACCGGCTGCCTCGCACGAGCCCGGCCGCGCCCCAGCAGAAACGCAGATGGCGAGCCCGACGGGCCCGGTGCTCCTGGCCGGAAGCGTCGCAGGGCGCGTCACCGATGCCGACGAGGGCGTCGGACTCCAGGGCGCCGTCGTTCGCATCGAGGGCTCCGGTCTGGGGACGACTACCGGTGAGGACGGCCGGTACCGCATCACCAGCGTTCCCGCGGGGACGCACACCGTCGTCGCCCGCAGGATCGGCTACGAGGCGCAGAGCCGGTCCGTGAACGTCGCTGACAATCGGGAAACGACGGCCGATTTCGAACTGGGAAGCGCAGACATCGTCCTCGATGAAGTGGTCGTAACCGGGACCGTTGTCGGCGCCACGAGGCGCTCGCTCGGCAACTCCGTCGCCACCATCGACGCCGATGAGGCGGTGGAGATCTCGGGCACTACCGACGTCGGCAGTCTCATCAATGGCCGCGCACCGGGAGTCATTGTCACCCCTGGTACAGGACGTCTCGGGTCCGGGCCCAGCATCAATATCCGCGGCCGCTCGACGCTGTCGCTGAGCCAGCAGCCCCTGATCTACATCGACGGCATTCGCGTGGTGAACGACATCGCCACCGGCCCCAGCGTCCAGGGCGGGTCGGTCATCTCGCGACTCAACGACATAAGCCCCGAGGACATAGAGAGCATCGAGATCCTCAAGGGCCCCTCCGCGGCCACGATCTACGGAACGGAAGCGGCCAATGGCGTGGTCCAGATCATCACCAAACGCGGTGTGTCCGGACGGCCCCAGCTCAGGGCGCTCGTCCGGCAGGGGTCGGTCTGGTTTCAGGATGTGGAGGGCCGCATTCCGACGAACTATGCGATCGGAGCCGGCGGCGAGGTTCTTTCGTGGAACGGCGCCCAGCAGGAAGCGGCTCGCGGAACCCCTCTCTTCGAGACCGGACACCTTCAGACGTACCAGCTCGGCCTGAGCGGTGGATCGCCGTTGCTTCGATACTACCTCTCATCTACATGGGACAAGGATCGCGGCATCGAACCCACGAACAAACTGTCCCGCTACACCGGACACGCGAACGTGACCGTCTCGCCGCATGAGAGCTTCGATGTGAGCAGCAGCGTGAACGTCGTGAGCGGGCGCACCAATCTCGGAAACGATTACGGCGGGTCGATCCTCTTCACGACGCTGTACGGCACACCGCTTCTGGAGGACACGCCGTACCGCGGGTTCATCCTCGGACCGCCGGAGGTGTTCAGGGAGGTGTACGTCAACACCCAGGACATCGCACGCATGACAGGGAGCCTCACCATCAACCATCGCCCGTTCTCCTGGCTGTCGCACCGCCTCATCGCGGGCCTGGATCAGACCGAGGAGGAGAACAAGGGACTCGGGAAGTTCGTCGACAACCCCGATTTCCTTCAGTTCTTCACCGCGGTCGATGCCAGAGGATTCATAGCCATCGACAACCGCTCGATCACGTACACGACCGCAGACTACAGCGCGACCGCGGAGCTCCCCATCTCGTCCGGGCTGGTATCCAGCACCTCGGTGGGCGGACAGCTCTACCGGCGGCGCACAGACCTCGTCTCGGCGCTGGGGCTCGAGTTCCCGGGCCCGGGCCTGGAGACAGTGGCCGCGGCCGCGACAAACACCGCTTTCCAGGATTTCGTCACCAACACGACGCTGGGCGCGTTCGTCCAGGAACAGCTCGCGTGGCAGGATCGCATCTTCATCACGGGCGCCGTTCGCTTCGACAACAACAGCGCCTTCGGCAATGACTTCGATCTGGCGACGTACCCCAAGCTGGCCGCGTCGTGGGTGCTGTCGGAAGAGCCGTTCTGGAACCTCGGCTGGGTCAACACGCTGAGGTTGCGCGGTGCCTTCGGAGCGTCGGGGCAGCAACCCGAAGCGTTCTCCGCGCTGCGTACGTTCCGCCCGACCACGGGACCGGGCGATCTCCCCGCCGTGACCCCGCAGTTCATCGGCAACCCGGAGCTGAAACCGGAGCGCGGAGAGGAACTCGAGCTCGGCTTCGAGGCCAGTCTGTTCGATCGGCTCAGCGTGGACTTCACGTACTTCAACAAGCGAACGAAGGATGCCATCCTGCTGCGAGGGGTACCGCCCTCGGGTGGCTTCGTCGGCTTCCAGTTTGTCAACATCGGCGAGACCAGCAATCGAGGCTTGGAGTTGCTGCTGGACGCGCAGGTGCTTCGTGGCTCCACTCTCGCCTGGGACCTGGGGCTCAACCTCGGCACCACGCGCGACCGCATTGAAGACCTGGGCGGCCTTCCCTTCATATCGCTCGGCCTGCCCACGCAGCGACACGTCGAGGGCTACCCGATAGGTGGCTACTGGGGGAAGCGGGTGGTGGACGCCGACCTGGACGCCAGCGGTGTGGCGATCAACCTCATGTGTGATGGCGGCCCGGACAACGACGGTCGGGTTCTTCCATGCGCGGAGGCGCCCCGTGTTTTCCTGGGGACTTCGACGCCGAAGCTCACCGGAGCCGTGACCACGACGCTGACCCTGTTCGGGCGCCTGCGTCTGTACGGCCTCATCGATTTCAAGCGCGGACACAAGCTGCTGGATACCGATGGTCTGCTCCGCTGCGGAATATTCTCCGCATGCGAGGCGAACGTTCGACCCGAGAACTTCGACCCGCGCTACGTGGCCAACGTGCAGAACGCAGGTGGATTGGCGATCGTGGACGCCTTCGTCCCCGACGCCAGCTTCGCCCGACTGCGCGAAGTCTCCGCCAGCTACTCCTTCCCCGAGCATTGGGCCAGCCGCGCGGGGGCGAGCGAGGCGACGCTCACGGTCACCGGTCGCAACCTCCACACATGGACGGATTATCCCGGCCTCGATCCGGAAAGCAGAAGCAACATCGACAGCATAGTGTCCTTCGATCAGGCCGTTACACCGACGCTGGCTCAGATCATCACATCGCTCAGCCTGACCTTCTGACTTCGTCCCAGGCCCCGGCCTGCGAGAGGACCCAATAATGAGTGCACCGCGTAATCCTTCATCGAGATCTGTCTTCGCCGGGCGTACGCGCGGGATTCGAGCCACGCTCGCGGCGGCTCTGCTCTGCGTCCCGGGATTGTTCGCGTGCAGTGAACTCCTCGAACAGGAGGCCCCCAGCCGCGTGCCCGCCGAGCTGCTGGACGATCCCGCGTATGCCGTCCTGCGCGTCAGGAGCGCCGTTGGCGACTTCGAGTGCGCGCTTGCCCAGTACGTTGTCGCGACCGCACGCGTGAGCGACGAGTTCGTCGATTCACAGTTCGCGGAGTCCGGATGGGACTACGACCGCCGTTCCATCAACCCGGTGAGGGGAGGACCGTACGCCACGACCAGTTGCGACGGCGGCATCCTGAACCCGGGCTACTATGTGCCGCTCTCCGTCGCGCGCTTCCAGGCGGATGCGATCCTCCGGTTGCTGGAGGGGTGGACCGACGAGCAGGTTGCGAGTCGCGATTCCCTCATAGCCGTGGCCGCGGTGTACGCGGGCTACAGCCTTGTATACATGGGTGAGACGATGTGTACCGGCGCGATCGATATCGGCCCGGAGCTGACGACCGACCAGTTGTTGACGGAGGCGGAAATACGCTTCACGCGCGCGATCGAGGCTGCCACGGCAGCGGGCGTTAGCGACATAGTGGCCCTTGCGCATCTGGGAAGGGCGCGGGCCAGGCGCGGCCTCGGCGATCTGGCCGGAGCGAGAGCCGACGCGGCGCTTGTGCCGCAGGGCTTCGTGTTCGAAGCAACCTATTCATCGGCAGCATTCCGGCGCGAGAATCGCGTCAACACGCAGTTCTTCCGTGAGTTTGGCTCGACGGTGGGGCCGGAGTTCCGGGATCTGGAAGTCGGGGGTGTACCAGACCCTCGGGTAGATGTATTCGACACGGGTGAGATCGGGCATGACAACTCCACGCCGGTGTTCGCGACCACGAAGTATCCGGACGTCAGCTCTCCCATCCCCATAGGCCGCTACGAGGAGGCACAGCTCATAATTGCGGAGGCGGAGATCGAGGCCGGCGATCCGGACGCAGCCATCGCGATCATAAATGCGCGGCGAACCGAGCTCGGTCTTCCGACCTATACGGGTCCGAACGATGCGGCGTCCGTGCTCGCGCTCCTCATCGACGAGCGCAAGCGCGAGCTGTTCCTCGAAGGTCACCGGCTCGCGGATATCATCCGCTACGATCTGCCGCTCGTGCCGCCGCCGGGTACGCCGTTCCCGAAGGGTTCGGAGTTCGGCAGCCAGCTCTGTTTCCCGCTGCCCGACGTGGAGCGGCTCAACAATCCCAACATTCCCGACTAGCAGAATGGCAATCCAGAATCCCGAATCCTTCGTTGGACGGCTCGCCCGCATCGGCGCAGCGTGTTGTGCAGGCTTGCTGCTCGCCTGCGCTGCGGCTGGCGCGGTATGGGCGCAGTCGCCCTCACTCCCGCCGTTCCTCGAACTGCGCGTGCCCAAGCCGCCGACGCTCGCCACCGGCAACGGCGAATCCTTTCTCGTACACGAGCTGCACGTCACGAACTTCTCTGCGGATACCGTGACGCTGACGCAGGTCGATGTGGTTGCCGGAGCGAGCGAATCGTATGCAGGAACCGGCTCGGCAGCAGCCAGCGGGTCAGCCGGTGGCGCTGCTCGCGGCACCGGTGTGGGAGCGGGCAGGGGGAGCGCCGGCGGAACAGACGTGGGTGGACAGCGTGTCCTGTTGACCGTGGCCGACAGCGCGCTCCGGCGCAACGTTGCGCGCCCCGGCATCGGAGGGCCGGCGGCCGAACGGACAAGGATCGCCCCAGGCTCTCGAGCGGTCGTGTACCTGTGGGTGCCCGTCGATCGTGATGCCGCGCGTCCACTGACCGCGCTACGACACCGCGTCACGATCGACGAAGGTACCGGCGACAGCGCGGAGACCAAACATCTCGCAGGGGCACAAACGCCGGTACATCCGCCCGCCGAGCCGATCGGTCCTCCCCTGCGGGGCGGTGTATGGCTCACGGGCAATGGTCCTTCCAGTACGTCGGGACATCGCCGTGCGCTCATTCCCGTCGGCGGCAAGCCATCCATCGCCCAGCGCTTCGCCATCGACTACGTGAAGGTTGGCGATGCTGACCGGCGCTTCACTGGCGATTCGCTCGAGAACAGCAGCTACCACGCCTACGGCGAGGATGCACTCGCCGTCGCGGACGGAATCGTCGTTGCCGTGAAGGACGGGATCCCCGAGAACGTGCCCGGCATCACGTCGCGGGCTGTCCCGATCACGCTCGAGACCGTCGGAGGCAATCACGTCATAATAGACATCGGCGGCGAGGGCGAACGCTACGCATTCTACGCGCATCTCCAGCCCGGCTCGCTGCGTGTTCAGGTTGGGGATCGCGTGCGGCGCGGGCAGGTGGTGGGACTTGTGGGCAACAGCGGCAACTCCACGGAGCCGCACCTGCACTTTCACGTCTCGGACGGTAACTCCCCACTTGGCAGCGAGGGGATTCCCTACAGCCACCATTCGTTCGATGTTGTGGGGCACTGTCCCAGCCTCGTCTCGGCGTGCGAGCGTGAGCCGGCCGTGACGCGACACGGCGAGCAGCCCATGGGCAACACGCTCATCCGCTTTCCGCGCTGAATCAGCGCGGGAGCGCGGCGAGGCCGGGCGGACGCTCTCGCACGAAGGACACGCGATCGGGCGTCTTTCCGGGGATGGGCTTGGGACGGGAAGGCCGACGGACGGGATGGCCGATGCCCTGATGGCCTGATGGCGGATGGGAGGGATGGCCGATGGCCTGATGGCCCTGATGGCCGATTGGCGGTATAGCCGAGCGGGCACAGCCATTGCATTCAGACCAGAGGCACGACAGAGGAATGGCGGCTTCCCATGGAGGGTGCTCAAATGCGTCAGCGCAACCGGGCCGAAACGCTGCAGCCCGTGCTCAAGCAGGTGGAAAAGGATCTCGACACGAAGATTGCGACAGCCTGCCACGCCGAGCCGGCGAGGGACGAAACGACGGCCGAACTGCAGCGGCTGAGCGACACGCTGGCCGAGGCGTCGCAGTCCGCTCGCGCCGCAGCCGCCCTGCGCAGGCGAATCCGCGAATCAAGGCTGATCGCGAAGGCCGAGGCGCCGGACGCGCGACCGGGGTAGACTGCAGGAGATCACGCCGAAGGGCGATGAATCGACAGCTGGAACTCTCCGGAAGGAGGAAGCCACAGAAACCGCAGGCCCGAGTTCCGTCGAGCCCGGATCATCCGCATAAACGCGCATCACCCGCGACGCGACGGGCGCCATCCGTTGACATGGCCATGATGTAATAGCTATTATAGCTATGTGAGTGGTTACTCCGTGTCATACGCCAAGAACAATCTCAGCCGGCTGCTCGCTCTCGTTCGCGGCGGCAAGCAGATCGTCATCGCCGATCGCGGAGTGCCGGTCGCTATCCTTTCGCCGGTGACGGGGGCCACGGCGCCGGCCGATGAGGCACTCGAATCACTCGTGCGGGCGGGCCTCGTGACGGTCGGCACCGCCCACCCGGCGGAAGCAGGACGGGACATCCTTGCATCGCCGCCGCCCAGACCCCGACATGGGGCTGGAGCCGTTGCCCGGCTTGTTTCTGAACGGCGTTCCGGCTGGTGAGGTACTGGGACACGTCTGCCCTCCTGCCGCTGGTGGTTCGCGAGGACACCACGGAAAGCGTATCCAAGTTGTACGCTGCTGATCCCGTCGTCCTGACGTGGTGGGGGACGCGAGTGGAGGCCGCTTCCGCGCTGGCCCGGCTGGAGCGTGAAGGCAACCTGGTCGGCCGCGATCTGAGGAAGGCCGGCGCGCGACTCCGCGCGCTGTCCACAAGGTGGGCCGAGGTCCAGCCGAGTGAGCTCCTGCGCGAGCTGGCTGAACGGCTATTGCGAACCCACGCGCTGCGATCGGCCGACGCACTGCAGCTCGCGTCGGCCTCGATCGCGAGCAGTCAGCGGCCGTCGACGCTGCAGTTCGTGTCGCTCCATGATCATCTCTCCGAAGCCGCGCAACGGGAAGGTTTTCCGCTGGCCCTGTCGTAGGGCGACCAGCGCGAACGAGCGAGCGCGTTCATCTCCGCCCCGGCCCGTACAGCACCTTGCCCGGCCGCGCTCCTGTGTGCTTACCCCGCTCGAGCACGACCTCGCCATTCACCAGCACCCATTCGATACCCGTGGGCGGCAGCGTAGGATGCTCGTACGTCGCGCGGTCGTCGAGCGCAGCGAGATCGAAGATCGTGACGTCGGCCCAGTTCCCCTCCTTGATCGTCCCTCGCCGCGCGAGTCGCATACGCGTCGCCGGCCACGACGTCATCTTGCGCACGGCCTCCGGCAGTGTGAGCACGCCCTCTTCCTTCACGTACTTCGCGATCACACGCACGTGATTGCCGTAGCTGCGCGGATGCGGCAGGCCCAGCACGTCGACCTCACCGAATTCGAGCGCCGCTCCGGCATCGCTGCCTATGCTCGTCCAGGGGAAGCCGAGCGCGGTCTCGATGTCCTGTTCACTCATCATGTGGAAGATGGCCATCACGCGCCCTTCGCCCTGGACAACGAGATCCCACGCGGCATCTGCCGGACTCTTGCCCAGCGACTGCGCGACCTCGGCGATGCTTCGGTTCTCGTACTTCTCGTTCGCGGGGTTTCTCGCATTGACGAGCACGATCCCCTTCCAGCCGCCAGCCGCTTCGACGATGTTCCACCAGCCCGGCGACCCGGTTCGGATCTCGTCCTTGAGACGCTCTCGCGTTTCCGGTCTGGCAAGGCGAGCGAGGAGTGAGTCCTCGCCGCCTTCGAAGGCCCAGCTCGGGATTGTCGCCTCGAGCCCCGTGCCGCCCGCGGTGTACACGTACATGTCGGCAGCGACGTCCACACCGCGCGCGCGCGCAGCATCGACCACCCCGCGCACGGAATCCATGAGCACTCCCCACCCTGGCCGATACGCGACCTTGAGATGGAAGATCTCCACCGGGAGGCCCGCGCGTTCGCCAATTTCGATGGCTTCGCGCACCGCGCCCACGACGCCCCTCCCCTCGTCCCGGATATGGCTCGCGTAGATGCCGCCGTGTCGAGCAGCAACCCTTGCCATCTCCACCAGCTCATCGGTCGTCGCGTAGCTGCTCGGCGGGTATATGAGAGCGGTGGTCATACCCATCGCGCCCGCACGCATCGCCGAATCCAGGATCGCCTGCATGCGACCGAGCTCGCCCGCATCCGGGGCGCGGCTGTCATCTCCGAGCACCTGGCCACGTGCCTGTGTCTCGCTGAAATAGGAGCCGAAGTTGATGGAAATACCGCGCTGCTCGAGCGTGTCGAAATACGCAGGCAGGCGACTCGCCGGCACGGGCGTGCCTCCCTCGCCACCTATCGCCGTGGTCACGCCCATCCGCAGCTTGTTCTCCGCAAGGCCGTTGCGGGGGAGAACGGATCCGGACTGGTCCATCATGTCGATCCAGCCCGGCGAGACGTACAGGCCGGTAGCGTCGATCTCCGTGCGACCGCGTCCTGTCACGTGGCCGATTCTCGCGAAACGGCCGTCAAGGATGGCGACATCGGCCGCTATCCAGGGATTGCCTGCACCGTCCAGCACGCGGCCGTTCCGAATGACCACGTCGTATTGCGATGTTGCAGCGGGAGTGTCGGCCGCTCGCGGCTCCGCACGGGGCGCGGCCTGGGGCGCGGCCTGGGGCGCGGCCTGGGGCGGAGGCGCCTGGGTGGCAGGTCGCGCCGCGCACGCAGCCAGGGTGAGGGGGATGCAGAGGGCGAGGGCAGGCAGCAGCATGCTGCGGCCAGGCGCGCCGGTAGTCGCACGTGTCGCGGATATCGGGAGGCGAAGGAACATGGCTGAGGCATGGGGTTGAAGGGGGGCTTGCCAAAGCTACGGGAGGAAAGAGAAGACGTCACAGCACCCTTGCCAACCGGTTGGCCGCGGGCCATCATTGCGTGAAGCAGAATTGTATCCCAAATAGTGTCCAACGCAACCGGCAAGACCAACCCGTCAGTCCGGAGGCAGGAGCAAGATGCAGCTCGGTTCAGCGCCGGAAATCGAGTCGGCGCCATCTGTCACTGACCGCGATGGCATCACGATCCGCCGGGTGCAGTCCCCGGATGAATACGCCGCATGCGTGGCGATCCAGACGGAGACCTGGGGCGAAGGATTCACCGAGCGCGTGCCGGCGACCATCCTCCGCCTGGCCCAGTACGTTGGCGGTGTGACGGCCGGCGCGTTCGCTTCGGACGGTCGGGTCCTCGGCTTCGTCTTCGGGATGACAGGAGTGCGCGACGGCCGGCTCGTGCACTGGTCGGACCTGCTCGCGGTAAGGCCCGAAGCCCGTGATCGCGGGCTGGGCCGGCGACTCAAGCTCTTCCAGCGCGAGAGTCTCCGGCCGCTCGGGATCGCGGAAATGTACTGGACATTCGATCCGCTCGTCGCGCGCAATGCTCATCTCAACCTCATACGCCTCGGCGCACGCGTCGCCGAGTACGTCCCGGACATGTACGGCGCGGAGACCGGTAGTGCTGTACACGGCGCGCTCGGCACCGATCGCTTCATCGTGAGATGGAGTATCGACGGGGCCGGGGACGATGAGTCCGGCCTCTCGTCGATCGCGAATGATGCTGAAGCCGGCGCTGGGGTTGCCAGAGGCACGAGGAATATCACTGGAGCGGGCCCGGATTACGCACCGGTGATCAACGCGCCGCTGGATGGCGATGGCATCCCCGTGGACGGCGAGCTCGTCGGGGCACCGGCGGTGCGGCTGGAGGTCCCCAATGACATCATCGCTCTGATCGAACGCAACCCCGAAGTGGCGCGCCGCTGGCGGGATACCACACGGCGCGCGTTTCTCTCGTACCTGGAGCGCGGCTACAGGGTGGCCGGTTTCCAGCGCGATCCCGATACCGGGCGGGCCCTCTATCGGCTGGTGCGCCCGTGAAATGGCCTCGGGCCGGGCTGCTGGGCATCTGCGTGTTGGCAGCGCCAGGGTCCATGAATGCGCAGGATTCCCGGTTCGACACGGCACGCGCCCGCATCCTCCAGGTGATGCAGGAGGATTCACTGCCGTCGGTGGCGGTCGCGGTTGCGGAGGACGGCCGCGTCCTGTGGGAGGAGGCCTTCGGCTGGGCAGACCGCGAGCGGCAGATCCCGGCGACGGAACACACCATGTACTCGCTCGCGTCGATCTCCAAGCCGATCACCGCGACCGGACTGATGACGCTCGTCGAGGATGGCAGGATCGATCTGGATCGATCCGCGAACGACTACCTCGGCTCGGGGAGGTTGAACGGCCTTGCGGGTGACGCATCCGAGGCCACCGTGCGGCGGGTGGCGAGCCACACCGCCGGTCTGCCCTTGCACTACGAATTCTTCTACGCCGACGAGCAGTACGGTGAACGTACCATGGACGAGGCGATCGCACGCTACGGCGTGCTGGTCAACCCGGCCGGTGCTGTCTTCGAGTACTCGAATCTGGGCTACGGTATTGTCGACCACATCATCGCACGCGTCTCCGGGGAGAGCTACGCGACGTTCATGCGCAGAGAGGTCTTCCTCCCGCTCGGAATGACGCACACCTCCGTGCACATCGCGTCCGGGCTGGAAGAATACGCCGCCCAGCGCTACGACGCGGAGCAGCAGCCAATCCCGTACTACGACTTCGATCACGACGGCGGCTCGGCCGTGTACTCGAGCGCCCACGACCTGGTCCGGTTCGGCATGTTCCACCTGAAGAACAGCCTGTCGGACCAACGGCCGATCCTGGACGACACGACGATCGACGCAATGCAGCACATCCAGACGCCGGGCTCGACCGAATCGGGCTACGGCCTGGGATGGTCGATCACGAGTGATGACCTCGGCTTCCGTCGCGTCTCGCATGGTGGCGGCATGCCCGGCGTCTCGACTGCGCTGTACCTGTATCCGGCGGAGGATGTCGCGATCGTCGTGCTGACGAACCGCAGCGCGGGCAGATCGGTTCGCGGTATCGCGCAGGAACTCGCTGCGGCCGTGCTCCCGCGTTATGCGACGGCGCTCAAGGAGTATCGCGCGCGAAGCGAGGCCGAAGGGGCGGACAACGTCCAGTCTGACTTCGAGCCGCCGCCGGAGTTGCTCGGCGAATGGGCCGGTACCCTGCGGACGTATGAGAACACGACGCCGATCCGGCTCGTCGTGCAGCCGGATGGGGACGTGCACGTGTTGATGGAGGGTCAGCTTCGCACGCTGTTGAACGCTGTCGCATACAATGATGGCAACCTGACCGGCCGCTTCGCCGGCACGATCCCCACCGCCGATGCCCGCCGTCACCCCCATTCCGTACTGGTTGATCTTCGTCTGCACGACGACGGCACGCTCAGCGGCCAGGCCAGCGCACTGAACACCGAGCCTCGTCTGTTCTTCGCGCTCACTTCGTACATGGAGCTACGGCGGGAGAAGTGACTGCTCCGTCGCATGTGTCCCGTTCGCCGGCAGCGCAGGCAACCACGAGCATTCAGCAGATCGAGCTGCGGGAGATACGCCTTCCGCTGCGCGAGCCGTTCCGCATCTCCTCCGGCGTCGTCACGGAACGTCGCATCCTGCTGCTCGAGCTGCATGACGGCGACGGTCACTCGACATGGAGCGAGTGCGTGGCCGGCGAGCGGCCCAACTACAGTTGGGAGACGATCGACACCGCCTGGCTCGCCATCACCGAGTGGATAGCGCCGCGGGTGCTCGGAGTCGCCCTGGGGGGCCCCGAAGAGGTGCATGCGGCGCTCGAAAGCAATTTCCGCGGTCACAACATGGCCAAGGCGGCCGTGGAGATGGGTGCGTGGGCGGTCGGCGCCGAGCGCGCCGGCGAATCACTTGCCGCCTTCATCGCGGGTGCGCGCCGGACGCGCCCGCAGATAGAGACGGGTATCTCGCTCGGCATTCAAGCTGATCCCGCAGCGCTCGTGGAACGTGCGCGCGCGGCCTTCTCGGCCGGTTACAGGAAGATCAAGCTCAAGGTGGAACCGGGCCGCGATGTGCAGTACGTTGCGGCCGTCCGCGAAGCGCTGGGCGCCGGTGCGCCCCTGATGGTCGATGCCAACAACGCATACACTCCCGCGGATTCGGATCGACTGCAGGAGCTGGACGAGTTCGGCCTCATCATGATCGAGCAGCCGCTCGCGCACGACGATCTCGTGCGCCACGCCGAGCTGCAGCGGCGCATGCGCACACCGATCTGTCTGGACGAATCCATCACGAGCGTCGACCGCGCCCAGGACATGATCACACTGGCCAGTGGCAGGATCATCAACATCAAGCCGGGCCGGGTCGGTGGCTTCAGGCAATCGCTCGCGATCCACGATCTCTGCGCCGACAATGACATACCCGTCTGGTGCGGCGGAATGCTGGAGAGCGGAATAGGCCGGGCCTACAACGTCGCGCTGGCGAGTCTTCCGAACTTCACAAAGCCGGGCGACCTGAGTCCGAGTGCCCGTTACTGGGAACGCGACATAGTGACTCCGGAGTGGACGATGAGCAGGGACGGCATGGTGAGAGTGCCACTCGACCGGCCGGGGATTGGTGTGGACGTGGACGTGGACCGCATCGACGGCCTGACGGCGCGCACAGCGGTGCTTCGGGCGCCATGAATCATGCGGCGCGCCGGACCGCATTGACACGCTGCACCGACTCGAGATCGCAGCGTGCCGCGAGCAGTTCTTCATGGGAAGAAGCATTGAGCAGGTCCCGGTTCTTCCGTTGCGCTGCGCTCGCCTCGTTGCCGGCACTGCTGGCTGCGACGGCGATGGTGGCAGGCGCACAGTCGACTTCCAGCAGCGTCACGGGACGCTTCGATGGCCTGCACATGGACAGCACGCGCATCGACTCCGTCTTCGCGGAGTTCGACAGCGATAGTTCTCCCGGCTGTGCGCTCGGGGTGATTCGCGACGGCCGTATCATTCATGCGCGCGGCTACGGAATGGCCGATCTCGAGAATGGCACGCCGATCACGCCGCGAACTGTTTTCGACATCGGGTCCACGTCCAAGCAGTTCACGGCTGCCAGCATCGCGCTGCTCGCCGCGGATGGCAAACTCTCTCTCGACGACGACGTACGCAGGTACATCCCCGAACTGCCGGAGTACGGCGAACCGATCACGATCCGCCAGCTCCTGCAACACACCAGCGGCATTCGCGACTACATCGGGATCATGTACATGGGCGGCTACAGATTCGCCGACATGACGACGGATGCGGAAGCGCTCGATGCGATCGTCCGCCAGGATGCCCTCAACTTTGCGCCAGGATCCGAGCACTACTACAGCAACTCCGGTTACTTTCTGGCATCGGTCGTGGTCGAGCGTGCAACCGGGAGCGACGAGGGGCCGGGGAAGGCGCTCGCCGACTTCGCCCGGGAGCGCATCTTCGAGCCGCTCGGAATGACGAGCACGCTGATTCGCCATGACCATGCGCTGATCATTCCCGACCGCGCGACGGGATACTCTCCGGGCGACAGCAGCGGCTTCGTCATCGACATGTCCAACTGGGAGCAGACGGGTGACGGCGCCGTGCACACCACGGTCGAGGACCTCGCGCTCTGGGATGGAAACTTCTACACGAAGGAGGTCGGCGGCCCAGGGCTCGCAAAGCATCTGCTCACGACCGGCCATCTCGACGACGGAGAGGCGATCACCTATGCGCTCGGACTCTTTGTCGATGAATACCGCGGACTGCGCCGGGTGCACCATGGCGGGAGCTGGGCCGGATACCGTGCGGAACTGCTTCGATTCCCCGATCAGCGGGTTTCAGTGGCGGTACTGTGCAACCTGGCGACGGCCAATCCATCGGGGCTGGCCCGGCGGGTGGTCGACATCCTTCTCGCCGAGCATCTCGAACCGGAACCCGGGCGGGGGGGGGGGAGGGGGGCGGCTGCGCAGGCGGAGGCCGCGGAAAAGGACGCGCCTCCGAGTGCGACCCGCGATGCCGCGGCGGTCGAAGCCGAGCTTGCGCGATACACGGGTCTGTACTTCGATGAGGCAACCAGCGCGTTCCGGCGCGTCGCGATCGACAGCGGCCGCCTTGTCCTGCACATCTCCGGCAGCGCGCTGCCATTGCGCGCTCTGGGTGGGGATCGCTTCCAGTCCCCCGACTATCCGATAACGCTCGCGTTCGAGGCCCCGGAGCAGGGCGCAGCGCTCGCGCTCAAGGAAACGATCGACGGCGACCCGGCTGTCACGTACGAGCCGATGCCGCCTGCGACGATCGATGCCCGCGCGCTGGCCGCGTACGCCGGGACGTACGACAGCGAGGAGCTGGCGGCGACCTGGGAGCTGGCAGTCCGCGACAGCGTCCTCGTTCTGGAGCACCGTTCGCTGGGTGACACGCGCTTCGAACCGGCCTTCGTCGACGCCTTCACAGCGGGACCAATGCTGGTTCGATTCAGCCGCGGTGATGGTGCACGCATCACCGGATTCTCCGTGAGCATGGGCCGGGCGCGCGGCATCGGCTTTGTCCGGCGCGGGTCGTAGCGTGATCGCATTGAGAGGTCGGTGGGCGCGGCGCGCGCGAACACAGATGAGCCGACTGGCGCGTAATTGGCTCCTGGTCGCCGCGCTCACGGCCTGTGTTCCCCGCCCGGAGCCGAACGCGACATCCGCGCCAGCGACGCCGGCCCAGGCTGACGCCCCGCGCCCGACTGTATCGGCGACCGGCATTGCAGCAGCAGCTCCCGATTCGGCATGGTGGGCCAGCGATTCTGATCCTGTTTCGGCACCGCGCTACGATGGCGTCGTTCGCGACTCCCGCTACATCACAATGCGTGACGGCGTCCGGCTCGCTATCGACGTGAATCTCCCGCGAAGCATGGAGGCGGGCACGCGGCTGCCGACCATCCTCGAGCAGACTCGCTATCGTCGCTCGCTTCAACCCCGTCCCGAGTTTCGCGACAGTCTGGACGGACCAGGGAGAAGAGTCTCTGCCTTCGTGTCGCGCGGGTACGCCTACGTCATCGTAGATGTGCGCGGGACGGGTGCGTCGTTCGGAAGCCGCGACGTTGAGCTGGGACCGATCGAGGTCGCCGACGGCAGCGATGTCGTCGACTGGATCATCCGGCAGCCGTGGTCCGACGGCAAAGTGGGCGCGACGGGAGTCTCCTACGTCGGCACGACGGCCGAGCTTCTTCTGGTGAACCGACATCCGGCGGTCAGGGCCATAGCGCCGCAGTTCTCGTTCTTCGACGCGTACACCGACATCGCGCTGCCCGGCGGGATTCCCAACACCGGATTCATGTTGACGTGGTCGCGGGCGATCGGACCGATAGACCGCAACGAGTTGCCGGAAGCGGCGCGGCGGCTCTTTGTCGGAAGCAGGCCTGTGGACGGGGACTCGGGCGACGTGCTGCTCGCGCAGGCCGTTCGTGAGCACGCAGCCAACCCGGATATTTACGAGAACCTGCGCGGAGTGGTTTTCCGCGATGACACGGCACTGGCTGGCTGGACGCTCGATGACTTGAGCCCGCATGCCATGCTGAATGACATCCGGGCGACCGGCGTGCCCATCTACAGCTACAGCGGATGGTACGACGGCGCATATGCGCGCGCCGCGGCCTTGCGTTTTCGCGCCGTGCGCACGCCCGGAAGCCGGCTTGTCCTCGGCCCGTGGAATCACGGCGGGGGATCGTACTATAGCCCGTCAGCGGGCACCCTGCGCTCGAGCTTCCCACACACCCATGAACTGCTCCGTTTTTTCGAGCAGCATCTGAAGGGAGTCGAAACGGGAATCGCCGGCGAACCGGTCGTGCACTACTACACCATGGGCGAGGAAGAGTGGAAGACGGCGAACGCATGGCCGGTACCGGGAACACGGACTCGATCCTGGTATTTCTCCTCGGCGAACGGTCTCAGCCCGAACCCGCCGCGCGGCACTGATGGAGCAGACGCCTATCTGGTGGACAGCACGGCCAGCACCGGTCCGCGATCGCGCTGGAACACACTCGTGGGCGGTCCTCCGGTAGTGTATCCTGATCGCAGCACCGAGGATCGCAAGCTGCTTGTCTACACGTCGCAGCCGTTGTCCGACGACGTCGAGGTAACGGGGCATCCCGTCGTGACACTGTTCGTCACTTCCACAGCCGCCGACGGAGTCTTCTTCGTGTATCTCGAGGAAGTCGACGAGACGGGGCAGGTTCACTATGTAACTGAAGGAGCGTTGCGAGCGCTCCATCGCAAAGAGAGCGGTGAGCCACCCGCGTACGCGTCCATCATTCCCTATCACAGCTATCTTCAGTACGACGCGATGCCGCTCGTGCCAGGAGGGGTAGCCGAGCTGTCGTTCGACCTGCTTCCCACATCGTACCTCTTTCGCAAGGGTCGACGAATTCGCGTCGCAATCGCTGGAGCGGACATCGACCACTTTCCGATGATCCCGGCGAACCCGCCAACGCTGCACATCCAGCGGAACCGCGTGCACGCGTCGCGAATCGACCTGCCGGTAATCCCATGAAGGGAGTTTGTGGACTGAAGCTCGCCGAGCCTGCACTGCGAGTGGTGAGCCGCCTGCGAGGAGAAGATGCGACCGCTTGAAGTCGTCATGCTTCTGTCGCTGGTGCCGGTCGTGGGCGCACTGTTCCTTGCCCCCGAGCGGCGCCCCCGGTGGTGGCGGCCGCTGACTGTCCTGCCGGTACTCATCGGCGTCGCGCATGTGCTCGTCGAGGGGTACCGGTGGCAGATGGTGCCGGCGTACGTCCTCGCTGTCCTTGTCATGGGGATCGCGCTCGCCCGCGCGCGCGCTGCCAGCGACAGGCCGCGGTCGCGCGCCGCCACTGCACTCCGGCTGAGCGGCGCCGCATCGGCTACGCTCGGTCTGATCGTCGCCGCACTGCTACCAGCGTTGTTCCCCGTTTTCAGATTGCCGCAACCAACCGGGCGGCACGCCGTGGGCTTCACGCGGTTTGCGCTCATCGACAGCACGCGCGACGAGCTGTTCAGCGCCAGTACGACAGACCGGCGTGAGGTCATGGTTGAAGCGTGGTATCCGACGGATGCTCCGAGTGACCAGCGGGCGATGTTCTGGGGACCGCCATTGATCGCTCCGCGGATCGCAACGGCTCTCGGGCTGCCCGCGTTCCTGTTCGATCACCTCGCGCACGTGCGCACGCACGCGTACGTCGGAGCACCGCCGGCCGCGGCACCGGCGCCATTCCCGGTGCTCATTTTTTCTCACGGCATCAATCAGGGTTTCGCGGGACAGAACACCGTGCAGATGGAGGAGCTCGCCAGCCACGGCTATGCGGTGTTCAGCATCGCTCACCCATACGAGTCCGTTGCGGTCGCATTTCCCGACGGCCGAGTCGTCGCCGTGAGTGCGACGCGCATGGACTCGATCGCTCGCGGGATGGGGACCAGCGCCCAGGCGTTGCGCAGCTTCGCCGCCAGCACGGACAGGACGGAGCGAGCGCTGCTCTTTCGCAAGGCGATCTCCGAGCCGCGCCTCCTGCACGAGAGTCTTCGGGTGTGGACAGAGGACACCCGTTTCGTGCTGGATGAGCTGACACGCTTCACGGCCGGTGACACGCGCGATGCGCCAATCGGCGTTGCATTCGCCGGCAGGCTGGATCTCTCGCGCGTCGGGGTTTTCGGAATGTCGTTCGGCGGGACAACGGCGGGACAGGTGTGCGTCGTGGAGCCACGGTGCAGCGCCGGCGTGAACCTGGACGGAACCCAGTACGGCGATCCCATCGACGTTCCACTCCGGGTACCGTTCATGTTCATGACGAGTTCGATCGCCGGGTTGAATGATCCGGTATACGAGCGCGCGATGGGTCCGGCCTACAGCGTGAACATCGAGGGCAGCACGCACTTCAACTACACGGATTTTTCGCTGCTTTCGCCCGTCTTCAGGCGCATGGGCTTCCTCGGCTCGATCGATGGCGCGCGCATGCAGCGGATCATGAACGACTATCTGCTCGCGTTCTTCGATACGTACGTCAAGCGGGAGGGTGGACAGCATCCCGCCGTTCTCGATTCTTCCTCGTCCATCTATCCCGAGGTTCAACTCTCCTCGCGCGCGCCCTGAGCCGGATGTAACTCCCGAGTCCACGGCGTCCGCGGCGCACGATCACGACGTCGTGCGACGGAACCACGATCACGTACTGGCCGCGATTCCCGCCGTGGAGTACGCATCGAGCGGAAGGTGTCCGGCTCTTTCACGGGGTCTGCTGGTCGGCGGACGCTGCTGTGATCTCCCTCGAGCGCCTGCGCCAGATGAAATACGCCGGCAATCCCAGGAGCACGGCGCCGAGTCCCAGAAACGACTGAACGGGCTGAACGAAGATCGTGTTCGTGACGATCGCCGCGGCTGCGGCCACGAAGAAGAGCGGTGTCAACGGATATCCGGGCACACGGAACGGCCGCGATTCGTCCGGTTCGCGGCGGCGGAACACGAATACGCTCAGGGCGCCGAGCGCGTAGAAGATCCAGCCGGCGAACACGACGTAGGTGAGTAGCTGCTCGAACGTCCCGCTCACTGCCAGCACCGCCGCCCAGATGGAGCTCGCGACGATCGCGAAGGCTGGCGTTCCGAATCGTGGGTGCACTTCGGCGAGCCGACGGAAGAACAGGCCATCCCGCGACATGGCGAAGTACAGACGTGGCGAGGTGAGAGCCAGACCGTTCGTGGCGCTGAACATCGAAACAAGGATTACCAGGGCGACGATCTTCCCGGCCACCGGCCCGAAGAGCGTGCCTGCTGCCTCTGCCGCAATCCGGTCGGTCGCCGCCGCGCTGTCCGGACCGAGGGCCGCGATGTAGCCGACGTTGGCGAGCACATAGATCGCGATGAGTATAGCGGTGCCTGCGATGATGGCGCGGGGCAGCGTCCGTTGGGGATCGCGTGCCTCGCCGGCGGAGAACGTCACGTATTGCCAGCCTTCGTATGCCCAGAGAACGCCGAGAAGCGCGAGCCCTACACCGGAGAGCACCGAGACGGACATCGAATCGGGCCAGAAACCCGCGAGGCGCGCCTCCTGGAGGCCGCTGCCCGAGACGAGCAGCATGACGCTCAGGAGCACGATCGCCCCGGCCTTGATCGCCGTCCCCCAGTTCTGCACGTCAGCGCCCTGACGGGCCCCCCGCACATTGATCGCCGCAACGACGGCGATCATGAGGACCGCCACGAGCTTCGAGGTCACAGGGCCGATCGGCACGAGCTGGTCCAGATAGCCGGAGAACGCGACCGCGAGCGTCGCCGCAGAGCCACTCGATATCACGAAGAACGTCGCCCACCCATAGAGGAAAGCCGGAAGGGGGCCGAAGGCGTCCCGGATGTACGCATAGAGTCCTCCTGCGCTCGGCCTCGCCGCTCCGAGCTCGGCGTAAGTGAGGGCGCCGAGAAGCGAGAGCGCGCCCGCGACGAACCACACGGCCAGCGCCACGCCAACGCGGCCGTCGCTCTGCCGCAGCACCGCGCCGGGAACCACGAAGATGCCGGAGCCGATCACGGTTCCGATGACGATCAGCACGAGGTCCCGTGCGCGCAGTGTGCGTTTGAGCACGTCCGACATGTGTTCGGTCTCCGGTGTTTTCGAGGAGTACGGCTGGCGCCGGACGGACTGCACGCTCCTGTGCCTTGCGCCGGGCCGCAGCCATGTGCATATACGGGGTGCGCAAGTGTATACAAACCCGGATGCGGATGCCAGTTTCGATGCGCGATCCCCGTCCGCAACCCGCCGCCCCGTACCGGAGCCACAACGACCGTGTCACTCTCGATACACCTTCCCGGGGCCGGAACACGCGCCGGCCGCACCGCCCTGTCCGCGCTCGCCATGGCAGCCGCGACGATGCTCCTGGCCTGCGCTCCCGCAGCACGACGCCCTGCGCCGGAGGTCTCCACCCGGCCGACGCCTGCCGGCGATCGATACGATGCCGTCATCACCGGCGGTCGCATCATCGACGGCACGGGGGCCGCCTGGTTCTACGGCGACATCGGCCTCCGCGGAGACCGGATCGCGCGCATGGCACCCCGGGGCGCGCTGTCCGGTGCGACCGCCGCTCGCCGCATCGACGCCCGCGGACTCGTCGTCGCGCCCGGCTTCATCGATATCCAGAGCCACTCGCGCGGAGCGCTGCTCGATGGCGATGGCCGGGTGGTGAGCAAGGTGACACAGGGCATCACCACCGAGATACTCGGCGAGGGCTGGACCAATGCGCCGACGAACGAACGTACGCGGGCGCTGAACGCGGCGGCCGATTACGCCGAGTCACGACTCGACAGCATCTACGGTGTGAAGTTGAGCGGGAGGGGCGGCTTCGGGCGCTGGCTCGAGGCGATGCAGCAGAACGGGATGTCGGTCAACGCGGGATCGTTCGTGGGTTCGGCGACCGTCCGTGCCTACGCCATGGGCGCCAAGCAGGGCGCGCCCTCGCCGGCAGAGCTCGACACGATGCGCGCGGTCGTGCGAGACGCGATGCAGAGCGGCGCCTTCGGGCTCGCGACAGCGCTGATCTATCCCCCCGACAACTTCTCGACCACGGAGCAGCTCACCGAACTCGCGCGGACGATCGCTCCCTACGGTGGTATCTACATCACCCACATGCGCTCGGAGGCAGACCAGTTCCTCGAGGCGCTGGATGAAGCGATCCGCATTGGGCGGGACGGCGGCGTGCCCGTCGAGGTCTATCACCTCAAGGCCGCCGGCCGGCGCAACTGGCCGAAGATACCGGCGGCGATCGCGAAGATCGATTCAGCGCGCGAGGCTGGAATCGATGTCCAGGCGAACATGTATCCCTACGAAGCAGGTGGTACCGCCCTCGCCGCCTGCACACCGCCATGGGCATCGGCTGACGACAGACTTCTCTCGAATCTGCGCGACCCGGCCGTGCGTGCCGAGATCGAAGCCGAGATCATGGAGCAGGGAGAGCCACGCGCTCCGTGGGAGAATCTCTGTCAGCTCGCGACGCCGGAGGGTGTCATCGTGTCCGGCTTCGACAGTCCGGAGCTCGAGATGTTCGAGGGCAAGTCGCTGGCCAGCATCGCGGCGACGCGCGACCAGGACTGGGTCGACGCGCTGATCGATCTCACTCTCGCGGAGAATGCGCAGCTCGGTGCGATGTTCTTCATCGCGTCGGAGGAGAACCTCGTGCTGCAGATGCGCCAGCCATGGATCAAGTTCGGCACCGACGCCAGCGGCATCGATCCCGACTCGGCCCGTTATCTCGCGCATCCGCGGGCGTACGGCACCTTCCCGCGCATCCTGGGCCGCTACGTGCGCGACCAGGGTGTGATGCCGCTCGAGGAAGCGATCCGGAAGATGACGTCAGCGGTTGCAATCAGGCTGTCGCTGCAGGAACGCGGGCTCGTGCGCGAGGGTTTCTACGCCGACCTCGTCGTGTTCGATCCCGACATCATCGCCGACCGCGCCACTTATGACCGCCCGCATCAGCTCTCGGTTGGTGTTCGGCACGTGTTTGTCAACGGCGCGGCCGTCGTGAGCGAGGGGACTCACACCGGGGCAAAGCCGGGTCGCATCGTGCGCGGGCCCGGAGCCGGCATGACGCTACCGGCCGCGGCAGGAACCCAGGGCGAGACGGCGTCGCGGGCCACTCTGATAGACAACGCCATGCTGATCGACGGCACCGGATCCGTAGCGCGGCCGGCGAGCGTACGCATAGTCGGCGACAGGATCACGGCCGTCGGCGACCTGCAGCGCGCCGAAGGCGACGAGGTCTTCGACGCGCACGGGCTCACGCTCACCCCGGGGTTCATCGACACCCACAGCCACGCCGATGGCGACATCGAGGATCACCGGGACGCGCTGGCGCACGTGAGCCAGGGGATAACGACTGCGATTGTGGGGCAGGATGGCGGGTCGGCGGATACGCTGGCGAAGTTCTTCACACGGCTCGAACGGCTGCCGGGCGCTCTCAACTTTGCCAGCTACGTCGGGCACAACACGGTGCGCTACCAGGTGATGGGCGAGAATTACAGGCGCGAGGCGACGCCGGCCGAGATCGGGCGCATGAAGTCACTGGTTGCAGAGGGGATGCGGGCCGGGGCGCTCGGACTCTCCACGGGACTGGAGTACGATCCGGGGATCTACTCCAGTCGCGCCGAGGTGATCGAGCTCGCTACCGTGGCCGCGCAGTTCGGAGGGCGGTACATCAGTCACATGCGCAGCGAGGATCGCGCGCTGTGGGCGGCCGTGGATGAACTGCTCGAGGTTGGCCGCAGTGCCGGGCTCCCCGTACAGATCTCGCATGCCAAGCTCGCGATGCGCGATCTCTGGGGGCAGGCGGACAGTCTGATCTCAGTGCTGGACAGGGCGCGTCGATCGGGGACGGATGTCACGCTCGACATCTATCCGTACCCCTACTGGCAGTCCTCGCTCACGGTCCTCTTTCCGGAGCGGAACTTCGGCGACAACCCCGAGGCGCTAGCCGCGGCGCGCTTTGCCCTGGATCAGCTCGCGCCTGCGGATGGGATGCTGCTTTCCCGTTACGCGCCGAACCCGGCGTACGTCGGCATGACGATCGCCGACGTCGCGCGAGAGCGGGGCACCGACCCCGCACACACGTACCTCGCACTCATCCGGGAGGCCGAGGCGTTGAGGGCTGACAGTGCGCGGCGCAGGGCGCTCGCACCGGACGGTGCCGTGGAGATGGTCATCGGCACAAGCATGGACGAACGCGACATCGAGCGTCTGCTGCAGTGGCCCTTTGCGAACATCGCGAGCGATGGCGGCCTCGTCGACCGCCACCCGCGCGGGTCCGGTGCCTTCCCGCGAGTGCTCGCGCGCTACGTGCGCGAGCGACAGGTGCTGAGCCTGCCCGAGGCCATCCGCAAGATGACTTCACTGGCTGCGCGCAATGTCGGGATACGGGATCGCGGCACCGTCGCGCCGGGGCAGTATGCCGACCTGGTACTGCTCGACCCGGCCCGCGTGCTCGATCGGGCCACGCCTGCCGAGCCGCACCTGCTCTCGACGGGGATCGCGCGAGTGTGGGTGAATGGCGAGGTCGTCTTCGAGGACGGCCGCTCCACCGGACGGCATCCGGGCATGGTCATTCGGCGTGCGCCGGGCGGCGCGCGATGAACGCTCACCGCCGCGTTCTCGCTGCGCTGCTCGCGGCGGTTGCAGCGAGCACGCCGATCGCTGCGCAGCGGACCGCTCCAGAACTCCGGGTAGATCTCGAGCGATTCGACGCGTACGTCACGCGCGCCGTGCGCGACTGGGGAGTCACGGGTCTCGCCATCGCTGTCGTGAAGGGTGACAGCGTTGTTTTCGCCCGAGGTTACGGCGTTCGCGAGCTCGGCAAATCCGAATCCGTGGATGCAGGAACGCGCTTCGCCATCGGCTCGACCACGAAGGCGATGACCGCCGCAGTGCTCGGCATGCTGGTGGATGACGGCAAGCTCGGGTGGGACGATCCCGTCATCGAGCACCTCCCCGGCTTCCGGCTCTCGGATCCGTACGTGACGCGTGAAGTGACCGTGCGTGATCTTCTCACTCACCGCGCCGGCCTGGGCAACGCCGACCTGCTCTGGGCCGGGGCCGACTACGACGCCGCCGAGATCGTGCGGAGAATCCGCACTCTCCCGCTCGCGTATTCGTTCCGCTCCGATTTCGTGTATCAGAACATCATGTACGCCGTAGCCGGTGACGTGGTGCAGGCGGCATCTGGTATGCCGTGGGAAACATTCCTGGGTGCGCGCATCTTCGAGCCGCTCGGCATGACTGCGACAGAGCCGACGCTCGCGGGGCTCGCGGGGCAGCCGAATGTCGCCACGCCGCACGCGGAGATCGACGACACTCTTCGCGTCATCAGCAACCGCACGGTAGATCCGGTCAAGGCCGCGGGCTCGATCTGGTCGAGCGTATCCGACATGGCGAAGTGGATGCGTTTCATACTCGACAGCGGCCGCGTGGACGGCAAGCGTCTGCTGAGCGACTCGGTGTACACGGAATTGCTGAGCCCCCAGGTCATCGCCGATCCGGCCATCTATCCCACGATGACCGTTGTCGACCCGCACTTCTTCACCTACGGGCTCGGCTGGTTCCTGCACGACTACGACGGGCAGGCGGTGGCGATGCACACGGGGAGCATAGACGGGATGAGCGCGATCATCGGGCTCATCCCGGATCGGCGCCTGGGCGTATACGTTCTTGCGAACACGGATCATGCGGAACTGCGGCACGCGCTGATGTATCGCGTGTTCGACCTGTTCAGCGGGAATCCGCCGCGCGACTGGAGCGCGGAGCTGCTCGAACTGTACGGTGAGCGACGCGATGAGGCGCGCGCGGAGGCGCGGGAGCGGGAGGCTGGCCGGGACGATGGGACCGATCCCAGTCTGCCGTTGGAGCGATACGCAGGTACTTACACGAATGCGACCTTTGGTGACGTGATCGTCACCGCAGCACGCTCGAACGGAGCACTCCATCTGGAGTACGGCGGCCGGCGGGAAGGCGATCTCACCCACTGGGAGTTCGATACCTTCCGCGCGCACTGGAGCGATGTACGTCTGTCGCCGTCGTCCGTTGTCTTCATGCCCGACGGGGCGGGGATCATCGGCGCGGTGCGGGCGTTCGGGATCACCTTCGCGCGGGCCGAGGAGCGGAGGTAGCCCGAGCCCCTGAGCGGAATTCTTTCCAGACCTGGATCTAGACGAGTTCCATCCTCGCCGTGGAGCCGGACGCTGCCGCGAGTCGCGCGTCACGCGTCAGGAGCGGAGCATCGAGCACCTCCGCCAGCGCCACACAAGCGGCGTCGTAGGCCGTGATTGCGGGCCTGAGCTGCCATGTCCGCGGCAGCAGGGGAGCGTGCGGATATCGTTCGATCTTGTGCGCTACATGGCAGCGATCCCGCCGCTCGTCTGGCTCACTGACCTGCTTTCGGCACGAACGTCAATGCCGGTTGCGGGTCCGGCTGCACCAGCGTCACACTCGCGACCTTGTCGCCCGCGAGCTTGTAATCCAGATAGTAGCCGGCCGGCATCCCGGGCGGACCGGTGAGCTGGAAGCGCGTTGCGCTGAGCGGGATCAGCGTGTACAGCGGCTGACCTTCCATGGTCGCCTTGAGCGAGCCGCCCATGAGTTGAACATCGACCGTCAGCGGCGGAGACTCGGATTCGAACGTCCCCACATACTTCGCCAGGTCGGCTTCGGAGATGGCGATCTGCGGGACCGTGTCGGGTTTCTCGGGCACGCGCCCGAACTCGGCCAGATTCTCGACCTTCACTTCCGCCGCCTTGCCGTCGACGCCAATGGCGAACGTGATGAACGCCTCGCCGAGCCGATCTGCCCGCCAGTCGGCACGGAAGGTGTCGTAGTGCCAGTGCTCGAGATCGCCGACAAGAGCGGAACCGTAGCGCACCACCAGACCATCGTCCTCGGCGTTCACCAGCACGCTCCCGTACATGCTGTCGGCATAGACGCCAGCGTACTTGCTCAACGCGAGCGACGGCTCGGTGCCCTTGACGCGCTGCTCCTCGTGCTTCTTCTGTGCGGCCTCAGCCTGGGCTTCCAGGCCCTCCACTATCTTGAGGAAGTCGCCGCTCCAGTCCTTGGGCTCCGCGCCGAGATAGCCGTCGAACAGACGATACATGAGCGCGTACGTCAGCAGGCTGCCATCCATGTTCGTGAGTATTACCAGCCCCGTCTTCTCCTCGGGCAGCATGGCGACCAGGGCGCTCATGCCGTCGATGTTGCCGCCGTGATGCACCAGCTTTCGTCCCTTGTAATCAGCCAGGAACCAGCCGAGTCCGTAGCTGAGAAAGTGTGACTCGGGGTGCACCAGTCCCCACAGGCCTTCGCGGCGGATGATTGTCTGTGGAGTATGCAGCTCGGCGGCGGTTCCCGTGCTGATGAGCTGTTCGCCGTCGAACTTGCCGTTGCCCAGTTGCAGGCGCAGCCACTTCGACATGTCGACAACGTGCGAATTGATCGAACCTGCGGCCCCCACGTTGTCGATGTTGCGGTACGGGATCGCATGCACCTTGTCGTCGATCTCGGCGTGTGGCGTGGCGACATTGGGAAGCCCCTCGAGTGGAACGATGCTCGTCAGTGACGACGTCATGCCCAGTGGCGCGAATATGCGATCGCGGATGACGTCGTCCCATCGCTTGCCGGTGACATGGCTGGCGACCTCGCCGGCAGCGACGTACATGATGTTCTGGTAGCCGAACGTCGAACGAAGGCTCCATGACGGCTCGAGGTAGCGCACCCTGCGGATTATCTCTTCGCGATCGTAGGACGTTCCATACCACATGAGGTCGCCGCGCTCCAGACCGCTCCTGTGGGTCAGAAGGTCGCGCACGGTGATCTCGCGCGTCACGTAAGGATCGTACAACTGGAATCCCGGCAGGTATTTCGTGGCGGGATCCTCCCAGCGCAGCTCCCCATCGTCGACGAGCATTCCGACCGCGGCCGCGGTGAAGGCCTTGGATGCCGATCCTATTGCGAACAGTGTCTGCTCGTCGACCTGATCGCGTTCGCCGATCGTGCGGACGCCGTACCCCTCTGCGAGGACGACGGTGTCGTTGCGTACGACGGCGATCGCGATGCCGGGAACCTTCCACGCCTTCATTGCATCGCGCACGTATGCGCTGAAATCGCGCAGAACGGCGGCCGACGAAACGGGTTCCGCGGGCGGTGTCGCCGTTTCCTGGGCGCGGGCCCCGGGAGTCCACACGGGAGCGAGAACCAGTCCTGCAACGGCGTACGCGATTGTCTGCCTCACCTTACCTCCTCATGAATGGGAGACGATTCCATGTCTGCCGGGTGCGCGGCTGCATGTCTACCATGCACCGCGTTCACCCGCGCGTGCGATTGCCGTTGCAAGACGTTCGGCGGCGTTGCGCCAGTTCGTGCGGACCGCCTGATGTGCCGCCTCGGGTTCTCCGGCGCGAATCGCGCGAACGATCGTATTGTGTTCTCTGACCGAGGTGCCTATCTGGCTGCCCAGCATGCTTATGTAGAGTCGCTCGTAGCGTTGTGCCTGCGGCTTGACGGCCGCATGCAAACCGGAAAGGCGTGGGCCGGCGCCGACGGCGACGTAGCGCTCGTGGAATCGTTCATCGAGATCCTGGAGGAGCGCGTGGTCGGGGCGGGTCTTCTCCCCTTCTTCGCCGAGCTGCTGATTCAGAGCGCGCAGATCAGCGACCAGCGCACGGCGCACCGCTGCCGTCAACCGTGCAGCCCTTTCCGCGGCCAGGGCCTCGAGTTCGCCCACGACATGGAACAGCTCACGCGCATCTTCCTTGGTGAGCGGGGCAACGACGGGGCGCGCCTGTTGCAGGCCCGGCGAGAGCAGCACGTATCCTTCCTGCTGCAGCCGCTGGAGAGCGGCCCGCACAGGGGTTCGACTGACGTCCAGTCGCGCCGCGATGTCGACCTCGACGAGCCGCGTGCCGGGAGCTATCTGTCCACCCACGATGAGTGTACGAAGCTGCTCGTACACCTGCGTCGGACGGCTGTCGGGCAGCGACTGCGACGCCGGCGGTGGCGCGCGGCGCGTGCGAGGGCGACGGGCACGAACGGGTCTGGATGACGTCATCGTATCGAGGACAGGGTTGAATCGGGCATCGGGCCGTCTGCAGAGAGGGCCGGATCGGCATGACTCCGGGCAGAGAGCCCAAAGGACAGCTTTGTATACGATTTCTGGAACTGTATTGAATGCCAGCGTAATATGCAGGCAGCCTGCCCAACCTACAAGGCGCAACGAACGACCTCCACCCGTCCTCGACATTGTTCCGGCGCGGGCGGCGATCCCCCCCTACCCGGACGGCACGACACATGGCAGATGATCGAAGAGGCGCTACTCCCGAGCCGGGATCGGCCAGCGACGGATGGGAGCGCGGAGTCGAGCGGTTGCGCCGAGGCTTTGGACCGGAGGCCGTCGATCGGCTCATCGCCCTTCGGCGTGATCTCCATCGCCAGCCGGAACTCTCCTGGAAGGAGGAAGCCACGGCTAGCCGGCTGCAGGCCGAACTCGCCGCGATCGGATTGACGGACGTCCGCCGCGTCGCCGGAACCGGCGTGGTAGCGCGCGTACCGGGTACCGGCACCGATCCTTCGGCGGCTGCGGTAGCCGTGCGCGGGGACATCGACGCCCTTCCAATCACTGAAGCCACCGGTCTGCCGTACGCCTCGACCAACTCCGGCATCATGCACGCGTGCGGGCACGACGTGCACGCGACGTGGGCAGTGGGCGCCGCACTTCTTCTGCGGGAACGGCCCGCGATCGGCGACGTGCTCATCGTGCTGCAGCCAGCCGAGGAGCTGGGAGAGGGCGCACAGGCAATTCTCGAGAGTGGAGTGCTGGACGGCGTCCGGGCGATATTCGGCGCGCACGTGGACCGGCGCTTCGAGCTCGGGCACGTGGTGGCCCAGGCCGGACCGCTCGCAGCGTCAACGGACAGTTTCGAGATCGAGCTCACGGGTGCGGGCGCCCACGGTGCACGGCCGCACGAGTCGGCCGATCCCGTGGTGGGCGCCGCCGCGCTAGTCGGCGCGCTGCAGACGATCGTATCCCGGCGACTCGACCCTGCACTCCCCGGCGTGGTCACGGTCGGCACCCTCCATGCCGGCACGGTCGCCAACGTCATCCCCGAACAGGCGACGCTCACGGGTACGATACGCGCCACCACGCCGGCGGCCCGCGACCTGATCATTGCAGAACTGCAGCGCATCACCGCTTCGCTCGCGCCGGTGTACGGTCTCGAGGCGCGTGTGACTATCACTCGCGGCACGCCTCCCGTGGTCAACGCCCGGGAACCGGCCGCGTGGGCACGACTCGCCGCGGAGCGCGTACTCGGCAGCGGTACAGTGGTACCGCTGGGTACGACGAACATGGGCGGTGAGGATTTTGCGTTCTATCTGGAGCGAATCCCCGGTTGCTTTCTGCGTGTGGGCGCGAGAGAGCCAGGCGGCGAGCAGATCCCGGCTCATTCGCCACGGTTTCACGCCGCGGAGGAGAGCGTTTTGGTGGGAGCAGCGGTTCTCGCGGAGGCGGCGCGCGTGGCGTCGGAGTCGCTGGCACGGTAGGAACCCGCAGCGGCAGGCCGGCGCGCGGCGGCGATCCCCACTCACTCGCTCCTACGGCGTCGCCGCCTCGGGATCAGCGAGAACGTGCACAAGAATGTGCGATGCCGACTGCGGCGACCGGTATACACGCTGCGTCGTGGGCCCGTAATCCGATGCCTGTGCGTGATAGATGTCCGTGAACACGCCCGGATTGCGATCGATCACGGGAAACCAGCTACTCTGCACCTGCACCATGATCCGGTGCCCTTTCCTGAACGTGTGGAACCTGTCGCGCAGGTCGAACTCGATGTGTGTGATCTCGCCGGGGACCATTGGCGTGGGCGTCTCGTAGCTTTCGCGGTACTTCGAGCGCATCACCTCGCCAGCGAGCAGCATCTGGAAGTGGCCCATGCGGATTCCCGCCGGGTTCGGATCGTTGTCCGGCGCGTCGCCGGGCAGCACGTCGATCAGCTTCACGATCCAGTCAGCGTCCGTGCCGCTCGTTGACGCATAGAGATTTGCGATGATCGGGCCTGCAATGGTCACGTCCTCCGTCAGCGGGGCGCTCTCGTAGACCAGCACGTCCGGTCGTGTTGCGGCGAAGCGCTGGTCCTCGATCATCCAGAGGTGACCCTGCGTTGTGCGGGTCTGGGCGCTGAAGGGAACCGGATTCGCCGGATCGTGCACGTACTCGTCATGGCCGGCCTCGCGCGGAGGATCGAAGGACAGCCCGCCGTCCGCGCGAAGGTAGAGCCGGCGTGCCCGCGTGGATTGCGGCGGCCACGTCTCGTACAACCGCCACGCATTCTCTCCCGTCTCGAACACCGTGGCTTCGGCGAGCGGTTCACCGCAGCGATCCTTGAGATGACACTGGAAGAAGGGGAACTGGATCTCGGTCTGGAAGTAGCGACTCGTCTCCGAGCCGAAGTCGATGTTGCCGAGTCGATCGCCGGTCATACTGTTCCAGCCGCCGTGCAGCCAGGGACCGACGGCAAGGATACTCCGATTCTCCGGGTGCAGCTTCTCGAGCGTGTAGTAGATGCTCATTGGCCCGTAGAAATCCTCGGCGTCGAACCAGCCTGCCACGTTCAGAATCGGGAGGTCGGCCGGAACGGTGCCGAGGTCCTCGAGGGCGTTCTGATCCTTCCAGTAGTCGTCGTAGTTCGGGTGCTGCATGAAGTCGTTCCACGCCGGCACCTGGCCGTGGAAATAGAGCGAATCGATGCGCGCTGGCGCGCCGGCATCCATGAAGAAGCGATATCCATCGGGTGTGCCGTAATCGAACGCCGCCCCGCGCGCGGTGGACTGTCCCGTCCGGCTGCGTGCGTTCCCGGCCAGCCAACTGAACGCGTACATGAGGCGGAAGGCGCCGTTGTGATGGAAATCGTCGCCGATGAACATGTCCGAGGGCGATGCCTGCGGGGACGCGGCCCTGAGGGCAGGGTGCGGGTTCAGCATCCCCATCACGGTCTGCCAGCCGGGGTAGGATATGCCCCACATTCCCACCCGGCCGTTGTGGCGCGGGATGTTCTGCAGCAGCCAGTCGATCGTGTCGTACGTGTCACTGCTCTCGTCCACATCGCTGGAATCGCGTTTGACCGGTATGAACGGACGCATCACCTCGAACTCACCCTCGGAGCGGAACTTCCCGCGCACATCCTGGAAGACGAAGATGTAGCCATCGCGGTCGAACTCCGCTGACGGGCCGAGTACCTCGCGATATGCGTCCGGTTCGTATGGCCGGATGGAGTACGGTGTGCGGAAGAGGATGATGGGGTAGCTCAGCGTCGTATCGCGCGGCGTGTAGACGATGGTGAAGAGATCGACACCGTCGCGCATCGGGATCATGTAGTCCCGCTTCACGTACTGCTGCTTGACGTCGAAGCCGGCCTCCTGCGCATGCGACCGGCGCGCTGCCGTGCTTGCCAGGAGGACGAGCAAGGCGCAGAGCGCGGTGGCGCAGCGTCGTGCGCCGGCGGTGGGGTGGCGTGCGATCATCGTGATCTCCGAGCGGGTGCTGGCATGTTGACGAGGCTTCACAGGAAGGTAAGGGCTGGCGCGTGGCGTATCCAGAGTTGTACACAATCGCCGGCCACGGGCTTGCCGCGGAAGGAAGCTGCCGGATAGTTTCGGTATGCGTCCGGACGCATCGTTGTCTGGGCGCGGCGCGGGCGGGAATGAATCGAGCGTGAACAGGACAGTGGAGAGGAGTGAGACCATGGCTGCAGCCGCTCGAACGCACGGGAATCGTAGAGCCGTAGCGTACGCGCTTGGCCTGGCGCTCGCCCTTACGATGCCGGCAAGCGTGCGTGCACAGCATCTCCCGGGTGTCGACTCGATTGCTCGTGTGGCCATCGCCGGGAGCGGTGGTGCGGGCGTCTCTGTGCTCGTGGCGCGGGACAGCCTGATCATGCACCGCGGTGGCTACGGTCTGGCCAGCGTCGAGCTCGCGGTCGGAATCACGCCGAACACCCGGTTCCGCCTCGGTTCCATCACGAAGCAGTTCACGTCGATGGCCGTCCTCATGCTGGTGAACGAGGGCGTGCTCGCGCTGGATGACCGGGTGGCGGAGTTCTTCCCCGGGTTTCCTGCTCCGGGTCGCGACGCGACAATCGAGCACCTTCTGACCCACACGTCTGGCATCCACAGCTACACGTCCATGCCAACCTGGCCGCCGCGATGGCGCGAGGACATGACTCCGGATGAGGTCATCGACATGTTCCGCGACGAACCGGCGGACTTCCAGCCGGGCGAGGACTGGCGCTACAGCAACTCCGGTTACGTCCTGCTGGGCGCGATCATCGAGAAAGTATCGGGCCTGAGCTACCCCGTCTTCCTGGACCAGCGAATCTTCACACCCCTGGGCATGACGTCGACCGGGTACGACATCACGGACGAGATCATCCGCAACCGCGCTGCGGGATACGCCACCGCGCCGGACGGAACGCTGCGGAACGCGGCTTACCTGAGCATGACCCAGCCACTCGCGGCCGGCGGGCTGTACTCCAGTGTCAACGACCTGGCTCGCTGGCACGAAGCCCTGCAGGGCAAGCACCTCATATCGCCCGCGCTATACGAGCGCATGTACTCGCCCGTTCGGCTGAATGATGGCAGCACGCGTCCATACGGCTTCGGCTGGGGCGTGACGGAGTTCGACGGCCTGCCATCGCTGGCGCACGGCGGCGGTATCAACGGGTTCTCCAGCTTCATCCTGCGGATCCCGGAGGAGCGTTTGATGGTCGTGGTACTGTCCAACCTGCAAAGCTTTGCGACCGGAGCGCTGGCGCGGCGCATCACGGAAGAAGCGCTGTCGGCTGCGCCTGTGGCTGGCTCGCCGCGCTAGGTCCGGTGCGGCGGGGCGGTGGCGACTGGGGCGGTGCGATGGGGGCGGTGCGACGGGGGCGGTGCGACGGGGGCGGTGGCGTTAGCAGCAATGGCTCAGCTCACGGATACGTGCAGCAGTGTCTCGTGATGTGACCAGCCGAGCTCGTCACGGGGACGCCTCTGCTCCGTGATGCGCCAGACCGGCTCAGCACGTCTCACATGCGAGCACTTCTGCGATCAGCATCGGGGCGCGCAGGTCGCGCTTCGCCGCCCCGACGATCGCACGAAGGCGTTGAGCGACACCATGTCCGCGTTGCTCAGCATGGACGAGCCGCACAGACGATTGGCCGCGGAGATGTCGGGCCTGGGCATCCATTACGACCTTGGCGAGGGACATCCGCTGCTCGGGCGCCGCATGCCCGATCTCGACCTGGTCACCGGCAACGGCCCGCTGCGGCTATTCAGCCTGCTCCACGATGCCCGGCCGGTGCTGCTCAACCTCGGTGAGCCAGGCGGCTTCGACATCGCTGCGTGGGCGGATCGGGTTCAACCGATCGACGCCAAATACGACGGCGTGTGGGAACTTCCGGCACTTGGCGCGGTCACCGCTCCTACTGCCGTGTTGATCCGGCCTGATGGCCATGTCGCCTGGGTGGGAG
>JBOHTO010000080.1:0-30423 GCA_050733695.1 Gemmatimonadaceae bacterium | reverse complement strand
GCGGCGGCGGCTGCTGCGGCGGCGGCGGCGGCGCGAACGCAACGGCACCAACGACGTGCGACCACCACTCGCGATGCGCATCGGCGGCACCGTCGCTGTTCGTCATCCGCCAGCGCCAGCTCTCGTCTATCCCCACCTGCACCACGCGCCCCGACAGCTCGCGCCGCGCGGCCGCAACAACGCCGCTGCTCGGCCGGCGCGCGACCGGTACAGCGTCGTCCTGCAGCCGCGTGACAGGGAAGAACGAGAGCGAGTTGAGCGGCGCGCTGTCGTTCACGGCCGCCACGGCACCAGACACGCGCCGGCCAACGGCGCCCGGCGCGATCGCTGCGAGCGTCGGCACGGCCGCGGAACTTCCGGCCAGCACGAGCCCCCCACCGTCCCTCACGTAACGCACGATCGCCGCGCCCATTGCAGCGGCGGTGCTGTCGAGGGCAACCACCGCCGCATAGAGCGCGGTGTCCGGAACGCCCAGCATCCCCTGTCGCACGATGGCGCCGGGCGCCACGGGCATGCGCGCATGCACCTCCCACCCCCGCTCCTCGAGCGCCGCGATGACGAACTTCCCTTCCCATCCGGCACGGGCAAGAAGGAGCACTGGGCGCGCGAGCGGGCGCGCGGGAAGCATCGCGCGCGCCCATTGACCGTCCACCCCTGCCGAGACCACACCTGCCAGCGCGGGTGCGAGAAGACTCGCTCCATTGCCGCTCACGCCAGGTACCGCGCCCCCCGAGCGGAGGGTGTCGATGACGCCGGCCGCGTCCGCAATGGCGATGCGCGTTCCGGCGGGGGCGGCGACGGCGATACGTGAACGCCCGCGAGGATCGGGGATGGCGTCCACCGCAATGGCGGTGGCAGGGATTCCGGCGCCGCTCCAGCCGACCGCCGTACCAGCTCTGCCCAACGCGACCAGCCATGCACGGACGGCGGGATCGGGGGTGCTGTCGAATCGCACGTGCACCGCCGCCGGGCTCTCCACGCTGCTCCATGCTTCGAGGCGCGCCACCAGATCGCGTGCGCCGGCGACCGGCACTGCGTCAACAGGCACCGGGGGGCGCAGCGAGCGCCAGAGCAGCAGCGCAATGATCGCGACGCTCAGCGTCCGCAGCGCCCATTCGGCACCCACGACCAAACGATCAGCGCGTGAGCGCATACACGATGATGTTCACGGCGAATCTGGTGTTGTCTATCGAGAGGAAGCGCTTGTTGTCCGGGTGATAGCTCCACTCCGAGCTGTAATCCTTGTTCGAGTACAGCACCACGATCCGCCCATTCTCCACGACCGCCATGAGGTGCTCGTGCACAAGATTGTCGCCCCATCCATTCAGTTCGTGGCTCGTGGCCGGCGGTCCCTCCGGAAAGTCGAAGAACGCGGTGTACAGCGGGTGGTCGTTCGGAAGTTCTGCCAGCGGACCTGCCGCGCGCTCGATCTCCTCCATGGCCGTCCTGTGAAACGCGCCGTCGATGTCGTGATTGTGGTCGTCCACGAAGAGAAAACCACCGCGCTCCGTGAGACGACGCACGTTCCGCCGCTCGGTGGCCGTGAATCGAACTGGCAGGTGCCCAGTGAGAAAGATGAACGGGTAGTCGAGCAGCGAATCGGAATCGAGAGCGACAACCTCTCCCGTGGGTGCGACATCAATCGCCGTATAGCGTGCGATTGTGTCGATGATGTTGGGCGCCACGAGTTGCGCGCTGTCCCAGTCGCCGGATTCGTACCGGGCGGTGGCGAAGGTGAAATCGGTCACCACTCCCTCCCCCACGCGCCGAGCGCGTCGCGCGCGATCGCCGGACCGGCGAGCAGACGGCGGGCGCGCAGCAGCGGCGCCGTGGCGTCCCGTCCGTTGCGCAGCGCGTCGATCGCCTCGCCCAGCGCGGCCGCGAGCACCGGCGCATCGACGAGAGCATCCACGCGCAGCAGCAGCAGCGAATCGACCGCCCCCCCTCCCCCCGGCGCCGCCCCGGCTCCGGCACCGGACGCGGACGATCGCTCGAGGACGCCGAGCGCCGCCGCGAATCGGCGGATACGCCTCGCCGCCGGCGATTCGTCTGCAACGCGCGCGCGACCCGGGGCGGGATCCGCCTCGCCGGCCCCTTGCAGCCGCACGCGCGGGATGTCCACGACGATTTCCGGCGTGCGCCCGCGCAGGTAGTAACGCTCCGCCTGACGCGCGCGCTGCAGTGCTTCCAGCGCCTGCCGCATGGGCGGCAGCGCAAGATCGGGCTCGCCCACTCCGAGCTCGCGGCTCGCAGCCCACATGAAGTTGTACGCTTCCAGCAGCGGACGGTTGATGGCGACCACCGGACTCTCACCCTCTGCGAAGTCGATCGGCCCTTCCATCGCGTGCCCCGTCGCCTCTTCCGCCGCTGCGAGGAGCTCTTCCGGAGTGAGAAGCGCCTCCGTGGGCGAGGCCTCGTCGTGTGCTCCCGCCGCGCCGTGGGAATGCTCGCCCGCGTTGTCCTCGCCGATCCTGCTGAACACGACCTCGGCAACGCGCTTGCGCAGCCGGTCCTGGTCACCGGCGATCGCGCGCGACTCGGCTATCACCATCTCGCGCTCCAGGCGCGGCCTGCGCTCCTGCAGCGCCTCCGCCAGCATGATCAGCATACTCTGGCTGAGCAGCGAGCTGTCCATCGCGGGCGGTGCTGCGCCTTCTACAGCGACGGAGTCGTATTCCCCGCTGCGCGCGATGCGCAGTGTTCGCGTCCCGGACGCGCCGAGCGATGGGCCGGCGACGGTATTGCCATCGCGCGCGACCGCGCGGAGGTGCACGATATCGCCCGGTCCGAGTCCGAGGGAGTCGAGGGAGAACACCGCCCTCATGTCGACCGCGCGATCGCCCGCGCTCGGCGAGAGCGCACCGAGCACGCCCGACCGGAAGGTGAAGCTCTCCCCTTCTCCCGAGCTGATGATGTACTCGAAGGCGGCGCTCGCGATTCCGATGTCATCGCGCGCGCGGGCCGCGAGCGGCAGCCGTCCGCTCGGCGTGCGAAACACCGAGTCGCGCGCGGGTGCAGAGAGGTGCACCACGGGTGCCGCGTCGACCCGCGGCTCGAGCACCAGCAGGCGCTCGCGGGAGCCGTCCCGGAGCCGCAGCGCCGCAGCTCGCGCGGGCATGTTGGTGGCGACATGCCACTGCCCGTCGCGGTCTGCTACTGGAAGATTGTCAGCGCCAAGCGCGGCGGTCATCCCGGCCGTGTCGCCACGTCCTCGCACCACGAGCCGGCTGCCAACGAGAGCCGCGACGCTCGCCGGATCCGGCACTTCACTGGACGACTGACCGCTGTACGCCGGCGGGGTGATCGCAACAACGATTGTCTCCAGGCGGCTCGCGGGTGCTGTGCCCGGCATCGCCACGCGCGCGAGCGCGTCACCGTCGCGCGCGTCGCGCACTCGCGATACGGCCGCATCCGGCAGCGCGAGCAGGATCGACAGCGAGATGAGCAGCACCGCGGCCGGCACGCGCACGGCGCGTCCCGCTGCGAGCGCGAGCACACCACCCCACTGCGCCTCGCCAATGACGGCGTCGAGCGACCCGCTCGCGTTCGCGAACCGAGGGTCGAGCGATGTCACGAGGGCGTACTGCATCCAGGGCACGCGCTCCTCCACCCAGAGCGCGACGCGCTCTCGTGAGCGCACGGTTCGGCCGCGCCAGATAATGACCAGCGCGGCCGCGATCGCGGCCAGCAACGCCAGCGCTGGAATCGCGCTGCGCGCCCGGAGCGGGAGTCCGATCGCGATGTCCGCTGTCGCGGCCACGACGAACACAACCAGGGCGAGGCCGATCGCCCACACACCTGCCTTGAGGATGACGGCTGCGGCGAGGAGCACTCGTGTCGACGCCACGCGTTCCGCGGCGAGTGTCATGCGGTCGAGCCGTCCCCGCCCCCACCGCCACCCCCACCCACACCCACACCCCCACCCACACCCTCAGCCCCACCCCCGCCCGCGTTCCCGCCCGCGTTCCCGTGCCCGCCCGGGACGCCGCCGCGACGCAAGACCGGCTCGAGCAGTGCGAGCAGCAGCGCCGCACCGAGGAGCCAGGGAACGATGGGCGTTGTTGTCGAGCGGGGTGCGGCGATCGACGCGGCCGCGAGCAACGGGCCGTCACCCGCGAGCGAGGCGATCGCAGCACTATCGAGCGCGGCCGCGTTCCTGGCACCCCCGCATGGCTGCGCGAGGGCGCGCAGCAGATCCGCGAACCCGGATCGCAGCACGAGATCACCGCGCACCGTCACAGAAACAGCCACGTCGCGAATGCATCCATCGCCGAGCGACCGTTCACGCGCCGCCGGCTCCCCGTCCACCCAGCGGGCGATCACGCGCCCGTCGCCGGGCAGCACGTGGCGTGCGAAGGGCGCGACGACCACGGCGTCACCGGCGATCACCGCGCCGACGGTGTCGACGACCTCGCGCGGGTCCCATCCGGCATCGACGCCGTCCGCCGGCCAGTGCACCAGAACGCGCGCGTCGCCGCGCACCCAGGCAGAATCAGCGCCGGTGAGCGCGCCGCGCACGATGCGGACGCGCTCGTCTCCTCCCTCGCGTGCAGCGCGCGCAATCCCGATGAGTGCGGCGCCGGCGAGTACGGGATCATCGTCCGGTGCGCTTACTGTAACGCCGCCCGCAACATCCCCGACCGGCGTCGCCGCCACACGGACGATGCGCGCGCGCCCTTGCCAGAGGGTGCGCAGCCGTCGCGTCGCCGCATCGACCTCCTCGACGGCGAGCGGCGAGACGAGCACCAGCTCGACGGAGTCCGCCCGCGCCCGCAACTCGCCCGCCGTCCGCAGCGCCACGATCAACCCCGCGGAGAGCGAACCGCGCGCGCCCGAGAGCGCGAGCGTGCGCAGTGAATCGCGCGGTGCGCCGTTCACGCGGCGCACGGCCGAGTCGAGCAGAATCAGTTGGTCGCCTTCGCCCAGCACGGAGAGCGCGCTGTCGCGCAGCTCCGCCGCGCTCGCGACGGAGCGCGAGGCATCCACCAGCACCACGCGCGCGACCGCGCGGCGCGATGGCGAGAGCACCGGGGGCGCGAGCGCGAGTCCCGCGAGCAGCAGTAGCGCAACCCGGAGCAGCATGAGCGGAACGTCGGACATCCGGAACGTACGCGACGTGACGCGCTCGGCGTGCTCCGGGACGAAGCGCGCCGTGGGCAGGTCGGCGACCGGCGGCCGGTCGCGTGTGAGAAAGTGCAGCGCGACCACGCCGGCGGCCGCGGCGATGGCTGCCACGAAAAAGAGCGGCGACAGGAGCGTCATGCAGCGGACACGCCTCCGCCGATACCGGCGCGCGGATTGGCGATTCGGCGGACCGCGTGGTCCGCGGGCTCATCTCCGGGAACCAGCGTGTACGACGCACCGGCCGACCGCCATTCGCGCGCCAGGGTATCGCGCCATTCCGCGAACGCTGCGATGTAGCCGTCGCGCGTAGCCGGGGCCAGTGTGCGGCGGAGCGCTGCATTCTCGGGGTCGGTTGCGAGCATGCTCCGCGACGGCGGCTCCAGTTCCTCGCGCGCCACCACGTGCACCGCGTGAACCTCGATTCCCCCCGCCGTGAGCTCGCGGCCAGCGCGCAGCGTGTCGTCCGATTCACCCAGGAAGTCGGACACGATCACGACGCGCGGGATCCCGGCCCGCCGCACGAGCAGCGGCGCCATGGGCGCTGCGCCGGACGGCGCGACTCCATCCAGCAGCCGGGCCATCTCCGCGACCACACCGCGACGCGTCCGCGGCGCCAGCGCGGCGGGAGAATCTCCACCCGATACAGCGACGCCGACGGGATCGCCCTCAGCATGCGCCACCGCAGCGAGACCGACGGCGAGCATGCGCGCCGCATCCCACTTGGTCGCGCCAGCGGCGGGAAACGCCATGGACGCACTCGCATCCAGAAGCAGCATGGTCGGCAGGATGGAGCGGTCATTGGCGATGCGGACGTACACCCTATCGGACCGCGCGAGCAACTTCCAGTCGATGCGGCGCGGGTCATCGCCCTGCCGGTAGCGCCGGAACTCGCTCAGCTCCGGCGAACTGCCCTGCATGCGTGAAGGGTGCACTCCGGCGACCGCAGCGGCGGCCGGTCGCCGCGCCATCCAGCGAACGCCGCGGAGTGCATCGAGCAGCGCGCCGTAGCGACCTGCACGCACCATTGTCAGAGATGGATGTCGCTGCGTGGCGGCTCGATGCGGCCGAGCAGGTCCTCGATGATCCGCTCCGGCGTGATCCCCTCCGCTTCGGCCGCGAAGTTCGAGAGCACGCGGTGCCGTAGCACGGGCAGGGCGACGCGCCTGATGTCGCCCGGCGCGACCGCGAAGCGGCCGGCGAGCAGCGCGTGCGCCTTGGCTCCGAGGATGAGTGCCTGTCCTGCTCGCGGGCCCGCGCCCCAGCGCACGTAGCGGCGCACCAGATCTGGCGCGCCCGGCGCGTCCGGCCGCGTAGCGCGCGCGATCGCCGCAGCATAGCGAAGCGCGGCGTCCGCGGCCGGCACCTCGCGCACGAGCCGCTGCAGCGCGACAGCCTGCGCAGCATCGAGCACGGGGCGGAGCGGTTCCGCCGCTGTGCCGGTGGTCGCGCGCAGTATCGCGATCTCCTCGTCCTCGCCCGGATATGCAACGCGGACATCGAAGAGGAAGCGGTCGAGCTGTGCTTCCGGCAGAGGATAGGTTCCCTCCTGCTCGATCGGGTTCTGCGTCGCGAGCACGAAGAATGGCTCGGGGAGCCGCATCGTCTCTCCCGCCGCCGTCACCCGGTGCTCCTGCATGGCTTCGAGAAGCGCTGACTGCGTTCGCGGCGGCGCGCGATTTATCTCATCCGCGAGCAGGATGTTGGCGAACACCGGACCGCGCACGAACCGGAAGGAACGCGCGCCCGTTGCCGAGTCCTCTTCGAGCAGTTCGGTGCCGGTGATGTCGCTCGGCACGAGGTCCGGCGTGAACTGGATGCGCCGGAAGTCGAGATGCATCGCCTCGGCCAGGGAGCGGATCATGAGCGTCTTGGCGAGGCCGGGGACGCCGACAAGCAGGGCATGGCCGCCGGCCATGAGCGCCATGAGTATCTCCTCGATGACGCTTTCCTGGCCCACGATCCGGCGACGCACCTCGTCGCGCAGCCTCGCCGCCGCCGCCAGCAGTTCCTCGCGATCCCGGGAGAGCCCCGCCGGAACCTTGGCCGGCTTCTGTGACGCACTCAGCGGACCGGCTGCCTGCGGCGGTTGGTAAGGAGGAATATCGATCCGTCCACCGCCCCCGCGCCGGCAAGCGAAGCGCTCTCGTCGAGAACTTCCCACCCATGCAATTTCATGACGAACGCGTCGTGATCGTCGTGCGCCGGCAAGAGCGCATCGAGCGCGGCCAGCTTCACCTCGCGCACCGTCGCGGTTGGCGGCGCATCCACGCGGACAGTGTCCCATACCTCCGGCATCTGCACCCTGATCGAGACAGACCGCGTGCCTGGTTCTCCGACGCCGATCACCCCCGGACGCGTGCGAAGCTCGGCGGTGAACGGGATGCTCACGCCGCCACCTCGGGACCGGCGAGCACAGGCGGCAGCGTCGCGAAGAAGCGCGCCACCTGCATGTCGAACAGATATGTGGAGCCTGTGACGAGGGTACCGCCGCCGGTGAGTGGCGACACGCCAACGACAACCTCTTCTCCTCCCTGCCCGCGAAGCGATACGAATGTAGGTCCGGTCTTGTCGATGAACGCTGCGTAGATATTGTTGCGGCGGGTGAAGAACTGCTTCGCCGCGGCGAGTACCTCAGCCGGGTCGAGCGTCGTGCGGTATTCCTGAGTCGTGCGCGCCTTCTGGATGTTCATCGTGATCGTTGTCACTGTGGTCTGGGGAAGTCTGGGGGTCGGTCGGGGTGGCGTCCCACCTGACCGGCCAACGACGGAAGTTCACATCGCGTGAGCCGGGCGACAACTGGGAGGGCGGGTCACCGCGTCCATGCTCCACTCAACCGCCTGCGCGCGACGCCCCGCGACTCGCATACTCGAGCGGAAGCGCAAGTGTCACCGATGTCCCCTCGCCCGACCGCGATATCAGCTCGATGTCGCCGCCCAGAAGCCGGGCGAGGCGCCGGGCTAGCGCGAGGCCGAGGCCCGACCCCCCGTACGATCGTGTCGCGGAACCGTCGACCTGATAGAACTCCTCGAATATGAGCCGTTGCGCTTCCGCTGCGATACCGATGCCGGTGTCATGTACCTGGAATCTCGCCCAGCCGTCGCGCACCGCGACGCCTACGCTAACCTCACCCTCCTCCGTGAACTTGAATGCGTTACTCAGGAGATTGCTCAGGATCTTCACGACTTTCTTGCGGTCCGTCCGAAGTGGCGGAAGCAACATCGGTGGCTCGTCGATCCGGAGCGACACACGGTCGTGCCGGTCGGAGGTGGCGCCCACCGCCTGGCGCATCGCATCGCGTGCGTCGAACTCCTCGACGGACACCTCGAGCTCGCCGCGCCTCAGTGTCGTCAGCTCCAGCAGATCCTCTATGAGCTCCAGCAGCCGTTCGCTCGCGACCTTCACCTGCGCGACCGTCGTGCTCTGATCGCCGGTGAGAGGGCCCACGAGCCCGTCGTGCATTAGCGACGTGTAACCCATGACTGCCGTGAGCGGCGTGCGCAATTCGTGCGATATGTTGGCCAGAAACTCGTCCTTCACGCGTCTCGCCTCGAGAACGGCAACATACTGTCGCTCGAGCTCCGCGTTTGATTCCGTGAGTGCCGCGTTCGCCCGGCGCAGGTCCTCGATCAACGCCGCCTTTTCCGCCGTCGCCGCCATCTGATCGGCCGCGATGCGCAGCAGTCCGCGCGTCTCCGATCCGAATCCGCCCGCGTCGGCAAAGTAGAATGTCACCGCGCCGAGCACGCGATTCCCGGTCTGCAGCGGCAGCGCGATGAGAGCACGGAACCCGAGCTCCCGTGCCACTTCCTGCCAGTCCGCGAGCGCCGGGTCCGCCATCACATCGGGCACCTGGATCGCACGCCGCTCGCTCGCCGCCTCGCCACTCGGCCCCGACCCGAGGCGCACGCGCATCTCGCCTAGAAAAGGGCGATACTGCGCGGGCCAGTTGTACGCGGCCACGAGCTTCATGAGTTCGGATGCGCCGTCGATGAGATAGACGGAAGCGAACGTCGCGCCTGCTATGGGGCTCACGCGCTCGAGCGCGAACTGGAAGACCTCTTCCGGCCGGTCGGCGGTCAGAAAGGCATGCACGATCTCGCGCACTGCCACCAGCTCCCGTACTGCCGTATCGCCGGAAGGGACGGGTGTGAGCGACGGTATGCGCGCGGCGAAACCAACGGGGCGGGGACGCTTTCGCACGGGGGCCAATCTAGTCGTGAGGATACATGGCGGCCAGCCGCGATGGCGACGGCATCACCGTCGATACCGTGGCGCCGGAATCACGCACCCCGAGCACGGGCGACTCGCCCGATTCGCTCGCGGCGTGTTCCCTGGTGGCGCGATCGGCCAGTCACGCATTCCCCCCCAGGTTCTGCTCGATCGCGCTGATGAGCGGACGAAACGAAAGCACTCGCCCCGATACGCGCTCGGCCAGCTCGCTGCCGAGCTCGCGCTGCCCTTCTGCGAAAAGCTGCTCGACGATCCATGGACCAGCAGCAGGATTCCTGAACCAGTCCTCGTCAAAACGGTCGACGAGCGCTTCGGCCAGAAGCGCCTGGAGCTGCCAGGCGCGAACATAGCGCGCCGCGTAGAAACGCGGATCAACGTCGACGAATGCGTCGGCACGCTGGTACTGGAACGTCGTCGCTCCACTCAGGCGGTCGACATAGAGATCGGGAAGGGAATCCCAGGCCGTGCGACCGGCATACAGGTCGCGCTCGTACAGGAGCTTGGCCGCGTAGCGGCGAACGAAGTGGAGTTCCTCGTATCCGGCCGACCTGATGAATCCATCCACATCCTTCCGCTTGAGCTCCGTGTAGCGCAGCAGCCAGCCGCGATTCTTCATGAAATGATCGTACAGCATCGCGTATGATTCGGTGACGGAGTTGTCGCCGAGCCAGCGGAACTCGAAAGGCAGATCGGGTCGCATGAAGGCGAAATGAAGCGCGTGTCCCAGCTCGTGCAGAAAGGTGATGTAGTCCGACTGCCCACCATGCGGCCGCATCACCAGGTAGACCTCATCCGGCACGCGAACCGGCGCGCAGAAGGCCCGCGGACGCTTGCCCTCGCGTTCCCCGACGTCGAAGCACACACGGCCAGCAGCGTCGGGATCCATTCCCATGTCACGAGACTGCTGCAGGATCGAGCGCTGCATCAATGCGGAGGGGAAGAAGCGGTCGAACTGCCGGCCACGGAAAAGGGCGAGCGCATCGGCGCGCGTGGCTTCGCCGGGGTCAAGGCCAAGCGCATCGCGCAGGAAGCGGGGGTGCACCTCATCCCACATCGCCTGCGTATCGGCGAGAAACCCTTCGCATTCCCCGGCGAGCGCATCGAGATCTATGCCGCTCACGGCCTGGAAGGTCGCGTTGTACCCGGGCGCTATTCCCAGCCCCTCGATGAAGCTCCGTTCCTGCTCGAGCCGCTCCCGCTTCAGGGGCGCCAGTTCGCGCGCGACGAGCGTTGCGCGAGCCACGTCGATCGCTATGCGCTCGGCGTGCTCTTCCGAGTTTGCCAGCGCGATGACCGCACGTTGATATGGCATGCTGCTGCCATCAGCCAGACGCAGGACAGCCTGCGACTCCCAGGCAATTTCGCGTTCGTCCTGCGACGCGAGAACCCGCGCAGCCTGCGATTCCACCTGCCATTCCAGCAGAACGCGAGCAGATCGCCGCTCCTCGCTCGACTCCGGACCGTCCTTCGTCGTCTCGATGAAAGCATCGCGCGCGAGCGCCAGCGCCTCGTCACCCAGCACGCGTGCGTGCCGCTCGTATATGGGTTGGAGCTCGGCCGTGCTCTTCAATCCCGCATGCGCGCGATAGTACTCGCGCGACACCTCTTCCATGAACTCCTGGCCGCCGGAGCGCAGGTCGTCCAGCGTGAGGTCGCTCATGTCTCCCTTCCCATGCGCTCGAGTATGTGGGACGCGACGTCGCTCGCCGCCACGCGCTCCTGCTGCAGCGTGTCGCGGTCACGGACAGTGACAGTCCCGTCGGCGACCGACTGGCCATCGACGGTGATGCAGAATGGGGTTCCGATCTCATCCTGCCGGCGGTAGCGTCTTCCGATCGCGCCGGAGTCATCAAGGAAAATCGGGAACGCCGGCCGCAGCTCGGCTGCGAGCCGCTGTGCCATCTCGGGCATCCCGTCCTTCTTCACGAGCGGGAAGACTCCCGCCTTGATGGGTGCGAGCGCCGGGCGCAGCCGCAGGACGGTGCGCCCCTCGCTCTCACCCTCCACCGATTCCTCGCGGTACGCATCGACGAGCAGCGCAAGGAGCGTCCGGTTCGGGCCCACCGCCGTCTCCACGACAAACGGAACGTAACGCCTGTTGTTCGGCTGATCGAAGTACTCCAGCTTCTTCCCCGAGAACGTCTGGTGCTGCGTGAGATCGAAGTCGCCGCGATTGTGCACACCCTCGATCTCCTGGAAGCCGAGCGACCCGCCGAAGTCGAACTGGATATCGAACGCCGCGCGCGCGTAGTGGGCCAGCTCATCGGGAGCATGCTCATGGAACCGGAGCCGGTCGCGCGTCAGGCCGAGCGCCGCGTGCCACGCCATCCGCTCTGCCTTCCAGTACTCGAACCAGCGCATGTCCGTACCGGGCTCGACGAAGAACTGCATCTCCATCTGCTCGAACTCGCGTGTCCGGAAGATGAAGTTCCCGGGCGTGATCTCGTTCCGGAAGGCCTTGCCGATCTGGGCGATCCCGAACGGTATCTTCTGCCTCGTCGACTGTTGGACGTTGAGAAAGTTGACGTACGTGCCCTGGGCGGTTTCGGGGCGCAGATAGACCGTGGACGCGCTGTCCTCCACGGGTCCCATGAACGTCCTGAACATGAGGTTGAACTGCCGCGGGGCGCCGAGCGTTCCGCGCATCCCGCATGAAGGGCACTGCGACTCGGGCGTGCCCGGCTCGCCCTTGATCGTCGCGTCATCCGCCCTGAAGCGGCGCTTGCAGTTGCGGCAGTCCACGAGTGGATCGACGAACCCGGTCACGTGGCCGCTCGCCTCCCACACGCGCGGGTGCATCAGAATCGCCGCATCCAGCCCCTCGATGTCGTTGCGGGTGCGAACCATCGTGTGCCACCAGCGATCCTGAAGATTTCTCTTCAGCTCGACGCCCAGCGGTCCGTAGTCCCACACCGAGCCCGTGCCGCCGTATATCTCGGAAGACTGGAAGATGAAGCCGCGTCGCTTGCACAGCGATACGAGCTTCTCCATCACATCGGGATATGTGCTTGTCGGCATTGGACTCATCGTTGTGCAGCGACTGACGCCCCATGGCGCGCCGAGAGATGCGACGCGATCAGCGTGCCGTGGTGGCGTCCGTTCTCTATGAATATCCTGTTCGCATCGAACCCGCCCGATAGCACGCCCGCGATGTACACACCAGGGACGGTAGTCTGCATCGTGGCCGGATCGTGTTCCGGAACGCCGGTCCCGGGGTCGATTCGCGCTCCGAGATCGTTCAGCAGCCGCACATCGGGCATGTGCCCGGTGAGAAGATATACGTGGCTGGCCGCGAGGCGCTCACCGCCGGCAGCCGTATCCAGCACGACGGCACCCGGCTCGATCGCGCGGACCCTCGATTGCCAGCGCACGGCAATGTCGCCGTCCGCGATCCGATTCGTCAGGTCCGGGCCAACCCACGGTTTCACCCGCCTGTCGAGTTCCCCCTCGAAGTGTACGAGCGTGACGCGCGCGCCGGAGCGATACAGCTCGAGCGCAGCCTCGGCCGCCGAGTTCCCGCCGCCCACGACGACGGCGTCCCTATCGAAGGCCTCGTGCCCCTCGCGGAAGAGATGCGCGACGTGCGACAGGTCCTCGCCCGGCACACCCAGGCGGTTCTCCCTGCCGAATGCTCCCGTTGCGATGACGATCGCGGATGCTCGCAGCTCGACCGGGTCGCCGGATTCCGGACGCGAGCGGACGATGAAGCTGTCTTCGGCGCGCCGGATCGCGACCACCGGCTCGTACTGGCGAAGCACCAGCCCGTAATGCGTCGAGACCGCGCGATAATAGGCGAGCGCGTCCCGCCGCGTCGGCTTGTCCCCGGCCACAACGAAGGGGATGTCACCAATGGACAGCTTCTCGCCGCTCGAGAAGAACGTCGTATAAACGGGATATCGGGCGATCGAGCTCACGACGCACGATGCGTCGAAGACCACGGCCGACAGACCTTGCCTGCCCGCCGCTATCGCCGTCGCGAGGCCGCAGGGCCCCGCTCCGACGATGGCGACGTCGACGCTGCCACTGCGCTCTCTCCCATCCGGCGGTGCAAGGATCACGGCGTGCCGGGGAGGCCGATTATCTGATCGCGACGCGTACCCACGCTGACGAACGAGATCGGCGCACCCACGAGCTCCTCGATGCGGTCCAGGTAGCGCCGCGCGTTCGACGGGAGCCCATCGAGTCGCCGCGCCCCCGCCGTGGACGTCTGCCAGCCGTCGAACCATTCGTAGCGCGGCACGACGCCGTCGAGTTCGGCGATATCGCCCGGGAAGTCGCTGTGCACCGTGCCCGCCGCCTCGTAACCTGTGCATATCGCGATTCGCTCCAGCGTGTCGAGCACGTCGAGCTTGGTCACGGCAAGGTCGCTCAGCCCGTTGATCCGCGTTGCGTAGCGGACGACCACGGCATCGAACCATCCGCACCGCCGTGGTCGGCCGGTTGTGGCCCCGAACTCGTTGCCCAGCTTGCGAACACGGTCCGCCAGCGGCTCGTCGAACTCGGTGGGCAGCGGGCCGTTTCCAACCCGCGTGGTATATGCCTTCACCACGCCGACCACGGCATCGATCATCGTCGGAGCGATCCCCGCCCCGACTGCCGCTCCGCCCGATGTCGTCGTGCTCGACGTCACGAAGGGGTACGTTCCATGATCGATGTCGAGCAGTGACCCCTGGGCGCCCTCGAGCAGGATCGCGGCGCCACCCAGAGCGGCGCGGTTGACAGCGAGACCAACGTCCTCGGCCATGGGAAGCAGGCGGGGCGCGAGGCGCTCGAGCATCTGCATCGTATCGCCCACATCCACCCGGCGGTCGCTGCCGAAGTGTGCGAGTTGCGTGTTGGCATGCTCCACAGCGCGTGCGACGAGCTGGTGCAGCCGTTCCGGATGCCGCAGGTCCAGCACGCGAACGCCCCGGCGCGCGATCTTGTCCTCGTAGGCCGGCCCGATTCCGCGACCCGTGGTCCCGATCTCGCGACTCGCCGAACTCTCGGAGTCGAGCAGCTTGTGGTACGGGAGGACGAGGTGCGCGCGGTCGCTCACGTAAAGGCGCCCCTCCACGTCCACGCCATCGCGCACGAGCTCATCGATCTCGGTGAAGAGCGTGTCGGGATCGAGCACCACACCGTTGCCTATGGCACAGCGGACACCACCGTGCAGAATCCCGCTGGGGATCTGATGCAGCACTACGGAGACATCGCCGATGTGGACCGTATGGCCGGCGTTGGCGCCACCCTGGTAGCGCACCACCCAGTCGGCGCGCTCGGCGAGCACGTCCACGAGCTTGCCCTTCCCCTCATCGCCCCATTGTGCGCCAACCACGACCACCGTACGCCGCTTCTGGTCGAACATTCCGCTCCCGTCGCGACGGAACCTCCGCCCGCGAGCTGATCGAAAAGAAAAACGCCCCGGCGAGGTGCGGGGCGTGGATGCAATCTACTCCGACCCGGCGTGCTGTCAACGCGGATTGACGACAGGCAGTGCGTCGACTGCCACCGGCAGCACCCCATCCGACGCTGGGGTGACGGCCGGAAGCGTCACGGAGAAGGTCGTGCCCGAGCCGAAACGGCTCCGCGCCGATATCGTGCCACCAAGCCGGGCCACCAGCTTGCGCGTGATGCTCAGCCCCAGGCCGGTGCCGCCGTACTCCCGTGTGCGCGACTGGTCGAGCTGCCGGAAGTCCTCCCATATCGCATCGAGATCCTTTGAGTCGATCCCGATGCCGGTATCCGTGACGTCGAACTGCACGACATCGCCGACCGGAGTGATCTCGAGCGCGACGTGCCCCTTCGGTGTGAACTTCGCGGCGTTGGAGAGAAGGTTGAGCAGGATCTGCTTGACCTTGATCCGATCGGTGATCATCACCGGGGCGTCGCTCGCGATCACGACACGGTAGTCGAGCGCCTTCTTGCGGACCATCGGTTCGATCTGCTGGTTGATCTCGCTCACGAGCAGTGGCAGCGCGACCTCGTCGAGATGCAGGGGCATCTTCCCCGCCTCGATCCTGGCAAGGTCGAGGATGTCGTTGATCAGGGCCAGCAGGTGCTGCGCCGATGCCTGGATGCGCTTCAGTCCGTCTTCCTGCTTGGGAGTGAGATCGCCGTAGATGCGGTCGAGCATGAGGGCCGTGTAGCCGATGAGGGCGTTGATCGGCGTTCGCAGCTCATGCGACATGCTGGCGAGGAATTCCGACTTGAGCCGATTTGCCTTCTCAAGCTCGCGAGACTGCCACTGCAGCCTTGCATTCTGTTCGGCCAGGTCCGACGTCGCATCCTGAACGCGTTGTTCGAGCTCGCTGCTGAACTTCTTCAACTCGGCGTACAGCCTGTCGTTCTCCGCCTGTTTCGTCAGGTCGTGGAGCACGGATACAATTGCGAGCGGCTCTCCCCGCTCATTCATGATCTTGCCGGATACGATCTCGATCGGGAGCGCGCGGCCGCTGGCCGGGTGGATCAGGCCCATCTGCTCACGCCGGGCAAGGTCACTGGCCAGTGCGAATTCGGAGATGAACGTCGTCACTCTCGTGTCGTTGCCACGCACCGCCGCCGCGCGCCGGCGATCTCCTGAATCCTCCCCGGCCTGCAGCAGCGCCTCGGCGTGCCTGTTCATGAGAATGATGTTCGAGCGGTCGTCGGTCACGAGGATCGGATCGGCCACGTTCTCGAGGATCAGGTTCAGGCGGTCCCGCTCGCGCGTCGCATCCATCTGTGCGAGTCGACCCCGCAGGAGCTCTCGCTCCAGCTCATTGGAGGCGCGCTTGAGATCCGTTACATCGCGCAGCACCGATACATAGGACGCTGTGTGGCCACCGCCCACCGGGAGCGGATGTGCCAGTACCTCGAAGAGCAGATCAGTTCCCTCATCGGGATCGACCAGGTTGAGCTCGCGCGATCCGCTCGTAACTCCGCCGGCCATGACGGCCTTGGAGAGAAAGGACGTGAACAGCAGGTTGTTGATCTCCACCGCCCGCCGGCGCCCCTCCGAGTGGGCATCGCTGAACGACAGCAGATGCTCGGCGCGCGCGTTCTGGACCACGATGTCGTTGGAGTTGTCAGTGATGATTATCGGATCTGGCAGCGCGTTCACGATCGATGTCAGCAGAGCCCGTTGCTGATCCAGCCGCTGGCCGGCACGGCGCAGATCGTCGAGCGAGGCCATGCGCGAGAGCACCGGCCCGGCGAGCATCGCGGTGTCGGCGAGCGAGGCGATCACCGGATCGGAAGGGACGGAGTCGAGGAGCAGCACACCACTGCCGGCATGCCCCAGCCGTCTCGCGCGGCCGCTCGCGTTCAGTACGCGTATACCGGCTGCGCCTGCCAGCGATCTCGCACGACCCTCATCGAGCAGCGGCCCGGTTCGCGATTCGCGCGGCTTCGGGAAAGGAACGGCTGTCCAGCGTTCGAACGGGAACCCGGCGGGAGTGGCGGCCGCGTCGGGGCAGCTCACGGGTACCAGCGCGAGGAGCGAAAGCACCAGCGGGTGCGAGAGATCGTCTACCGGTACCTCTAGGCCCACGCGATCGACGCCCATGCACGCGACGATCTCCAGTGCACTCCCTGCGGGATTCAGCCCGAGCAGGCAACCCCGCGAGGCGCCGGCCCCGATCGCCATCTGTTCGAGGAAGAAGAGCCCCGCCGAAGCGAAGTCCCCTGCCTCCGCTATCGCGGCGAGAAGCTCGGCGAGCCCTTCGCTGGCGAAGGTGGCGGCCTCGCCTCTCGCTATGGTCCGATCACCCGTTGAGCTGCTCAAGCCGCCGCTTAAGCTCCGTGTTCTCTCGCTGCACACGTTCGAGTTCGCTCTCCGTTCCGCCCATCAATTCCCGGGGCCGGGAAACCGGGCCGGTGAGCCCCACTGCCTCCGAGTACTTGAGATAGGTATCGATCGAGGCGACAACGATTCGCGCCTCGACCGTGACAAGGTCGATTCCCACCAGCGATACGCGTACCCAGGCATCGATTACGATGCCCTTGTCCAGAACCCGATCGAGAACATCGATGAGGGAACTGCCGCTGGACGCTCTTTCCACCGCCATGTCGTGCGCTCCTGAGAAGGATTACTTCCGCTGCCTGCGCTTGCGCTCGCCCACCATCTGATCCAGACGCTCTTCGATCCGCTCGAGCCGCCGATCCGTCTCGCCCGATGCAAGTGCCTGAGCACCCGGACCGAGGGTCAACCGCGGATCGTGTCTCCACCAGTTCAGGCCTATCTGCTCGGCCTTGTCGATGGAGCATACGAGAAGGCGTACCTGGATGGTGAGCAGTTCCACGTTGGCAAGATTGATCTTGATGTCGCCGGCGATCACCAGCCCCTTGTCCAGCACCCGGTCGAGAATGTCGACCAGCCCATGCGATCGTGATGGCGAGACGAAGTCGGGCAACGCAATGCTCCGGTGACAGTGGCGCGGCAGTCATCGAAGCCGGCCCAGTGGGCCAAGATCGATGTTCAGGTCATCCTCTTCCAGGCCAAACGTAGCGCGAAGTTCGGCCATCCGCTCGCTGAGTCTGAGCAGGGCGAGGCCGAGCCGCTCGACTTCGGCTTCGCTCAACGTGCCCCCTTCCATGCGGCGTACCGCCTGATGTTCCAGCACCTTACGTAATAACTCCACCAGCGTCAAGACGAGCCGGGCCAGCCCCTGTTCGATCTTTTCCGGGTCCGCATCGATGCGATCAGGCAGGGCGCGAGCCATGTCCTGCAGCCGCGTTGCGAGTTCGGCCGTGTCGATCTCCCCCCCCTCACCACCCGCTGGATGGGACGTCCCGGTCATCGATCGAGCTCGGCGAAATGATAAGGCGCGTGCGGGCCGTTGACGACGAGCAGGTGCACCGCCGGGTCACGCCTGAACGGTTCGACGGCGAGCCTGTATCGATCCTCAGCCGCTGCATCCCGCGCGATGAGATGTGCCAGTGACAACGCCGGTGGAGTACCGGACTCCATGCCGTCCGTGCAGCTGTCGCGGGCGACATCCGCAAGCACGGCGGTGATCGCCAGTGCGAGATCGCGTCCGAGAGCGCGCACGAAGCGTTCCCGCTCGCGATTCGCGTGCAGAGCCTCCAGGTACGCACGCCCGCCGCCCGATCTTGCGCCCACGCTGCACGGCCCGGTAGTGGCGTCCTTCTCTCTCGCGGCCGATGCATTGAGGCCGGTGTCCGGTAGCGCCAGCTCGATCTGGACGCCCATCTCCACCATACCGGAAACCCGCGACAGGGCGCGAGTGATCGCGCCGCCGTGTGACCCGAGGTATTCGACGCATTCGTTGGCGTTGGCGAAGTGCTGTCCCCAGCGCGCGGGAACCGGCGTCGTGCCGCTCGCGAGTGCCGCCATCACGACCGCGTCGTGTGCGCGAACATCGTCCAGGCCCGGTCGACGCGGTGCATCCACGGAACTCACCCAGGCCGACACGCTGCCGTCCCCGGCAGCGAGGCGGCTGACCCGCGACCCGGAAACACCGGCGAGCTCCACCGGCGGCGGGTCAGCCGTCGCGACCAGGAATGCGTAGAGATGGATCGGCATCGCCGTGCGCGATGGCTGACCGCGGCGGGGCGGCCGGAAGACTGCTCGGCTTCCGCTCCGCCGACGAGATGACGAGGTTCAGGCCGAGCCGGATCAGGTCGATGTCCGCAACCGAGATCGTGACTTCTCCGCTTATGACGGCGCCCTTGTCGAGCACGCGATTGATGAGGTCGCCCAGAACGAGCCGCTCCTCCGGCTCGAAGACATCACGCGTCATTCTCGCCGCCCCGATCGATCTCGACGAAGTGATACGGTGGCCATGGACCCGTGAACTCGAAATCGAATCCGGCTGGCTCGAACCGGGCGATCTGTCTGCTGAGCAGTTCGCGGAAACCCTCGAGGGAAAGGTCTGCCACCAGAAAGGCGGCACTCAGTATCGCTGTCCCGCCTGGGCCGGACGCAGTCTCGGCAACCGTTGCGTCCTGCGCACCCGCCGTCACGGCCATCGACCCTCCATCCGCTGGCAGCGCGACCCCCAGTTCGCCCCTCACGCTCCCGTGCCCGGCGCCTGCTGCCGCCGGTGGAAGCGGATCGCTCACGGCGTCCGTCGAGCACGCCGCCAGGGCAGACCATGTCTCGCGCGCGACTTCCGCACTCACGCGCCGGATTTCCTCCGCCCGCTCCTTCTCCAGCTTCCGTTCGAGCAGGTAACGCTGCCCCGGCGACGCGTCGCGTGCGGCCAGTTCCAGAGTCGTGACGCGCTCGCTGACAGTCGCGAGGTCGCGCGCGATGCGCTCATCCGAACGGTAGACCCGCACCGTATACTCACGTGCGCCCGAAACACGTTCCAGTGTGCCCAGGAGTTCGCCGCTGCGTTCGCGCAGCATCGCCCGCACGGCGTTCTCGTCGGTGAACATCGAGAACATGGGCAGCGGGATCACGGGACCAAGGTCGCTCGCCCAGGTGACGACGGCATCGTGGGACCGCGCGCGGGGAGCGAGCCAGCCAATGTCCGCCGTGCGATCGGCAATCACCTCCGGCGCATTCTGTTCACCGTCGAGGCGAGACAGGAGCGCCGCCGCGCCGCTGTCGGCGACGAGGCCAATAGCTGCAGCATCGATCCCCGCGGGCGCGCCGGCCACTGCGGCAGAAACACTGCTCCACCGGCCGCCGGCCGGCACTATTCCGTATACGTAACAGACGCGCTCAGCCATGTGGCATCCACGACGAAAAGTTGGAACGGATACTTCAGATGATCCATGCTTCGGATCATATCAGCTCCGGGCGAATCCGTTGCCACGCCGTGTCCGGTTTCGAATGGTTCGCTCGATGATGTGAACCCGAGAATCCTGATCCGTTTGCATCCGCTTCATCCCGGCATCGGTACAAGCTCCGTCGCAACCGGCTGCCGCCGCTCGCCGAGTGTCTGGCATCACGACTCGAGAGAGGACCAGCCCCCGTGCCATTCGGAGAGCGCGGCAATACCGAGCGGAGGCGGTTCGGTCCTGGCACACGCAAATTGCGGCAGCGGCGGAGTGACCGGAAGGGGAGCGACGTCCGGGCCCGCGCGGTTCCAGAGCAGCCCGGCGACATCCATGCCATGTGCACGCACGCTGCGGATCAGGCGCGCGGTTTCGGCGCGTACCAGTGGCTCATCCAGCGCGACCACGATCACGCCGGCCTTCGAGCTGTCCGCGAGCAGATCGCCGACCGCGCGTGCTCGCCTGGCGAAACCGAGCAGCTCCTCACCCGCCGACGCCATTCCCTCTCCAGCCACATCGCGGTAGCGGAGGAGCAGGCGCATGAGGCGATGGCTCCACTCGAGCGCGAGCGCCGGCATCTCCAGCAGGCGAAGCAGATGGCCCGTCGGCGCGGGGTCCACGATGATGTTCGTGAAGCGCGACTCGGCGAGCGTTGCGCCCAGCGAGGAGAGCGCGTGCAGCTCATCGATGCCCGGCGGCGCCAGCGCCAGCAGGTCACGCATCACGCGCCGATCGTGCGCGACGTCCATACCCCCGCCGCCGCCCGTCACGGCGTCGAAGAGATCGTCGATGCGCGCAGCGTATCGTTCCCGCATCTCCTCGAACGCCCGAGTCGCGTCCATCTGTTGCGCGAACAGTCCCTGCACACCGTCGACCGGAACGACAACCGCGCCCACGTCCTGATCCAGCGCGTCCGCGACGGAGGGCGCGGGGTCGGTCGAGACGACGAGTACGCTGGCATCGCTGCTCGCCGTCGCGATGCCGAGCGCGCAGGCGGCCGTCGTCTTCCCCACCCCTCCCTTCCCGCCGACGATCGTGAGCGCGCGCACCAGCATCAACCGATCGCGCGATCGCCTGGTGCCACCTTCGACCGGTACACCGGATTCGGGCGGGGGCGCGGCATGCGCCATCTTCCGGCGTGCTGCACGGGACGCTGCCGCCCGCAGCGATCGTCCCCACTGCTCGATCGCTCCGAGCCCGATGGGCGGCGACTCCAGCAACGGTACATGGTAGTGCCGGACATCCGGCGCGACCCCCGCGAGCCGAGCCAGTGCTTCCTGCTCCGCGGGTCCGGGCGTAGCCGGAAGGGCATTCACGACCAGCGCCCGCAGGTCGATGTTCAGTTCATCGAGCGACGCCGCATACCGCACCGTCTCGGCGACCACCATGGGCTCGGCGCGCGTCACGAGGATCATGCCGGTTCGTTCCGAATCGGCAAGCGTGGAATGCAGCGTGTCGAGCTGCCCACGCATCTCGACGAGGAACCGATCGGCCTCGTCGTCGCGGTATCTGTGCGTCAACGCACCCACCATGAAACGGTGCTTGCCCTGCATCGTATCGAGCAGGTCGACCATCGCGCGGAAGGTCGCGGGAAGCGCCAGCAGGCGCAGCGTATGTCCCGTGGGCGCGGTATCCACGACGACACGATCCCATTCCCCGCTGCGCTCGAGCGCCGCCAGCGTCAGCAGCGCCATCGCCTCGTCGGCACCCGGGAGCGTGCTGTCCACGAGGCCCGTCACGTCGTCGCGCTCGAGATACGTCCCACGGTCGACGATGGTGACGAGTGTGTCGCGCCACCTGGCGAGGAAGTCGTCGCGAGCGCGCGCGGCGTCCAGTTGCAGCGCGTGCAAATGCGGACGACCCGCTATCGCGCGGGGCTCGTGCGTGATCTCCTGTCCGATGGCATCGCCCAGCGATCGTGCGGGGTCGGTGGACAGCAGCATCGTCCGATCGCCGAACGCGGCGCTCCGTGCGGCGATGGCCGCAGCGCAGGTCGTCTTCCCGACGCCACCCTTGCCCCCGACGAGCACCCACGACGGGAGCGCCGCCAGCAGCGTGTCGAGATCGGTGGCCTTCACTGTTCTTCGGTAGCTTCCCCTTTCGCGACGCGCACAGGACCACCGGTCGTCGGTCGTCCGAGACGCTCCCGCCATTCGCGCACCTCGCGGAACCGCGCCATGAGTTCCGCTTCCCGACGCGCATACTCGGCGTCGTCGATGTCACCGAGCTCCAGGAGAAGCTGCAACTCCATCACATCCTGCTTGATCCGCGAGTCATCGGTGAGTTCTTCTTCAGCTACACGCTGAACGTGGCCCAGCGTCCATCGTATTCCCTTGACAGGACCGGTCACCGGAAAGAAGAGCAGCGTTGTCAGGATACCCATGCTGCAGATGCGCGGGATGAGGGGGGCGTGCTAGCCAGCCTTTTCCAGCTTGAGCTTGATGTTGACGAAGTTGTAGGGTGGCCACGGGCCCGTGTACTTGAACGTCAGCAGATCCTCGTAGCGGTGGCTGATCGCCTTGACCATGTCATCGAAGGCCTTCTCGCGGGCACGCTCGACGAGAAACGCTGCGTTCATGATCATCCGGTCACCAATCGGCTTGTTGCTCCGGCTCGCAACCGCGACGGGCTTGAGCGTCTCGTGAACATCGGCGACGAAGCGATTGCCCATGTCTTCCAGCGCCGCCTCGACAAGCCGCCCGAGTTGCATGCGCGCGAAATAGGTGGACGACGCCGCGTTGCGGGTGATCTCATCCTTCAGACGACGGATCTCATCGTTCTCCTGCTCGATGTTCGCGATCACCCTGTCGCGGTCCCAGAGCACCTTGAGTCCGAACTCGATCTTGTCCCGCATCTTGTCGAGCACGTCGCTGAAGGCCTGGTACGTCGAGCGGAGCAGCTCGGACACGTCGTCTTCCGAGCGGAACACGGTGCCGAATGACATCGGGATGACCGTGAATTCGCGCATCACCGTCTCGTTCACGAACTCATGCGCGAGAACGTTGTCGCGCGTCGGATCGTAAATCACGATCGGAGTGTCGCTCACGACAGCCGCAAGGTCATCGTGCCTCACAGTGTAGACGCGCCGTCCCCCTCCAATCCCGATCTCGCCGAAATCGCGCGGACGCTCGATGCGGATGATGCAGTAGACGTATTTGCCGCTGTCGGCCAGATCGCTCGCGGCGTCCGGATCTGCTGAAATGTGTGGTGTCTCGGTCATGGCAGGCCAGAGCTCCAGGTCGTGAACGTCACTCTATGGACGCGTGAAGTCCGGCACCGTCAAGGTGCGGACTCGAAGCGGGTATATGGGCGGCCAGCCATCACCGCCACGCCGCGAAGAGGATCCATACCGCCATCGCGGCGCCGATCGCAACCTTCAACGCGACCGCGACAACGCGCCCGATCAGCGCACCCGTCGCGACGCGCCCGGCCACGCCGGCCCCGGAACCGCGGCTGTATTCTGCAATCATTGCGCCCGCAAAGGCCCCGACGAAGGCCCCAAGTACGGAACCGATGACTGGTACGGGGAGCCCGATGATCGCACCGGCTATGCTTCCGATGATCGCGCCCCAACCTGCGCGCCGCGAGCCCCCGTATTTCCTCGCGTATCTTCCCGCGAGAAGAAACTCGAGTATCTCGCCCACGAGCGCCAGCACGGCCACCCCGCACAGCGTCCACAACCCGATCGTTGGCGGCTCGACCACCCAGGAATGGGCAAGCGCTGCCGCGACCATGACCCAGAGGCCGGGAAGCCCCAGCGGCAGCAGCAACATGGCGCCAAGAAGTACCAGCGCGAGCAACAGTGTCACGCACGTCTCCCGCGCAGGAGTTCGACAAGAACCGCAGCCGCATCCGCGACTCCACTTCCGATCAAACGGTCCGGCGTGTCACGAACCGTGTGCACTCGCGCAAGTGTCGCGAGCGTTCCGCGACTCAGAGTCACGACCTCCCATCCGGCGTCCGACAGGGCAACACCGTCGACGAGTACGCCCGGCAGCAGGCGAATCTCGCGCAGTGGCACCGCGGCCCGGCGCGCCGCTGCGCGCAACCGGGCGATCAACTCGCGTGGAGCGCGTCCGGAAACCACGATTCTCAGTACGCCACTATCGCCAAGAGTGTCGACGTTCACCGCGGTTCCAGGCTGGATGCCGCTCTCACGCGCCCACGCACGCGCGCCGGCGAGCCCGAGCTCCTCGGCAGATGTCAGCAGCACAGCAGCCGGCGTTTCCCTGGGCGCCTGTTCGGCAGCCAGCATGACGGCGGCAACACCGGTCGCGTTGTCCAGCGCGCCCGGGGAGCGCGCGCCTGCGACGCTCGCGACGACGGGAGCTCCCACGAGAACAACAGCGCCCGCGAACCATGGCCACAGGTCGGCGATATCGGCACCGAGCGACTGAACGACCGCCATCGCCACGGCGCCGACCCACATCAGGCCAAGCAGCGAGATCGCGATCGCGCGCGCCAGGATGGGCACGGGCTGCGACTTGGAGTCGAGGTGTGCCACGAGCCAGACGGCATGCGCGCCGTCCCCCGGCTCGCCCGCTCCGCCGCGCCGCGCCACGAGGTTGACTCCCTGCGATCGCAGCAGTGGAGCGTTCAGCACTCCAACCCTCGCCAGCCAGAATCCGAAGCTCGCGAGGAAGGCCAGCGTAACCGCGAGCACGGCGATCGCGAGCGCAGCAGCGCCGCGGAATGAGAGATGCGCGGCGACAAGCAGGCCGGTGACGGCAACTGCACCGCACACGGGCGTGCCCCATCGGCCGGGGAACGCCGAGTACGAGAACGGTACGAGATCCACGTCGAATCCAGCGCCGACTAGAGCGGTAGCACAGCGATCGCGGGCGGCCCGTTCGGCACTGCCCCCCGATGGGCGCGGCTCGGCCGCTATCTCGGCGATGCGGCGCGCCGCACCGGCTGCGGCCTCTGACCGACTGTTGCCTTCCGTGGCTGCCGCCGGCATCGAAGCCCTTCGAGTCTCAGGGAGCGTGCGCCGGCTCCGAGACCGGCAGAAGCGACGCGACGCGCCGTCTGCCGGCGGCATCGAGCGAGAGCAGCGGCGAGCGAACTGGACCGCCTGCGAGACCGACGTGCTCAAGCGCCGCCTTCACCCCGGCAACACCCATGTTCGCGACTATCTCCGCGCCGATCGCGGCGAGGGATCTCTGAAGCAGCGTCACGCGCTCATTCTCGCCGGCCGCGCGAGCGCCCGCATACCCCGGCTCTGCGATGCCCTCGCGGATGTCGAGGGCGAGGCGAGGTGCAAAGAGCGCAGCGGCAAGGATGGCGCCTCGCGCCCCGAGGGAGAAGGCCGCCGCGAGCGACGACGTATTGCCAGTGAGCACCGCGAAGCCCTTGCTCTGCGTCTGCAGGTAGCCGGCCAGAAGCCCGAGATCGCCCGAGCTGTCCTTGATGCCGATGATCTTCTCGTGCCGCGCCAGTTCGGCCACCAGGGCTGGGGCCAGCGTCAGATGCGCGTACTTCGGGATGTTGTAGAGAAGGATGGGAATCGGGCTCTCGTCGGCGACCGAGTGGAAGTGCCTCGAGAGCGCCGCGTCCGTCATCGCGGTGGTATAGTAATGCGGGGCAACCACGAGGACCGCGTCGGCGCCGCGGTCCGCGGCGTCCTGTGTTCTCCGGATGCACTGCCGCGTCGACTCGGACCCGGTTCCGGCGATGAGCCAGCGATCGGCCGGAACGACAGCTCGGGCCCACGCCACGAGCGTCTGTCGCTCGAGATCATCCAGGAGCGGCGCTTCCCCGGTGGAGCCGGCGACGACGATTCCTGCCATGCCGGCATCGAGATGCGCAGCGAGATTGTCGAGAAAGCCGCGCTCGTCGAGCGCGGAGCCTTCGGGCCCGAAGTTGGTAACAACCGGCGCGAAGATGCCACGCAGTTCGCGTGCCCTCACCTGTGTTTCCGGTGTCACGGTTCCCGAAAATCGTGGCCGCCGGTCTGCGCGGAATCGAAGGAGCGCGCACGACGCGCGGCAGCGCCGCTGTCCTGTGCAACGTCACCACTTTCGCCGCCGCCCTGGTTGCTGCGTGTGCCAGCCGTGCCGTGCCGAAATGTGCGCATCTGCAGCTCGAAGTCACCCGGCCGGCTCGCGTTCGCCAGCGCCGTCTCGTACGTGACCTCGCCCGCGGAGACGAGATCCGTGAGATGCTGGTCGAAGGTCTGCATCCCGTACTGCCCGCGCCCCTGCGCGATGTGGTCGCGGATCTCGCCGACCTTTCCGCCGTCCAGAATGAGATCGCGAATGGCGGGCGTCGCCAGCATGATCTCCGTGGCGACCGTGCGGCCGCGGCCGTCGGCGCGCGGCAGCAACCGTTGGGAGATGACGGCGTTGAGGGATTCCGCCAGGCGCACACGTACCGCCTCCTGCTCCTCCGGCGGGAACATTGCCATGACGCGCACGATCGTGCTGATGGCGTCGGGCGTGTTCAGAGTCGATATCAGCAGGTGGCCCGTCTCGGCAGCCTTCATCGCGGTATCCATCGTTTCCGGATCGCGCATCTCGCCAATCATTATGACGTCCGGGTCCTGCCGCAGCGCGGCACGCAGTCCCATCCTGAAGCTCTCGGTGTCCACGCCGATTTCGCGCTGCGTCACCGACGACTGGATGTCGCGATGCAGGAACTCGATCGGATTCTCCAGGGTGACGATGTGCTTGTTCGCCGAGGAGTTTATCGCGTGCACGAGCGCGGCCATCGTGCTCGACTTCCCGGAGCCCGTTACGCCCGTGACGAGGATCATGCCCCGCTCGGCCTGGGCAATTTGCACGAGCACCCGGGGCAGGTTGAGCTTCTCGAAGCTCGGCACCTCGAACGGTATCACGCGCATCACGATCATGAAGCTGGACCGCTGGCGCAGGATGTTGACCCGGAAGCGGCCGATCCCCGGCGCACCCCAGGAGCAATCGAAATCGGTGAGCTTGTCTATCCGGGCGCGGTCGTTCTCCGTCGGTATCAGACGCAGCGCGATCGCCTTCGTCTGTTCGGGCGTGAGCGCCTGCTTGGTGAGCGCCACGAGGCGCCCGTCGATGCGCGCGCGAAAGACGTCTCCCGCCTTGATGTGCAGGTCCGAGGCACCTCGTTCCACCGCCGCCTTGATGATCTTTTCCATCCGTCAGCCGCCGCCCGCTGTCAGTATCCCGCCCGTTTGTCGACCACGTTCTTCATGGCCTCACCGCGCGCATAGAGTTGCCAGTTGCCGAGTAACAGGGCGAGCTCGCGATCCCAGTAGCCGCCCGGGGACACCGCCGAAACGTGAGGAGTCAGAAGCACCGATCGAAGGTGCCACAACGGACTCGACTCTGCCAGTGGTTCCTCCCGGAAGACATCCAGTACGGCCCCTCTCAGCGCACCGCTGCCGATGCGCTCCGCGAGAGCGCGCTCGTCGAGGAGGGCGCCGCGGGCGACGTTGACCACGATCGCACCGGCCGGCAACGCGTCCAGCCTGCGAGCGTCGATCAGCGCATTCGTGGCAGCAGTGTGCGGCACCGAGAGGATCAGAACGTCGCTGGCCGGAAGCTCGGCGTCGAGATCATCGGGGCCGGTCACCCGGTCGAACCCATCCGGCGTACCGAGCCGGGGATTGCGCCGCAAGCCCACGCAGCGCGCGCCGAACGCCGAGAGACGCCGGGCGATCTCCGTACCAACGCCGCCCGCCCCCACGATCAGCACCCGACATTCGCCGAGCTCGCGAACGGTCGTCCGTGCGCCGGTGAATGACTCGCGGTCCCACTTTCCCTCGCGCTGCCGGTCGACAGCGATGTCGAACGAGCGCAGCAGGAACAGGAGCCCGCCTGTCACGTGCTCCGCGATCGGAACAGCGTGAACGCCGGCAGAGTTGGTGAACAGGATGTCGCGCGCGAGCATCGTGGGGGAGAGCGCTGCACCCACGCCGGCCGCTGCGGAGTGAACCCAGCGCAGGTCGCGACCAGCTTCGAGAATTGCTTCCGCGATTCCGAATCCGGCGTACACCTCCGCGCCAACGACCGCCTCCAGCACCTCGGCGCTCGGGCCCGCGCCGCCGTCGCCGTCCGAGATGGTCGGTGTCTCGACGACGCGTACTGTCCAACTCTGCGGCACCGACGCGCGGATTCTCGCCATCTGCCGAGGCGGAAGCGCCCATGCCGGCGCACTGGCGGCGAAATCGATTACGGCCACGCGCTCGTCACCAGGCATCGGACTCAGTCGAGCTGCACGCTGATGACGTCGTTTCGCCGTGCGAGTTCCGCTATGAGGACATCGAATTGCCTGGACGGTCCCACGACCTGAAGCTCGAAAGCGCGGTCTCCCGGGTGCTCATACACCTGCTTCGATCGCACGTGAAGCCCCAGCGAGTTGATCACCGCTTCAATGTTCTCCCACGATGCGTCTCGCACGACGCGCACGGTTCCTCTCAGGGTTCGCCGGACCGAAAGCAGCCGCCTTTCCACTCTGCCGAGGCCCACGAGCACGGCTGCCACGAGAAGCGCAGCGCCGCTCGCCTCGATGTAGAGTCCCGCGCCAACGGTGAGGCCGATCGCTGCAACAACCCAGATGGTCGCTGCTGTGGTGAGCCCGATGACGGCGCCGCGCGCCTGCATGATGGTGCCGGCACCGAGAAATCCGATCCCAGATATCACCTGAGCGGCCATCCTCCCGGGATCGCCGATGCGGCCTTCGCTCGCGAGTGCACCGAGCATCCCGATCTGCACCGAGAGATCCATGAGCAGTGCGGATCCGAGGCAGATGAGGATGTTCGTGCGAAGGCCGGCCGGCTTGCCGGAGATCTCGCGCTCCAGACCGATGATGCCGCCGAGGATCACCGACAGGGCGAGTTTGGCAAACAGGTCGAAGCGAACCGAAGTCGGCAGCTCCGCCAGCGGAAGGGCTATATCCTGCAGGAGATGCGCGGACAGCGTCAGCGGAACTCCCGCCCGCGGCCGGTCACGACTGCTCCAGGTCCCGCAGGTCGCCCGCCGTGTCCGCCGACGCGTCGCCGAGGCTTATGTCCCGCTCCTGCTGCTCCATGCGTGCCGCGGTCACCTCGTCGGGTCTCGTCGGCGTATCGAACCGGCGGAAGACGGTGCCCTCGCACCGGTCGCACTTCATGGATTGAGGCGGCTCGTCCCGAAAGTACTTCTCGTTGCCGCAGGTGAGACAGACCATCGTCACCACGTCGCCGGTCGGTTGCCGCGCAGCCATCTTCTCGCTCTCGTGCGGGGTGCCCATTGCGTCACGCAAGTCCCATGCTGTCGCGCACCGTCTGCATGGTGTCGACGGCGACCTTCTTCGCCCGCCGGGACCCGTCAGCGAGTGCGTCGTCCACGGTCTCGGGGCGCGCGCGCAGTTCGGCGGCTCGCTCGCGAATGGGCGCGATCTCGCGGTTGATCGACTCGTGCAGCACGCGTTTGCAGTCGATGCACCCCCAACCGGCGGTCGTGCACTGGGTGGCGACGTGCTCCACCGTGGCCGCGCCGCTGAAGGCGCGGTGAAGGTGGTAGATGTTGCACACCTCCGGTGTGCCCGGATCGGTGCGTTTCACGCGGGCGGGATCGGTTACCGCCGGACGCAGCTTGTGCCAGATGCTCTCCGGCTCCTCCAGCAATCCCACGGTATTACCCAGCGACTTGGACATCTTCGCCTGACCATCGAGCCCCATGATGCGACGGGTGGGCGTGAGCAGCGGCCGTGGCTCCGGGAAGTACTGCGTGCCGTTGCGGTCGCGTGCACGGCCGAACTGCGCGTTCCAGCGCCGCGCGATCACCCGCGAGAGCTCGAGGTGCTGCACCTGATCCTCACCGACCGGTACGGAGTCGGCGCGATAGAGCAGGATGTCCGCCGCCTGCAGCACCGGATAGTTCAGCAGGCCGGCGGGAATGCTCTCCTGCCGCGCGGATTTCTCCTTGAACTGGGCCTGTCGCTCGAGTTCTCCGAGGGGCGTGATCGTGTTGAATATCCACGCCAGCTCGGTATGTTCCGGCACAGTCGACTGAACGAAGAGTGTCGACCGCGAAGGATCCAGCCCCGCCGCGAGCACGGAGAGCGCCATGTCCCGCCGCCGCTCGCGCAACGCGGCCGGCTCGTAGGGAACGGTGATGGCGTGATAATCCACGATGCAGAAGAAGGATTCGTAGCGATGCTGCAGCTCGATCCAGTTCTTCACAGCCCCGAGGTAGTTGCCGATGTGCAGCTCGCCCGACGGCTGGATTCCGGAGAATATGCGTGGCATGACCGGCAACTTACCCGGTTCGGCAAAAGCGCACAAGATGGTGTCCTCCTTGGACTTACTTCATCTGGCCAGGACGGCCGCCGAGCGGGCTGCGCGCTACCTTCGCGGGGTCGAGCGGCCGGCCGATCCGAGCGGCTGGACCC
>JBOHTO010000079.1:0-7365 GCA_050733695.1 Gemmatimonadaceae bacterium | reverse complement strand
GGCAATGATGTTGCAAAACAAGACCTGACCCCCCCTCAGTGCAGCTCGGCCCACCACCGCGAGGCGAGCTCCGGAGTCGCGCGTATGTAGAATGGCGTGCTCACAGCGCAGGACGAGTACTGAACGTGCGCGTCGCCGGCGACGACGTTGCACGGCGTACCGGTGCCCGGATTTCCCGCGACCTGATCCGCGGCGCCGCACGCAGCGTCCAGCGAAACGAGTGCGCCTCGAACGCTGTTCCCCGCGCCGGTGATCCGCACCGTTCCGCGCGCGATGATCAGTCCGGAGAAGTCGATTCCACCCGCGATCTCGAGCGGGCCGTCGACGAGGAGGATCCCCTGCCCCGTTCCCGTTGCAGCCGCGCCGCCGATTGTCACCGGCCCCGAGCCCGCGATGCGAACGATCGGGAAATACTGCTCGCACGCGCCCGCACCCCCCGCACCTCCCGCACCCCCAGCCCCCGTGACGCCATTGCCCGCAGCACGATCGGGGTCGCCCCAGTTCGCCGCGTCAGCCTCGTCGCATCGGCCGCCCACCGTGAACGACGGCCGCGGGGTGGCGAGGATCGCGCCCAACGCGCCCGCATCGATCGTGATGTTCGCAAGGGCGACGAGCTCGGCCCAAAGAGAATCGGTGACCGGCGGGACAGTCGTACCATCGCCGGCGAGGAGCGCCTTCGACGGGCCGGCGTCGTCGCATTCCCAGCCTGCCGGATTGACGTCTGCACCACTCATTATCCCGGTCGCGGTGATGCTCGTTCGGCTCGCGGTCGTGATCGCTGCGGGGAGCGACAGGTCCGGGACGCGCAGCCGCATCAGCATGCCGATGCCTCTCTGCGCACCGCGTTCGCCGACAGCCGGCCCCACGCCGACGCCGACCTCACCAGTCTGCTGGGCCGACGACGCTACCCAGAAAGTGCTCCGGTTCAACCGCGTCAGCGTGGCCGTCGACAGCGCGCCGCCGGCGCTCGAGACGATCCGTGATATCACGTCGCCGCGTCGCATCGTCCGGTTCCACGTCGTATCCCATCCACGCAGGAACGTCGTCCCCGCCAGCTCAGCCTCGGCGAATGTGCTCTGCTGCACGATGCTGCTGCGCCCGATCCGGTGCTCCTGGCTGGAGGCAAAGAATGCACCCGCGATGAGTGCGGCGATCACGGCGATCGCGATGATGGCTGCTGCAAGGGCGAATCCCGCCCGATCTGGAAGTGGCCGCATGTTCAGCTCCTGTTCCGCAGTGCGATTGCAAAGGCGACGGAATCGCCTCGCCCGGGGCCAGCGCCCGCCCCACGGTTCGCAGCGGTACGCGCTTCCGCACGGATCGTCACATCGATCCGCGCAATTCGCCCGGCGTCGGCACTGGCCGGATCGAGTTCCACGCCCGCCGTATCGAAGTAGACGAAGCGGAGACCACTGCCGCCCGCCCGCCCAGCAGCGTACGGGCGAAACGGACCGCTGACGGGCTGTATGGTTGCACATGGAATCGAACGCCCCCCACCCTCCATGCAGTCGAACGCGCCCATATACCAGCGGCTGTCGCCGCTGCGGTAGAGCGAGTAGTGCGTACGCCGGAATATGCGGACGGCGGACCCGGTGCCGATGCCGGGCGCCAGTGAGCGGGTGAGGGTGAGCCGCAGGGCCGGCTGCTGCGCATCGGCGATGGTCGTGAAGCCGCTCGACAGGGGGCACCCGGCCGGCTCTCCGGCCACGGCCGCGATTCCGTACGCGCGCCACCGGTCGTCCGCGCTTCCCATGTCGCCACCGTCGTCGAGCACGAGGATGGAGTCGCCCGACTGCGGCGTCTCGATCCAGGAGCTGAGGGTGTTCCCGCGCACCAGGGATAGCGGCACGAGAACAATCTCGTTGGCCGCTCGTTCCACGCAGACAGCCGAAACGCCCACGGCCGACCGGAACTCGATCGATGAATCGCTCCAGGCATAGATGTCGGCGTCGCGCGGATCGATGGAGCGGAGCTCGATGGGCAGGATCGCCGCCGCCTCGCGGAGCTGTCCGCGCACCGACATCGCTTCGGCCGAGTCTCGGTAGAACCGCTGTTGCCGAACGACCAGGCTCATGATGCCGCCGACGACGATCGCTGCCAGAACCGTTACCACGAGCAGTTCGGCCAGGGTGAAGCCACGGCGGCGCGTCACGGAATGGCGGGGCACGGTATACCGCTCCGGTAGACGTTGGAGCGAGCGCCGCGCGGCGTGACATGAGTGACGGTGTCCGTGATGATCACCGCGCGTCTGTCGCGTAGGGCGTTCCATGACTCCCTGATTCCGCGCGCTGATGACGTGCCGGCGCCCCCACCCCCGCCAGCCCCGCCAGCCCCGCCGCCGGAACCGGCAAGCGTGCTGCAGTCGACGGCCCGCAGGCGCTCGAAGCGCGACATGGCGGCCGTTGCTGCGCGGCTCTGCATCCGCGCCTCACCCATCTGGCGCGCGACGAAGGCCGCGGTACTGGCGAGCCCGAGCATGCCGACGGCGAGCAGCATGACGGCGACCATCATCTCAATGAGCGTGAAGCCCGTGCGGGTTTCCATGGGCAGAACGATGAGGCACATCGCTGCGACGTGCGTCATCATCATCGCGCAGCGCGGCGCCTGGTGTGGCGTGAACGCGGGATACGCTAACCCACGCATCCGGCAGGAGGCCAACTCGTTCATAACTTCTATCTTCTGTTCGATGCGGCGCCGCCCACATGGGCTCGCGCCGAAGGCAAGCCCGCGGCCTACTCGCCCAGCCCGTACTCCCTGATCTTGTAGAGCAGCGCGCGATGCGAGAGGTCCAGCAGCTCCGCGGCGCGCGTGCGGTTGCCGCCTGTGCGCTCCAGAGCCCTGCGGATCAGATCGCGCTCGAGCTGTTCCGTCTGCCGCTTCACCGAGAGGTCATGCTCCGCAACAGGCGACGGAGCGCCGTTGTCGCCTGCGCGCCCCGGAGAGCGAACCGCGGCTGGGAGCGTGTCCGGCTCGAGCCGCTCCCCCTCGGCGAGCACCATCGCGCGCTCGATCACGTTCTCCAGCTCGCGCACGTTGCCCGGCCAGGTGTGGTTCATGAGCAGCCGCATGGCCGCCGGGGCGATGGCCGCGACCGACAGCCCGAGCCGGGCGTTATAGCTCGCCAGAAAGTGCAGCGCCAGCTCCGCCACGTCTTCCCCGCGATCGCGCAGCGGCGGGAGATGCAGATGCACCACATTGATCCTGTAGAAGAGGTCCGACCGGAAGCGCCCCGCCGCCACCTCGGCATCCAGGTCGCGCGAAGTCGCGGCGACCACACGCACGTCGACACTGTGCGTCGCGTCGTCACCCACCCGTCGCACCTCGCCCTCCTGCAGCACGCGCAGCAGCTTGACCTGCAGCGCGACGGGGAGTTCACCGATCTCGTCCAGGAAGATCGTGCCTCCTTCTGCCTCTTCGAACAGCCCGCCGCGTTCCGCTGTAGCACCGGTGAACGCGCCCTTCGCGTGGCCGAACAGTTCGCTCTCGAGGAGCTGCTCCGGGATCGCGCCGCAGTTCACCGCCACCAGCGGCGCGCCGGAGCGCGGGCTCGACCGGTGGACCAGGCGCGCCACAAGCTCCTTTCCCGTTCCGCTCTCGCCCGTGATCAGCACGCTCGACGGGTACCGCGCAACCTTCTGCGCGACGTTGATCACGCTGCGCAGCGCCTCGCTTCTGCCGATGATGCCACCCGCTCCTGCACCATCGGGGGCGCGCAGGGCCGTGATCTCTTCTTCCAACTGTTCGACGGTGCGCCGCAGTCGTTCCCGCTCCACTGCCTTGCGGACCACGAGCAGCACCTGATCTGCGCGGAATGGTTTCGGGATGTAGTCGTAGGCGCCGCGCTGCATCGCGTCGATCGCCGCGTCATCGTCGCCGTAGGCGCTCATGATTATCACGAGGGCGCGACCGCCGCGTGAACGATAGTGCGCGAGGAAGTCGAGACCGTCCAGCGTGGGCATGCGCAGGTCGCAGAGGACAAGGTCCGCTGCTTCATTCGCGAGCGTATCGAGCGCGGCCTGACCATCGGCGGCGACCACGACGGTGAACCCCTCACCGCCAAGTATCGCGGAGAGCGTATGGCGCAGCCCCGGCTCGTCGTCGACGACGAGTATCTTCATGGCGCCGGCTCCCCCCCAACGTCGTCATCCCCGCGAAGGCGGGAATCCATGCCTGGTCTCATGTCTGAGCCTCGACGCCGGTGGGGTTGCCCGAACCCGTGAGAGGGAAGAGGACGATGAACGCCGCACCGCCCTCGCGCGATCTCTGCACCCATGTAACTCCGCGCAGGTTTTCCACGATGCGCGCCACGATCGCGAGCCCCAGCCCGGTGCCCTTGCCCGGCTCCTTCGTGGTGTAGAACGGGTCGAATATGCGCTCGCTGTCCTCCGGCGCAACACCGGGCCCGGAGTCGGCGACGATGAGCTTCGCGACGCCCGCCGGACCCTCGGCGGCCTCGATCCAGGCGCGCACGCGCGGGCTCGGCTCGCGCTGAAAGATGCTCAGCGGCTCGTCGCCGGCGCGCCGCGCACCGCCGGTCAGGAGATCGGCGACGGTGGCGCACTGGCTGATTATGCTGAGCTGACCCTTCCCGTCCATGGCGTCCACCGCATTCAGGATGAGGTTCACGAGCACCTGCTCCACATCGTGCCGTTGGCCGGTGATGGTCGGGCAGCCACGGTCGAGTTGCAGGTCCACCTTGACGCGACGGAGCGCGCCCTGCGACTCGAGCAGGCGGACGACGGAGCCGGCCGAATCATTGAGATCGATTGTCGCGGGTGTCGCGCGGCGTGCACGCGCGTAATCGAGGAGCCCGCGCACGATCCGGTCGATACGGCCCGTCTCCTGCTCGATCGCATTCAGCGCCTGCATGGCCGCGGCGCTCGAGCCATCGAGCTGGCGACGAAGGATGTGTGCATAGCCGTTCACCGCGCCGAGCGGGTTCCCGATCTCGTGCGCGACGCCGGCCGCGAGGCGTCCGACGCTGGCCAGCTTCTCGGCGCGTATGAGGTGGTGCTGCTCCTCCAGCAACCGCTCGGTCATGCGGTTGACGCTGGCCGAGAGTGCTGCGAACTCCGTCGTCTCGCCCTCCGGAACGCGGCGGCCCAGGTCTCCCGCAGCGATCGCCTCCGTGGCGGCCACCGCGTGGTTGAGCGGACGAAGGACGAGCGTGCGGATACGCCAGGCACCGAAGAGCACGAAGATCGCGACATCGGCGATGATCAGTGCCGCCAGGTACGCGGCGCCAAACGGTGTTTGCAGCGCGCCGCCCCAGAGGAAGATGAGCGCTCCCGTGACCGCGATGAGCAATGCCGCGGCGACGAGAACGCCGAAATTGACGAGCAGCTCGGTGCGGAGCGACGCTATGCGCACGGGAGAATATTCTGCGTGGAGGGGGAAAGTGAAAGGGCGGTGACCGTGTGGCCACCGCCCTTTCCCTGCTTCAGAACATGAAGATCAGGTGCACTTCGGTTCGCCCTCGACCGTCGCGGGAGCGACTGCGGCGACTCCGATGAAGATCGCGCAGGTCTTGGTCGTACCGGTGTGCCCGGTCGTCGCGCTCCAGCCGAGTCCGGCACTCGCCGTGCCCGCGATCGTCACGCCTGCCGACGGCACGAAACCCGTCGCCGGGTCTGCACTGGCGGCACCCGCGAGATTGCTGGCAGCGATGTCCGTGTACACCTGGTTATCCGCGAAGTACCCCTCTTCGGCCGTGGCCAGGTTGCGCAGGTCGGACTTCATCGAGGCGAGGTACGCCTTCTCCTTCGTGTTGGCGAACTTCGGGATCGCGATGGCGGCAAGAATGCCGATGATGACGACCACGATCAGAAGCTCGATCAGTGTGAAACCCTTCTTGTTGCGCGTCATTGAGACAACTCCGGGGATTGGGTGGCAGGAACTGCTTGGAACGTGGTATCTGCTTGTTGCCGGGCCACTGTAAGGCAACGCCGGGGCCAATCCGGGCTGAGCATGGTAAGTTTCAGTCTCATAGTGGTTTACGTGCTCCGGGCACGCTCCCGGGGCGGGCACGGGGTGGGGTTTTTTGCACGGTCCCTTGCAGGGTGCAACGGGGTCCCGGGCGGTGAGACCACCCGAAGCCGCCCTCCCGCGGCGCCCCCGCCGTCGTCATTATGGCGGCGCCACTTCCACGATCGTCATTCCGGCGGCGCCCTTCCACGATCGTTATTCCCGCCGTGCCCTTCCACACTCGTCATCCCCGCCAGCGCGGGGATCCCTTTCGCGGTGCCTCCGCACCCCTGCCCGTCAGCGTAGCCACCCAAACCGTGCCGCGTGCGCGCTCAATCCACGTCTCGACCGCCCGCACGTGCGCGCCCACATCGGCCTGCGGGATCGAGCTCGCGAGAAAGAGCACGCCCGGGAAGCTCTCGCCGCGAGTCGCGAATCCCTGCACGAGCGGCGCGAAGTCGCGATAGTTGCGAGTCACGACGATCCGACCCTGCGCGCGGGCCCAGCGAAGAATCTCCGCGTCGTCACCCATGGCCAGTCCGGCCTCGACGACATGGACAATGTCAACACCCTTTGCCCGGAGGATCCTGAGGGCCGGACCGCTGACATGCTGATCGAAGACAAACCCGAGGCGCGTCGCCGAACCGCGCTGAATCACCCGGCTGCGGCGCGGTCAAGGGCGCTCTCTATTCGCGCGTTCTCGGCGATGGCGCGTTGTATTCCCTCAGGGAAACGCTCGGCATAGGCGAGTGCCTCATCGAGCTCCTTCCGTGACACGAAGCCGGCGAAATGCTCATACAGACCTGTCCGATCGGCCCCGCAACCAGCGGCGACCATCGCCACCTCCCAGACGTCGGGCCCACCACGCAGTCGCGCGCGGCGCCCCGCGATGCCGTCGCGGAACTCGATCGACGGGTAGCTGAGCATGGCCCACCATTCCTCAACGACATGCCTCAACCCCGCGGATGGCCCCTCCCCATGAGCTCTCCAGAACTCTTCGATCTCCTGCTTGAGCCAGTCGTCAAGGCGGGCGGTCAGTGTGGCCATGTCTGCTTCTCCCAAGTTGAGTGTAACGTGTACACATCGTACACAGAGGGGGGCACACTGTCAAGACCATGCGTTCGAATGCGTACCGGGTCGGGCCCCGGGGGCCAATCACTCGTTGGTGCTCTGGCGCGCCGGACAGGTGAATGAGACCGACTATCGGCGCTATCCCGACAGCAAGCACGGATGTGGATCCGGTTCGACACCAACAAGTGACAGCGCTGGCTGACCCCTACTCCTCCACCCCGTACCGCGACAGCTTCCGGTACAGCGTCGAGGGATCGATCCCCAGCGCTTCGGCCGCGCGCGACTTGTTGCCGCCCTCGCTCTGCAGCACCCACATTATGTAGGCGCGCT
>JBOHTO010000078.1:0-1503 GCA_050733695.1 Gemmatimonadaceae bacterium | reverse complement strand
CGAGGAGTGAGGGTGGTGTGCATCGTCCCAGCGTTCGAAGCGCAGTTGACCGTATCGCGCGTTATCGCGGGGTTGCGTGTGGCGATCCAGGACGTGCACGTGATCGGCATTGACGACGGCTCAACCGATGGCACGCGACGCGTTCTCGCGGAGAGCGCCGACGAGATGCTGGGCTTCGACCGCAATCGGGGGAAGGGCGCGGCGTTGCGCGCGGGGTTCGCGGCCGCGCTCGCCCGCGATGCGGAGTGCGTGCTCAGCATCGATGCTGACGGACAGCACGATCCCGGATACGCTCCAACCCTCATCGCCGCCCTCGAAAGGGCCGACGTGGTGATCGGTTCGCGCCGGCGCAGCGGTTCGGACATGCCGCTGCGCCGGCGGCTGTCGAACCGGCTCTCCAGCGCTGCGATCAGCTCCGCGGCCGGGTGCGACATCAGTGACACGCAGTCGGGCTACCGCGCGATCAGGGCCGGCGTCCTGCGACAGGTTGCCGCCAGCGGCGATCGGTACGAGTTCGAAACCGACTTTCTCATTCGGGCCGGACGCGCCGGGTTCCGCATCGCGTGCGTGCCGATCTCCACCGTATACGGATCGGTGAGCCACTTTCGGGAGTTGCGCGATGGCGCGCGCGTTGTCGCCACGATACTCGGCGGGCGGCTCCGATCGGTGCGCGGCCACTGATGCACTTTCTGCTCACGAACGACGACGGCATCCTCGCCCATGGTCTCGAATGCCTCGCGAAGGCGGTCGAACCGCTTGGGGATTTCACGGTTGTCGCTCCCGACCGTGAGCAGAGCGCGACCAGCCACTCGCTCACACTGCACCACCCCCTGCGGCCGATCAGGCGCGGAGAAAGGCGGTTCCAGGTGGACGGCACGCCCACCGACTGCGTGATGCTTGCCGTGGAGGCGCTGATGGACAGGCGCCCGGATTTCATACTGAGCGGCATCAACCACGGCCAGAACATGGGCGAGGATGTGCTCTACTCGGGAACCGTGGCCGCCGCGATGGAAGGGCTTGCGCTCGGGATCCCGTCGGTCGCCATCTCATTCGCGGGCGGCGATCTGAGAGCGGATCTCACGCATCTCAGTCAGCAGGTGGAAGTGCTCACGCCGGTGCTGCGCCATCTCACGTCGCTGCCCGACTTCCCGGCGGACACGCTGCTCAATGTGAACCTTCCGGCCGTTCCGGCTGGTGAGGTAAAGGGTATCCGGCTCACCCGGCTCGGGAGGCGCGTGTACTCCAACTCGCTCCAGCCAATGAAGGATCCGTGGGGACGCGATATCTTCTGGATCGGCGGTGGGTCGATCTCGTGGGAGGGGCCGGACGACTCGGACTTCCAAGCCATCGCAAACGGCTTCGTTTCCGTGACGCCACTGCACCTCGATCTCACCCATTACGACATCCTTCAGTCATCGGCGAAGTGGTGGCGGGACCTGTAGTCCAGGAGTTTCGCGGCCCACGCCGCCGCCTGATCGAGACCCTGAGGGCGCAGGGCATCTC
>JBOHTO010000077.1:0-51733 GCA_050733695.1 Gemmatimonadaceae bacterium | reverse complement strand
GATGCGTCAAAACAAGACCTGACCCCAGCTTCTCTGTCACATCCAGCTCCAGCTACCAACTACAGGTGCACCAACCGAGCTAGCGTGAGCTAGCGTGAGCTAGCGGCGCGCCTTCTTCCTGGTGCTCTTGCGACGCCTTGTCTTCTTCCTCGCGCCACCCTTCTTCGCGCTCGCCTTCCGAGCACCCTTCTTCCGCGTGGACTTCCTGCGTGTCCCCTTCTTCGCGGTCGACTTCTTCGCAGCAGATTTCCGCCTTCTCTTCTTGGCAGCCATGTTGATCTCTCCAGAATTGGAGTTCGCACTTCTCGTCCGATCCCCCGGTGGATCGGCGAGTCAGTCGACCCGCGCCGTAGCGCTGGCGACCGCTACACGGCCTCGGAGAGGCGCGTGGAGTCGAGTGCGCATATCGCGGTCCGCCTCACATGCGCTCGTTGCGCACGCGCGTACGGAACGGAGATGCGCGTCATCCGCACATCGACGATCGTGTGGTCAACATTGTTACCAGAGACAGGAATGACCTCGCACTGCTGCGAGAGCCATGGAGCGCACATGACCGCGCGCACAGGTGGTGGTGTCGTCATCAGATGGCGTCGCTCAGACTCGTAAAATTGAAGTCGCGAACCTTGATCGCAGGAACAACGACTGCGAAACCGGGGCTGCCATCCTCGCTGGCGCTCACACGTACGGGCTGGCCCATCGCTTCGAGATTGTTCAGCATGAAGACCGGCGACTCGTTGAACCTCATGTTCTTGACCGGTCCGGTCACCCGGCCGTTCTCGATGAGGAACGTCCCGTCACGCGTGAGACCGGTATAGAGTATGGTCCTCGGGTCGACGGAGCGAATGTACCAGAATCGTGTGACGAGGATCCCGCGCTCCGTCGATCCGACCATTTCATCGACCGAGCTGTCACCGCCGGACATGCGGATCGTTCCGATGAGCGGCGTCGGCGTGCGGGACATCTTCTGTGCCCAGTACCTGTCGTAGGCGAGATTGCGGACGATTCCGTTCTCCAGCCACAGGGTTCGCGATGCGGGGAAACCATCGCCCGAGAATGGAAGTGCAGGGGCAACCGGATCGAGCGGATCGGAAACGATGCTCACTCGCTCATCCACTACCTGTAGGCCGATCTTGTTGCCGCCGCCTGGCTTCGTGAAGAACGAGCGCCCCTCGTCGGCGGCGCGCGCGTTGAGGGAGAAGGCCAGGAGCTGCACCAGGTTGCCGACCGCGGTCGGCTCCAGCACAACGGTGTAGCGACCCGGCTCGACGGCTACTGGATCACGGGAGCGACTTGCCTTGTCGATCGCGCGCGCACCAATTCTGCCGGCGTCTATCGCGGACCAATCGAAGTGGCTGGCGCCGGCCCAGCCGGAACCCGTGCCGTCGGGGGTGCGCACCGTGGATGTGAGCGCAGCGCCCGTCTGGCGGCCGTAGGCGAAGAGTCCACGCGACGTCGCAACACCGAAAGCACCGGCCTGTGTTTCGAGATAGCCGGTCGACCGGAGATCGTCGGCGCGCGCGGGCATGCTGATCTCGCGGACCGCGTTCGCACGTGCATCGGGCTCGAGGGACGCAGTGGCATCACTCCAGCCGTGGAGCGGCGGGACGGTCTCGTAGCTCTGCGGACCCAGCTCGGGCATCGCCTCGGGATCGTCGGGTGCAAGTCGCGCCAGCCGTTCGGCTACGCCGACGACCGCACGCAGCGACTCGTCATCGGCCTTGTTGGTCGTGGAGTTGGCCGCCTTTCTCCCGAAGGCGCTTCGCACTGTGATCGTCGTGTTATAGCTGTCGCCGGCGGTCGAAATCTGGTTGACCGCAAAGCGCGTGTTGCCGCGGGTGCCGCTGTTGATCGTGACGCGCGTCTCATCGGCGGTCGAGAAGCCGAGCACGCGGCGCGTGAGATCTTCCATCTCCGCCCGCGAGAGGTATCGCGCGGGAGCAAGCAGCGACCGGAGTGGCGAATCGCTCACGCCTTCCGTCCGGTGTTGATCACGTTGATCCCGCGATGTCGCGTCGGAACACAGCCATGGCTCACAGCGTTCGACTGACTCGGCTGACCCTTGCCGTCGTTGAACGCCCCGCCCATCTCGTAGCTATCCGAACCGCCGAGCATGTCCATCGCGTTCCAGAACTCCGGAGTGCGCATCTGGTAGGCAACGTCCTTGAGCATCCCGGCAATCTTCCCGTCACGGATCTCGTAGAAGAGTTGACCGCCGAACTGCGCATTGAAGCGCTGCTGATCGATGGAGAAGGATCCGTCCCCGATGATCGCGATTCCCCGATCCGTCGCGGCGATCATGTCATCCCAGTCCAACTGCTTCTCGCCCGGCAGCAGCGAGATATTGGGCATCCGCTGGAACTGGATGTCCTCCCATGACTGGGCGTACGAGCATCCGTGGGACCGCGGCTCGATTCCCTGGCGCTCGTACCACCACTCGAGCCACGGCGCCTGTTCGCGTGTGGTCTGATAATCGTTGAGCACACCGTTCTTCACGATGAGGAACTCATCGGGAGCAACGCCCTCGTCGTCCCAGCCGACGGCCGAGAGAGAACCGGGTTGCGAACGATCGCCGCGCACATTCATGAACTCCGGTCCGTAGCGGAACGATCCGAGAAACTGCTCGGGCGGTGCGGCGAAGCTCGTGCCGGCGTAGTTCGCTTCGTAGCCCATCACCCGGTCCAGCTCGGTCGGGTGCGCAATCGACTCGTGGATCGTGAGCCAGAGGTGGGTGGGATGCAGTACCAGGTCGTAGCGGCCGACGTCGACCGGTTTTGCGGAGAGTTTCTGCACGGCTTCCTCCGCCCAGCGCGGGGCGCTCTCGACCAGTCGCGCATCGACCACGTGCTCGTAACCCTTTCCCATCGGCTGAACATCGGTGGACTGTCGCGACTGGAAGTCCGAGAAGTCGGATGCGACAGCGGTCACCGTCATCTGCGGCTGGCTTCGATAGATCGTCTGAAGGGTCATCGTTCCGTCCGTCGAGGCGAAGGTCTTCTCCTCGCGAAGGAAGAACATCCCGGAGTTGACGAACTTTGCTCCCGCCACTCCAAGTGCCGCCTCGTTGGCGGCCAGCAGCATCTCGACCTTTTCCTCCACGGCAACATCGAAGGGATCGATTCGAGCCGGGCTGCGCCAGGTTCCGTCGGGTGTCGGTGCCACCGGCGCGAGAACGACCGGCCGGATGAGTGCGGCACGGTTGGCTCGTGCCTGCGCCACGGCTCCTCTGGCGACGCGCGTCACCTCGTCGCGCGTGAGTCCGGAGCTGGAAGCGAATCCCCACGCACCGGCGGCGAGCACGCGCACACCGAACCCGAACGTCTCGTTGTCGACCAGTGCCTGCACCCGCCGCTCGCGCGTGAAGATCGACTGATTCCGGTTGCGGCTTATGCGAACGTCCGCGTAGTCGGCACCGGCGCTGCGGGCGGCGTCGAGCGCCAGCATCGCGAGCTCCCTGACGGGGGCATCGCCAGCTTGTGCAGCATCTGGAGTTGAAGGGGACGGAGCGGGAGAAGGAGGGGACGGCGCCGCTTCCGGCTGCCGTGTCGGTGCGCAGGCAGCGAGGCCGGCTACAGCGGAAGTACTCTTCAGGAAGTCTCTTCGGGTTTGACCCACGCAGTTTCCTCGCGCCAGCAAGACAACTTCACAGCAACTGTCCCTCGGCGAATATATGAACGTGAAAAAACACACGCAATAGGCATTTGCGGATTTTCTTTGGACGGCGGGGGTGCAGCGTTCCACGTCGCAACGTATAATCAGTGAGCGCTGATAACAGCGGAAAGGGCGAAATGGATTCCAGCCTCCGCGGGAATGACTGCGGGGCGTGACCGACACGTTGCGGAAGGACAGTGGGATTCCCGCTTCCGCGGGAATGACTGCGGGGCGCGACGCACCACGCCTCGAGTCGCAGCTTCAATCCGGGAGCTACTCATGCCGACGCTCACGATCGATGGCCGGACGGTTTCGGTTTCGGAAGGAACCACCATTCTGGATGCGGCTCGCTCCGCGGGCATGGAGATTCCGGCCCTGTGCTACTACCCCACTCTGCCGGTGGCAGGTAACTGCCGAGTCTGTCTCGTCTCCGTCGAAGGCGCTCCCAAGCTCGTGGCAGCATGCGCGGTACAGGCCGTCGACGGGATGCGCGTGTCGACCACGTCGGACGCGGCGAAGAACAACAGAACCGCTGTCCTGGGCATGCTCCTCGAGCGTTATCCGGTCGAGCGCATGTCGCGGAATGGGCAGCGCAATGAGTTCGAGACAATTGTGGCGTTGTACGGCGGCCCCGCATCGCACCGCTCCACACTTCCGCTGCGCACAGGCGATCCGCGTGAAGGTGACCCGGCCATCCAGCACGACATGTCCACCTGCATCCTGTGCACGCGGTGCGTCCGTGCGTGCGAGGACATCCAGGTCGTGGGCGTGCTGGATGTCGCTCATCGCGGAGAGCATGCGGAGATCATCGTGGGGTCGGACGGTAACCCGGAGCACGCGGGCTGCACCTGGTGCGGCGAGTGTGTGCGCGTGTGTCCGACCGGCGCGATCCACGACGTTCTGGCCCTCGCCGCGCGCGCCGCTATGCCGGCGGCCGAGGAGGTGGCTGTCCGAAGCGTGTGTCCGTACTGCGCAGTGGGATGCCAGATCGATCTCCAGGTGCGCGGCAACACCGTGGCCGGCGTGGAGAGTCCATGGATCGAGGAGCCCACGCCCAACCAGGGCTCAACATGCGTGAAGGGACGTTTTGGCACCGATTTCGTGCAGCATCGCGACCGGCTCACGACGCCGCTCATCCGCCGCGGCTGGGTGAAGCGCGACGGCCGTTGGACGTTCGACGAGAACAGCTATGGTGCGATGGGTTCTGCAAACGCTACTGCGTCCGCTGGCTCCGCTAGCCCCATCTGGCCGCGGCGCGGAGGTCCGTGGAGCGATGTCGGCGAGGAGAGTCGCGGACGCAAGCGTGGACCGCGAACGAATCCATTCAGCACGCTCGCAACGGGACCCGGTCCACTGGGCGATCCGCGCGATCGTGCAGCGACACCCGCGGAATGGCTCGAACCGTTCCGTCCCGCGACGTGGGATGAGGCGCTCGAGCTCACCGCACAGGAACTCGTCCGTCTCCGCGACGAGCTCGGGCCCGAGAGCCTCGCCGTCTTCCAGTCGGCGAAGTGCTCCAACGAGGAGAACTACGTTCTGCAGCGGATGTTCCGGGCCGGACTGGGGAGCAACAACGTGGATCACTGCACGCGGCTCTGTCATTCTTCGTCCGTGAGTGCCATGCAGCGGGCCATGAACACCAGCGCTGCATCCGGATCCATGCGGGAGGTGGAGTACGAAAGCGACGTGATCCTGCTCCTCGGCGCCAACACCACTGAATCGCACCCGGTGTTCGGCGCGGCGATCAAGCGGGCGCAGAAGCGGGGCGCGACGCTCATCGTGGCCGATCCGAGACGGATAGAACTTGCCGCGCGAGCCGACATTCACCTGCAGCCGCTTCCCGGCACTGACGTCGCGCTCCTCAACGCAATGCTGCACCACATCATCTCGAAGGACCTCGCCGACCGCGACTTCATCGCGCGGCGAACGCACGATTTCGACAGGGTCGAGGATGCGGTGGAGCCTTACACGCCCGAGCGGGCGGAGACCATCACCGGCGTATCCGCGGATCTCGTGCGTCGCGCAGCCGAACTGTACGCCAGGGGCCCGCGATCATCGACGTTGTGGGCGATGGGCCTCACGCAGCACCGGACGGGCACCGACATTGTCACCTCGCTTCTCAACCTGATCCTCGCCGCCGGAATGATCGGTCGCTGGGGTGCAGCGATGATGCCGATCCGCGGCCAGAACAACGTGCAGGGCGCGAGCGACGTGGGTGCCATTCCGATGGTGTACACCGACTACCAGCCGGTGGACGACCCCGCGGTCCGCAGCATGTTCGCACGTACGTGGGGCGTCCCGGAACAGCGTCTTTCGCTCCGGCCGGGACTCAAGGTCACGGAGATCGTTCAGGCCGGCAGCCCCGTGCGCGGCATGTACATCATGGGTGAGAACCCGATCATCTCCGATCCCGATGTTTCGCACGCGGAAGAATGGTTTCATGGTCTCGAGTTCCTCGCGGTTCACGATCTCTTCCTCACCGAGACGGCGCGTTACGCCGACGTCGTGCTGCCGGGTGCATCCTTTGCCGAGAAGGATGGGAGCTACGTCAACACGGAGCGGCGCATACAGCTCGCGCACAAGGCGATCGACCCGCCCGGCATTGCGCGTGGGGATCTCGACATCGTGATCGATCTCTCCGAGCGAATCGGCCTGCGCACCCCCTACCGGACTGCGGCGGAAGTGATGGAGGAGATTGCCTCGGTCACGCCTTCGTGGCGCGGCGTGTCGCACGCCCGCCTCGACGGTGCGGGGCTGCAGTATCCCGTTCCCGACCACCTGCACGCCGGGACGGACTTTCTCTTCGCCGATGGGTTCCCGACGGCTGACGGGCGGGCAACGTTCCACGCGGTGGAGTTTCTGCCGCCCGCCGAGCTGCCGGACGATGATTACCCGTTCATGCTCAACACGGGGCGCCAGATGTACCACTGGCACACGGGCACGATGACGCGCCGCTCGAAGACGCTGGATGCGAGGGAACCCACCCCGACGGTCGAGCTTTCGGCGTCCGATGCCACCGACCTCGGCATCGAGGATGGCGATGAGGTGATCGTCACATCGCGACGAGGAAGCGTGCGACTCCACGTACGACTTTCCCCACGCGTCGCGCGCCGTCAGATCTTCATTCCGATGCACTACCGCGAGGCCGCCGTCAACCTTCTCACCAACCCGGTACTGGACCCGTACGCCGGTATTCCGGAGTTCAAGGTATGCGCCGTGAACGTTGAGCGTGTTCGTGAGGCAGCCCCTGCATGACGTCGTGAATCGCATTGAATGCCGCTTCGGGTGGTACGTGCAGCACTCACCCGTGAAGGGCGCAACATGATGGACCGGGCGCACTACCGCCCCGAGTCGTGACATGCGAGCTTTGGGGGCCGCCGCCTGGTGGTTGCGATTCGTAACGACGAGAAGGGAGTTGACCGCGTGAAGGCGCTGGTGAAGGAGTCGGCGGGGGAGGGTCTCGTGCTCCGGGATGTTGCCGAACCCACGATCCGGGACGATGAAGTGCTCATCCGCGTGCGCCGGGCCGGCGTCTGCGGCACCGATGTGCACATCTACGAGTGGAACGAGTGGGCGAGCGGGCGCGTCCGCCCGCCTGTGGTGGTGGGTCACGAGTTTGCGGGTGATGTCGTGCAGGTCGGGAAGCTCGTGACGGATGTGAGTGAGGGCGACCGCGTCACCGCCGAAGGGCACATCGTGGATGGGCGGTGCCTTCTCTGCAGAACGGGCAACGCGCACGTGTGTCCTTACACGAAGATCATCGGTGTCGACCGGGACGGATGCTTCGCCGAGTACATCTCCATGCCCGCGACTAACGTCTGGCAGCTCGACCCGGCGGTCTCCTACGATATCGGCGGCATCCATGACCCGATGGGAAACGCGTTCCACACGGCCCTCACTGCGGACATTCCTGGTGCGGTCGTGCTCGTTACCGGCTGTGGGCCGATAGGCATCTTCGCCGTAGGAATCTGCAGTGCGGCAGGCGCGTCGCACATCGTTGCCTCCGATGTGATTCCGCGGCGTCTCGAGCTCGCGAAGGCGATGGGCGCGGACGATGTCGTTCAGCCGGCCGGCGTCGAGGCTGCGGTTCGTGCAGCGACCGGCGGACTCGGAGTCGACGTCGTGCTCGAGATGTCCGGCGTGCCGGCCGCGATACACCAGGCTTTCGCCCTCGTCCGAGTGGGCGGACGGGTGCAGATGCTCGGCATCCCGTCCCGACCGATCGCCGTCGACTTCGCGACGGAGATCATCTTCAAGGGGCTGACGATCTACGGCGTGGTGGGACGGCGGATGTACGACACGTGGCATCAGATGACGCGTTTTCTGCGCTCCGGCGAGTTCGACCCGACACCGGTGATCACTCACCGCTTCCCGCTGGACGATTTCGAACAGGCGATCGGAGCGATCAGGTCGGGCGAGGCGGGCAAGGTCATATTCGAGGTGGCATGACGCGCAACAGGAACTTCGACTCCAATCTCAACGCTACGCTGGATCGGTTTCGGCAGGACGGTGTGTACAAGCGGTTGAACCATCTGGACTCGCCGCAGTCGGCCCGGGTTCGAATGGTCGAACGCGGCAACGTCCTGATCCTTTCATCCAACAACTATCTCGGGCTCTGCGATGAGCCTGCGGTTGTTCGAGCCGGCATCGAAGGACTGGAGAGATTCGGTGCGGGAACGGGAAGTGTGCGCTTCATCTGCGGCACGTTCACCGTGCATACGGACCTCGAAGCGGCGCTCGCCCGCTTTGTGGGCGCGGAGTCCTCCATGTCGTACGTGTCGTGCTGGAACGCGAACGAGGGGCTCACGGCGACAATCGCCGCGGAGGGCGACATGGTTCTCTCGGACGAGCTGAACCATGCGTCGATCATAGACTCGATCCGGCTGGCGAAGTCGATCACGAAGTGTTCGTCCGGTGTCTATCGCCACGCTGACATGTCGGACCTGCGCGCCAAGCTCGCGAGCGCGAGGGGCGCCCGCAGGCGCATCGTATGGACCGATGGCGTATTCTCGATGGAGGGTTCGATAGCACCGCTCCCGGACATTCTCGAGCTGGCCCGCGAGCACGATGCGATCGTCATCTGCGATGACTCGCATGCCACGGGGGTTCTCGGTGAAACGGGACGCGGAACGGCGGAGCACTTCGGCGTTCTTGGCGAGGTGGACATCATAACTTCCACGCTCGGCAAGGCGCTTGGCGGGGCCGCCGGAGGGTTCACCGCCGGCTCGGCAGCGCTCACCGACTACCTGACGCAGCGGTCGCGGCCACAGCTCTTCTCGAACGCACTTCCGCCGACTGTGGCTGCGAGCGCCCTCGCCGCCGTGGAGCTCATCGAACGCGAGCCGGAACGAGTCCACCTGCTGCGAGAGAACACCGCCTATTTTCGCGATGCCGTCACGGAGGCGGGGTTCAATCCGCTCGCAGGCGAGACACCGATCGTGCCGATAATCATCGGCGAGACCGCCGACGCAATCAGGCTGAGCGAACGCCTTCTCGACGAGGGCGTCTTCGTTACCGGCTTTGGCTATCCCGTGGTTCCGCAGGGCCAGGCGCGTGTGCGCTGCCAGATCTCCTCCGCGCACAGCCGCGACGATCTCGATGAAGCCGTGGCTGCGTTCGCGAAGGCGGGCGCCGCACTCGGCCTCATCGGAGATCGCAGTGCACGGTGATCACGAGCCGGCGCCAGCTCGCGACGTCGGGGGAGCCCACCTTCTCCACGTGGGCGCCGCAGCGACCGCCGTCGAGCATCCAGGGGACGAGCCAGGCGCCGATCTGCGGCGAGAGATGGCCGACGACATCCCCGCCAGGCGCGTGCACCCAGACGTTCGGCTCGTCGACGCCGGGCGGATCGGGCACGAGAATGAGACGATCGCCGGGGTGCAGCCGGTGCACGACCGACGCACGCCTGGCGAAGACCGTACCGAATACAGTCGCTCGAAAGCGCTCGCCGCCGGGGGGAATCGTGCCCATGCGACTTTCGCCGAAGCCCACCGTCACCTTTCACTCACTGGAGCCATGCACCGTATCCATCTGATCGCCATCGCCGCCACCGCCGCCACCGTCGCGTCCGTTGCTGCCTGCCCGCCAGCCGCTCGCGCGCAGTCGCTACCCGACCCGAGCACAACGCTGGGCTTCGAGATCGGTGCCGACCGCACGCTAGCCGACTGGGGGCAGATCGTCGACTACTTCGGTACTCTCGCCACGTCGTCGCCGGCCGTCAAGCTGGACACGCTCGGCGCGACGACCAACGGGCTTCCGTTGGTCCTCGTCACCATCTCCTCTCCTGCAAACATGGGGAAGCTCGAAGCGATACGGCGGGCGCAGGTGCGGCTGGCCGATCCGCGCACGATTACCCCGGACGAGGCGCGTACGATCGTGGCCACACAGCCGGCAGTCGTTGTCATCAACTGCAACATCCATTCGACCGAGATTGCGTCGTCGCAGATGGCCATGGAGCTCGCGTGGCGCCTCGCCACGAATGACACGCTGCAGCGGGCGCTCGAGGACGTCGTGGTTCTGCTGATCCCGTCGGCGAACCCGGACGGCCAGCTCATGGTTACGGAGTGGTACCGCGATGGGCTCGGCACGAAGTACGAGGGCGGGCCGATGCCATGGCTCTACCATCACTACGTCGGGCACGACAACAATCGCGATTGGTACATGGTCACGCAGAAGGAAACCCGTCTCATCACGGACCTCCTTTACCGCGACTGGTTCCCCGAGGTCTTCTATGACGTTCATCAGATGGGGAATCGAGGAATGCGCCTCTTCGTTCCGCCGTTCGTGGACCCGATCAATCCGAACATCCACCCGCTGATCGTGCGCGCGATCGGACACGTGGGCGCGGAGATGGCACTCGCCCTCGAGGGACAGAACAAGTCGGGTGTTGGGCATGGCTCCACGTACGACCTCTGGTGGAACGGCGGCGCGCGCTCGACGCCGACGCGACACAACATGGTCGGCATCCTCACCGAGGCGGCGAGCGTGCGGATCGCGACGCCGATCACGCAGGACTCGAACGATCTCAGGGGACACTCACGTGGCCTGCCAACGTATCAGCGCCAGATGAACTTCCCCAACCCATGGCCGGGCGGCCGCTGGACGCTGCGCGACATCGTCGAGTACGAGATGATCGCCTCGGAAGCACTGGTGAAGATGCTTTCGCAGCAGCGGCTGCAGTATGTGCGCAACTTCCTGCACCTGGGTCAGGAAGCGATTCGCCGTGGCCGGACCGAAGCGCCATATGCCTACGTGATCCCGACGGATCAGCCGGATCGCCACGCCGTCGAGCGACTGGTCGAGGTGCTTCGCGTGGGCGGTCTCGACGTCGCACGCGCCACCGCGCCGTTCGTGGCCGGCGGCATGCGTTACGACAGCGGTGCCTTCGTGGTGCCCATGGCGCAACCATTCCGCGCATACGCAAAGGACCTCCTTGAGCCGCAGAAATTTCCGCGGATGGAGCAATACCCCGGAGGACCTCCGGAACAGCCATACGACGTGGCGGGATGGACGCTGTCGTATCAGATGGGTGTTCGGGTCGACGCGATCGACTCGCCGCTGGAGCTCGCCGCGATGCGTCCGGTAGAGGGGATGACGGTCGAAGTCGCCGGCGATCCGTGCATCTCGGCGCGCTACGCACCACGCGGGCGCATCGCCCTCGATCCCCGGAGTGGTTACTCGTACATCAACCTGTCTCGCGCACTCGAGGCCGGGGGGCGCGTGCGCGTCGCTCAATCTCCGGTGCGTACCACCGGCGGCGCCACTCTGCCCGCCGGCACATTCGTTGTCGAAGGGCCGCTGCCGGCGGCCGTGGACGCGGGGAGGAGCGAATGCTCCACGCCTGCGATCGCCGCGGGGCTTCCGGATGCACCCGTGCTTCGGCGATTCCCGCGCGTTGCCCTCTACAAGCCGTGGACTGGCAGCATGGACGAGGGTTGGACCCGGTTCGTTCTGGAGCAGTTCGAGCTGCCATATGAGTCGCTCACCGACTCGGTCGTGAAACGGGGCAACCTCCGTGACCAGTTCGACGTTATCCTCGTCCCAGACATGAGCCTGCGGGCGATGCGCGAGGGGATGTCCATCGAGGATGTCCCGGAACGCTACGCCGGCGGTCTCGGCGATGCCGGTCTCGAGGAGATCGAGCAGTTCGTGCGCGCCGGCGGAACGCTGGTGCTGCTCGACGGCTCGACGGAGCTCGCGACTGAACGGTTCGACATTGCCGTCGAGCCGATCACGGTGCCGCGCGGCAACGCTGACGATTCAACGGACGCGAACGGACAGTCGTTGTACGCGCCCGGTTCGATCTTCCGCATTCTCGTCGACGATTCGCACCCGGTCAGCTTCGGTGTGGCCGACACGGCAGCCGTCTATTTCACGAATTCGGTGACATTCGATGTTCCGGTGGCCTCACCGGCGCGCGTGATCGCCCGGTATCCCGCCGATGCGGATGACATCCTGATGAGCGGTTACCTGCAGGGAGCGCAGCAGATCGCAGGCAAGGCAGCGGCTGTGGATGTACCGGTTGGCGAGGGACGCGTGATCCTGTTCGGATTCAGACCGCAGTACCGGGGACAGTCGTACGGGACGTTCAAGTTGCTCTTCAACGCGCTGATAGACGGCGGGATCACTGCCGCCAGGCGCTGATCTCTCACTCACCAGCGAGGTTCAACGTATGCGGACGATCCGATGCCAGGTGGCCGGGCTCGCGCTCCTGGCGCTTGTGCCAGCGATCGCCACCGCCCAGGAAGGCCGGTTCTTCAGGGACTCATGGTTCTGGGGAGCGAAGGCCGGCACGGCGGTGGTCGGTACATCCACCGACAACGGGGCTGCTCCGCTCGTCGGCGCGGAATGGTTGATAACGCGCACTCGCGGTGGGTTGTACATCGGCTACGACCATACGTTCCTCGGGGCGTGGAGCAACGACGACTTCACGTCGTCCGTACCGGATCCGGTGGAAGGTGAGCAGGTGGTCCGGCTCGGTGACCTGAGGCGGCTGTCCGCGCTCGCTGTTGGCTTCCCGGCCGAGTTCGGATTCATTCGCCCCTACTTCGGGATCGGTATCTCGCTCAACTTCATTCGACAGGTGACTCCTGTCACCGGCTATTCGAGCGGCTCGCAGCAGGCGGCGGTCGAGGAGATCATAGACGAGCAGCAGACGCGCGCGGCCGCGACGTTCATGGTCGGCGCGCAGGCGCAGCTCCTCCGCTTCTCGGTGTTCGGTCAGGCGTCGTACATGCCCGCGGAATCCGATTTCCTTCTCAATCGGCGCTCGACGTACTTCTTCGAGGCGGGAATTCGCTACAACGTCGGTACGTCCATCGACAGACCGCAGTAAGGCGGCGGATGAGAACGGATCGGTGCCGATCCGTCTCACCGCCTGTCCGGCAATCTCGACACGTACGGACTTCCCCGAACGTACCAGCGCAGCGGCCAGTCTGCGGCGTGACTGATACCGACTCTGGGTGAGACAACGACGTCGCAGTCGGGGACCGGCCTGCCACGGCGGATCACCACCGCACCCGACTGAAGCGATCGTCCATTGTGCTCGCGCGAGATTCCGAGTGCCTGGCACAGCTTGCCCGGACCGTTCGCGAGTTCCGTGTCGCGCAGTGCGCGCGGCCGGCGCAAGCGCATGAGCGGAACTCCGCCCAGCGGTTCGAGCGCGCGGACGAGAACGGCGCTCGGCAGTCCTTCCCGGCGCGTCACCGCATTGAAGCACCAGTGCATGCCGTAGATGAAGTAGACGTAGCTCGTGCCTGGCGCGCCATAGAGCGGACCCGTACGGGCGGTACGACCCGCTGCGGCGTGGCACGCGCGGTCATGCTCACCGAGGTATGCTTCGGCTTCAACGATCCGGCCGCTCGTGATGCCTGCCGCGCTCCTGCACTCGACGATGGCGCCCAGCAGCTCGCGTGCGACGACCTCCGTCTCACGATCGAAGAAGGACGGGGAGAGCGTCCTGCCCCGCTCTTCCCCCCTAGTCGGCCGCCCCACCTTCCGCGTCTGTCCCGCTCGCGGGACTACTGGCTGTCTTGCGAGAACGTTTGCGGCGCGCCTTTGGCTTAGCTGCCGCTTCAGCCGCTTCAGGCGAGTCCGGTTGCGCACCATTGCTACGCTCGGTGGCGGCGGCTTTCGATCCCTCTGCCCGTTTCCGACCACGCCCCCGCTCGCGCTCGGCGGACTTCTTCGCCGGGACGCCGGTGGCGGCGGGCGTCGACGCGCCATGATCGCCCTCTGTGAATCGTTCGGGGGGCTCGACCGGCGGAGATATGTCGACAATCCCCACCGAGAACAGTTCCGGTGGTGGTGTCGTGGGCCGTATTCCGGGCCGCCCGCGACCAGAGCGTCCGCCGCCGCCGCGCGGACCCATTCCGCGCGGTGGCGCAGCGGCCGTACCGCCGCCGGAACGCTGCGGTGCAGCGGCCGTCGCTGCACGCTCGAGCTGATCGGCCACCGAATCGACTTCGGCCGCACGCGCGACTTCGAAGTCATCGCCGCGCCGGCGCAGGTCCACCATCCCTGCATCGTGTGCATCGCGCAGGATCCGGGTGAAATTGCGCTCACTGAGACTCTCGCTGTCTCTCCCCAGGATCATCGACGCGCTCGCGCGCACTTCCGATGCGAGGACCGACTCGTGGGCGTCCCGGGTGAGCACTTCGACAGCGCGGCGCACCAGGTCGAACGCCTCGTCGCGGGTGAGCCGCTCTCCCGTCAATCCGATCTCGTCGGTTGGCGCTGCCGGCGTGCTCGAACGCGCAGCGGCGGAGGCGGTGATGGGCGTGGGGGGAAGGATCACGTCCGTCACAACGGACCCGGCGGCAGGAGAATGTGACGCATCCGCTGCAAGCGTTTCCGCAGTGGTATCAGCCCGCTCCATCCGAGACGACTCGTCGCGCGCCCGAGCCCGGCCACGCCCGCCGCGGCGGCCCCTCCGCGAGCGTGCGGGTTCCCCTCCCTCCATCGCGGCTGCCGGCTGCGAACGTTCCTGCGAACGTTCCTGCGAACGTTCCTGCGGCCGGGCCGGCCTGTCCTGGGCCGTCTGCCGGCCACCAGTCGAAGCGGGCGCGGCTGCCGCGGAAACCGCCCTCGGAGCAGAGACCCCGCCCGACGGCACGTCCACTTCGAACTGACCGTTCTCCAGCCGTGATACGGCGAGCAGGCCCCGCTGCGCCGCCTCGAGGCAGAACTTCGAAAATTTCGAGATGCCGAGATTCTTCTCGTCGAAGGTGCTGTCGATCTCCTGCATCACCTGCTTGAGCCGGTCGGACCGCATCACGTCGCCATTTCGCTTCATTCGCACGATCGCTTCGGAGACGAGCTCCCACGGATCGCGCTTGACGACTTCCTCTTCCGAGGATTTCACAAGGCCGGCGAGCGCGTTGTAGCTGTAGTACTCGTCGCAGTTCATGACGAGCAGGTCGCTCGAGGATTCACGGATACCGACTCCGATCACATACTTGCCGTACTCCTTGAGCTTGAGGACAAGGCTGGAGAAATCCGAGTCGCCGGAGAGCAGGATATACGTGCCGATCTCGGGCCGAGTGAAGACGAGCTCCATCGCGTCGACAGCGAGCCGGATGTCTGTCGCATTCTTCTTGGATGATCCGTACGCCGTCGCCATGATCATGTCTATGGAGGACTCGGCGAGCCGGACGACGTACTGCGGGTAGCGGCGCCAGTCGGCGTAGGCGCGCTGCACCGCCACCTTGCCCTTTATGATGTCGCTGCCGAGCAGATTCTGCAGCTCGTGGCCGAGGTCGGAGCGGATCCCCATCGTGACGTTGTCGAAGTCGATGAGAAGTGCGGCGTTGGGAGCGTGGTGGAAGGGAGGCGCCGACGGGCCCACGTGGGGAACGCCTATCGGCGCGGCCTGCGGTCCGCGGTGGATTGGTGTCACTGGCGCGCGCCTCTGCGCGTGCCGGGTTGTACGAGGTGTCATGAACTTCCTGGAGTCGCGGTGTGATCGAGCGCTACCATGCGCTCGAGTTCCCGGCGCTTCACCTTCCCGCTCCCGGTCATGGGGAAGGTATCGAAGAAGCGCACGAGATCAGGTATCCTGTAGTCGGCCATCACGTCACGGGCGAAGGACTTTATCTCCTGTCCGGTGATGACCGCGCCTTCGACAGGGACGACACACGCGCACACCAGCTCTCCCAGGATGTCGTGGGGGATACCGATCACGCAGACATCGTCCACCGCGGGGTGAGCACGGAGCTGATCCTCGATCTCGCGCGGATATATCTGGTACCCGCTGCGGACGATCGTCTCCCTGCTGCGCCCCACGATTCGAACATAGCCCTCCTCATCGATGATCCCAAGATCACCAGTGAGAAAGAATCCTTCCGGCGAGAACGACCGGGCCGTTTCGCCGGGCATGCGGGCATAACCGCGCATGACATTCGGCCCTCTGACGGCGAGCTCCCCCACCGCTTCGGGCCCATGCAGCGCGCCGGTCACGAAGTCCACCGCCTTGACGACGACGCCCGGGAGCGGGCGTCCGACGGTGCTCGTTCGCTTCTCCTGCGCGTCCGTGAACCGGGTGATCGTGACGGTCGGCCCCGTCTCGGTAAGCCCGTAGGCGACCTGAACGTCGCACCAGCGTCGCACGCGCCTGATCAACGCATCCGGTACCGCGCCGCCTGCGATGATTCCGGTTCGGAGATCGCGGAAGCGGGATGGATCGAACGTCGCATCGCGCATGATCAACTGGTACATCGTCGGAATGCCGTGTATCACGGTCACCCTTTCCTGCTCGATCAGCCGGATCGCGCCGGTCGCGTCGAATGCCTCCTGCAGCACCATCGTCGCGCCCGCCGCCAGCGTACCGGCGACGACGCTGAAGCCGAAGATGGCGAACAGCGGCACTGCCATGAGCACGCGATCGCACGGAACCAGCTCGATCGCTTCGCCTGTGCGCACCGCTGTCTCGACAACCGTGCGGTGTGACAGCCGCACACCCTTCGGCTTGCCCATCGTGCCGGAGGTGTAGAGGATCGCGAGATCCGACTCATCTCCGATGCCAACGGGCCCCGGCACCGGTCTTCCTTCCCCACTCGACACCAGATCCTCGAACTGGAAGATCCGGTCGTCGTACCAGAGATCATCCTGCCCGACCGTGACGATGTACTGCAGGTCGGGCAGCTCGGTGATGAGGTCCTCGAATATCTGGACGAAGTCCTCCCCACCATAGCGCCCCGCTGTAACCACGGCCGAGACCTCGGCGTGGCGGAGCTGATACTTGAGCTCGTGGTAGTTGAGCGCGGGATTGACCGGCACTATCACGGCGCCGAGCCGCGCGCCCGCGATCAACGTGACTATCCACTCCGGCCAGTTCGGAAGATTGATGGCGATTCGGTCGCCCGCCCCGATGCCCAGCTCCGACAGCGCGGCAGCCAGCGCGGCTGCCCTTGCATCCACCTGGCCATAGGTGAGCGACCGGCCTCGGGCGACGACAAGCGGGCGCTCCGAATGCTCGGCGGCACGCGCAGCGAAGACCTGTCCCAGCGTCCACGATGTCGGCATCACACTCCGGTGAGGTGGTCGATCAAGCGATGTAATGTATACGTCACGCCTGACCCGCGGAAGGCAACCATCGGATCAATGCTACTCTCCCATCGCCTTCAGCACGACACGCTTCGGGCGTCCGGAATCCCATTCGCTCATTGCCTTGCGGAAGTCAAACGATGTTGCAAAACAAGACCTGACCCCGTGTTCAGGTGTCGTTCCCTGCGGGCAGGGAATATCTTTCACTCCGAGGCTGCACGTCCAGCCATTGCATCCGCCGCACCCAGGGGGTCGTTCGAACCCTCGCTTCCCGGCTGGTTCGGAGTCCAATGTGAAGCGCCCAGGCTTCCGCTCGCGGCTGTTCGCAATTCTTCTGCTGTTCGCGGTTCTCCCGTCGATCATCGTGACCGTCGTATGGGCGGGAGCGATCAGCAACTGGCTGCCCGTCGTGGCCGGCAGCGCTGCGTGGGAGAGCGTTGCGGCGACTGGCGAGCGCGCGATCGCCGAGGCGCGTCGCCGCGCGCCGCTGGGATCGGCCGCCGAGGACGCCCTTGCCGCGCACGAGCGGGAGCTCAGCAACTCCGTAATCCAGGCGCGCCGGCTGCAGTACATCGGTTCCCGGGCCGTGCCTGTGGTATTGCTGGTCGCGCTCCTGCTCTCGCTCTTCCTGGCTCTCGTGGCTTCGCGCGTGGCCGGTCACCTCAGCCGCCAGCTCAGCAGGCCGCTCGCCGAGCTGGTTGAGTGGACCGCGAGAATCGGGCGCGGCCTCCCAGTCCCGGAAGGCCCGTCGCGGAGAGGCGCGCCGGAGTTCGAAACGCTCAGGCAGCGCATGTGTGCGATGTCGGCGGAGCTGGAGACTGGCCGCGCCCGCGCGCTCGAAGCCGAGCGTCTTGCCGCCTTTCGTGAGACCGCCAGACGCGTGGCGCATGAGCTCAGGAACCCGTTGACGCCTATTCGCTTCGCAGTCGCCCGGCTTCGCCGGGATGCGCCCGACCACCTCGCAGAGACGGTTGAGATCCTCGCCGCCGAGACCGAACGACTGGAGCGGATGGCCAAGAGCTTCGCGCAATTCGGACGACTGCCGGAGGGTCCGGCAGCCGATCTGGACATCGCGGAGCTTGTCCGCTACACCGCGCGATCGACGGTGCCGGAGACAATGCCGCTGCAATTGACCGTGGAGGAGGCGCTGCCTCTCGTACACGGTCATCACGATGCGCTGGCGCGAGCGTTGTCCAACATTCTCATCAACGCGGTGGACGCATGCCGTGACGGGGGCGTGGTTTCGGTGAGAGTTGGACGACGGATGCTGCCCGGCGATGGCGGGATGCACAACGGCGCCGCCACGGATCGCGAGGCGGTGGAGATAATGGTCGAGGACAGCGGCTGCGGCATTGAGCGCGAGCAGCTCGAGCGAATCTGGGAGCCGTACGTTACGTACAAGCAGGGAGGCACCGGCTTGGGAATGGCGATCGCGCGCCAGACAGTACTGGCACACCGCGGGACGGTGCACGCCGCGAGCGAGCCTGGAAGCGGAACGCGCATCACACTCGTCATCCCTGTGCAGGAAGCCGGCGCGACATCACCGGAGATCAAGGAGCAGGCATGGGACCCGAAATAATCGTACCGCTGGGCTTCTTCGCAATGGTCTGCACGCTCGCACTCGGCATACCGCTGGTGCGCGCGCGCATCAAAAAGGTCGAGGCAGGTCGCAAGCCGGGAACCGCGCGGCTCGCGACCGATGCCACGGAGCGCCTGGAGCGAATGGAGCAATCGCTCGATGCCGTGGCCATAGAAATCGAGCGCATCTCGGAGGGGCAGCGCTTTCTCACCAGGCTCATGTCGGAGCGTCAGCCGGGCCAGCTCGACGAGAGCGCGAGCCGCCAGGTACTGCTGCGCGAGGCCGGGCAACGGGAGCGGGAGTGACGAGTGGGGAGGAGCCGATCCCGGGCAGCAGCGCGGGCATTGCGGGCCGCTAGATGGCGTCGATACTGATCGTCGACGACGAGCCCAACATCCGCCGGATGGTGGGTGCGCTGCTCGCGGGCGAGGGATACGAAGTGCGCGAAGCCGCGGACGCGCTGAGCGGACTCGCGCGCGCGCTCGAGAGCGAGCCCGATGCGATGCTCGTCGACCTCATGATGCCGGGGAACATGGACGGGATGGATACACTGGCTCGCGTCCGCGAGGCGCTGCCGGATGTCCCCGTGGTGATGATGAGCGGGCGCGCAGGGTTGGGCGACGCGGTGAAGGCGACTCGACTGGGGGCGTTCACGTTCCTGGAGAAGCCGCTCACGCCGGAGGGGGTGCTGCTCGCACTGGCGTCCGCACTCGAGCTGCGGCAGGCGCGGCGCGAGGCGCGCGCGCTTCGGGCCGACCTCGGACTCTCGGGCGAGATGGTAGGTGCGAGCAGCGCGATGCAGGGGTTGCGCGAGATGATCGCACGCGTGGCGCCAACCGATGCCCGACTTCTGATCACGGGAGAGTCGGGAACGGGCAAGGAGCTCGTGGCGGCCGCGGTTCACGCCGGCAGCTCCAGGCGTGACCGGCCGTTCGTGCGCGTCAACTGCGCCGCCATCCCCCGCGATCTCGTGGAGAGCGAGATGTTCGGCCACGAGAGGGGAGCGTTTACCGGGGCCACGGAGAGACGCATAGGTCGCTTCGAGCTCGCCCACACGGGAACCTTGCTGCTCGATGAGGTGGGCGATCTCGGTGCGGAGGCGCAGGCGAAGTTGCTCAGGGCGATCGAGGCGCGCGAGATAGAGCGCGTGGGCGGCGGCAAGCCGATAAGGGTCGATGTGCGCGTGATCGCTGCGACGAACAAGGATCTTCCGCGCGCCGTCGGGGAGGGCAGATTTCGCGAGGACCTGTTCTTCCGGCTCAACGTCATCCCCATTGCGATCGCTCCGCTCAGGGAGCGCCCGGACGACGTTCCCGCGCTGGTGCAGCATTTCAGTGCTCTTCACCGTGCTCGCACCGGGCAACCGCTTCCGACATGGACGGACGACGCTGTCGACCTTCTCGCGAGCCACCGTTGGCCCGGCAACGTCCGCGAGCTGGCCAACATCGTCGAGCGACTCGCAATCCTGTATCCGGGCCAGGCGGTGACAGCGGCTCAGGTTCGCGACGTGCTGCGGGTGGACGCCGCTGCAGGCACAACCGGCACGGTGCTCCCCGACCATTCGACGCTCGACCGGCCTCTGGCTGACACGCTGGATGAGTTCGAGCGAGCACTGATTATCCGTGCGCTCTCGACGTCGGCCGGCAACATTGCCGAGGCTGCCCGTCGGCTGCATACCGACCGGCCAAACCTCTACCGCCGCATGCGGCGCCTTGGCATAGGCACCGGGGGCGGGGTTGGGGGAGCGGGGGGATTGGGGGGAGCGGGTAGGGGGCGGTCGGCTGATGGCACCTGACGTCGCAGAAGCACACGCGATCCGCCCGGTGGATGGGACATCCGATGCAGTGCTCCGTGCGATCGTGCGGGTCAAGCTGGTGCGCGGTCATTACTTTGGTCGTGCACGGGATGCGGAACGCCGGATGCTCTGGCGGAGGCGTCTCGTTGCAACTGGAGCCGATATGCGAAGACTGATCCTGGCGTGCGCCCTCTGTCTCGGCGCAACGCCGAGCGCGGGCGGTGCACAGGAGCCGGACAGCACCCGCCGCGAGGCTGCACGCCTCGACCCGCAGGCGCTACCGGACGACGTCGTGCGTGAAGTCACGGGCCTGTACAACTCGCCGGCGACGATGCGGGTGATCGGGCGAATGGAAATTGTCGCCGGGCGTGAGGTCGCGGGCGATCTGGCCATCCTTGACGGGCCGCTCGTCGTGGGTGGCCGAGTGAGTGGCGATGTCGTCGTCATCAATGGCGACCTCCTGCTCCGGCCGGGTGGCTGGATCGACGGTGACATCGTGGTCGTCGGCGGCATCGTGACCGGAGAGCAGGACGCACACATCGGCGGGAGCGTCAGGGTCTATCGCGAGGTTCTGCACTTCCGGGAAGATGGCGATCGCATAGTCGCAGATCGGCGACAGGGAATCGGCGATGAGGGCGGCATTGATGATGACGTGCGCCGCTGGTGGCAGTTCGAGCGGGCGCGGAGCCGAAGCCGGCTACATCTCTTTTCAGCCAGCACGTACAACCGGGTCGAGGGACTGCCCGTGCTCATAGGTCCGCGCATCGTTCACGAGGCAAACTGGGGGACCGCCCGGCTGGAAGTGTTCGGCATCATCCGCACGGCCGACAACTTCAAGTGGGACAGCGAGAATCTGGGTCACCGTGTGCTGCTCGACCTCACCACGGACGACCGCCGTCGGATCACGTTGGGGGGAATGCTGTTCGACGAGGTGCGTGGTGTCGAGGAGTGGCACCTCACGGACTCGGAGATCGGGCTCGCGTCCTTCTTTCTGCACCGCGACTACCGTGACTACTACGATCGGCACGGCGCGGGCGCGCATCTCCTCGTTCGAGCCGGCCGCGACGTCGATCTTGATTTCAGGTACAGCGACGAGCGCTGGGGCTCGCGGCGCACGCGCGACCCGTTCACGCTTTTCCGCAACGGGCAGCAGTGGCGCATCAATCCTGCGGTCGATGACGGCCGATTCCACATTGGGACGGCGACGCTTCGAATCGACACGCGGAACGACGAGGACAACCCGTGGTCCGGCTGGCTGGTGACGGCAGACTATGAGCTCGGCTCGGGCGACGTGGTTGCGTTCGGCGCGACGTCGCCGCTCGCGAGGCCTGCCGCGCCCGATCCCGACGTCACGTATCACCGCGGCTTCCTCGACCTGCGCAGCTACAACCGCGTCACGCCCGACGCCCAGCTCAACTTCCGCCTTGTGCTCGGCGGTTGGCTGGGTGGCGACGAGCTACCGCTGCAGAGACGTTTCTCCCTCGCGGGCCCGGGTACGCTGCCGGGTTACGATTTCCGGGACATCGGTCTGCCTGGCGCTGACGTACTCGCCTGCGGGTCGACCGTTGTTCCTGCGCCCGGTGCGCCTGCCCAGTGTGAGCGTGTGGCCCTGGCGCAGGTCGAGTATCGCGGCGACATCGACGTCGATCTCTTCGACGCCGACGATGATGACCGGCGCTGGTTCGACTGGGACGTGGATTTCGATGCTGACTGGATCATGTTCCTCGATGCGGGTCGCGGGTGGCTGGTGGGACCGCGCAGCGGGGACCTCAGTTATCCGAGCGGTGCCGTGCCGGAGCTCGAGACCTTTCGGACCGATGCCGGCGTGGGCCTGGATGTCGGAATCATCGGGTTCTACGTCGCGAAGTCGCTCTCCGATTCCGGCGAGCCCGCGAACTTCTTCGTGCGCGCCCGACACCGATTCTGAGGCGTGCGGCCGACCCCTCTTCTCGCACTACTCGTCGCACTACTCGTAACGGTCGGCGCGCTTCCGCTCGCCGCTCAGTCGGGCAGCGGTCCGCGGCTCGAAGTCGTCCTTCCTCCTCAGGCCGCACTCATCACCACCGGTCCGACAGTGCGCGCGATCGACATGATCACCGACCGGCGCCTGAGTGATCTCCTGCGAAGCGGGTTCCCGGCGCGGCTGCACTTTCGCGTGGAACTGTGGTCGGCCGATGGCTGGTTCGATGACATGAAGGGACGGCGGGAGTGGGATGTCATCGTGCAATACGATCCGCTCGAGCAGCGTTACCGGGTCGCGCGCGTCACCGGCGATCAGGCGACCTTCCTTGGCGTGTACGAGACACTCCAGGGTGCCGACTCCGCGGTGAGTCGCGCCTATCGCGTTCCTCTCGTCGCTCCGCGCAGCCGCGACCGGCATTACTACAACGTGGTGCTCGAGGTGGAGACGCTCTCGCTCAGCGATCTGGATGAAGTCGAGCGCTGGCTGCGCGGAGAGCTGCGGCCGGCGGTGCGCGGGGAAGCGAATCCCGGGACGGCTATCACGCGCGGAGTGCGCACGCTGCTCGTGCGGTTGCTGGGCGGGGAGAAGAGTCAGTACCAGGTGCGGTCGGGGACGTTCCGGCCGAGATGAGGAGGGCGGCCGACAGCAGGCCGCCACCCCGCACCTATCGCCTGTGCTCGAGATCCTCGAGCTGGTGCAGCACTGCCTCGCCATAGAACAGCCGGATATACCTGGCCTGCGTGGGCGTGAGACGGCGCACGGCCCAGCTCAGATGCACGAAGTGCGGCTCCACTGGGGGCGTGAGTGGCTGCATGCCAATCTCATCCGGGAGGCGGTTCGCCTTGCGCGTGTTGCACGGGCTGCACGCGGTCACCACGTTGGTCCAGTCGTTGGTGCCGCCGCGCGAGATCGGGATCAGGTGGTCGCGCGTCAGCGACTCGCGCAGCCTGAGCTCCGCGCCGGGCCGACCGCAGTACTGGCAGCGGTAACGGTCGCGCGCGAAGAGGAAGGTGTTCGTTACCTGGCGGCGGAAGCGGCGAGGTACGTGAACGAACCTCCGGAGCCGGATGACCGCAGGGCGCGGGAGGGCCAGCCGCTCGGAGTGCACCAGACGATCGGCGTCCGCTTCCACCACCTCGGCCTTGCCATCGATGACGAGGCGAAGGGCCCGCCGAAGCGGCACCATCGTCAACGGCTCGAATGAAGCATTCAACGCCAGACACCCAACGATCACGGGCACCTCCTGATACCATACAGAAACTCCCGCCACGTGCTGCACGACGGGAGCGGGAGTCGAACTCGGTCTGCTGTCGCGCTCCTGCAGCCGGACGGCCTGCCCGGCCGCGCGACTTCCGATTCATCCAAGGTATTGCGCCGCTTCGAGCCGGACAAGAGAGCGGGGCGCGGCGCGGCGCCAACGGGGACACTCACCCCATCGACGCCCCGGGTGAGGAGGCCGTCACCGATGTCCACGCGACACCGCCGCGACTGCGCCAGTCCGCCAGCGCGTCGCCGAAAACCTGTACCCGCGCCGGGAGCCCGGGGTCGGCACCGAACACGCGGCCCCGACGAGCGATGACGCGCCCCCCTACGGCGACAAGGCTCGCATCGTTGCCGGCGATCGCAAAGACAGCGGCAGCAACGGGATCCGTGACGGGTGTCCCGCGGGCGCCGGCCAGGGCGAAGGCGGCGATGTCGGCATCCTTGCCCACCTCGAGCGATCCCGTGACGCGCTCGAGGCCGAGCGCGCGGGCACCGCCGAGTGTGGCCATCTCGAGTGCCTGCTCCGCGGAGAGCGCGTCGTGCTCGGCAAGCCGGGCCCGCTGGAATAGCACGGCAAGCCGCGCCTCATCGAGGATGTCCATCCTGTTGTTGCTCGCCACCGAGTCGGACCCGAGCCCGACTGGAATACCACGCGCGAGCATGTCCGTGACGGATGCGATTCCGTGCCCCAGCTTCGCGTTCGACGCCGGACAGTGTGCGATAGCGGAGCCGGCCGCCGCGATGAGGTCCAGATCGGCCGCGCCGGCTCGAACACAATGGATGAGCAGCGGGTGCGTCGCGAGCACTCCGGTGCGCGCGAGCAGCTCGACCGGCGACCCGGCGCGACGTGCGATGCCAATGGATCGCCGGGTCAGCAGGTCGGCGAAGGGACCGCGCCCCCGCCGTATGAGATCGTCCTCCGCCTCGCTCTCGGCGACGTGAATCGCCATGGGAAGCGACTCTGCCGCGGCGAGCTGCGCGGTCGCCGCGAACAGGTCATCCGAGACGCTGTACGGCGCGTGCGGTGACACTCCGACGCGGACGAGCGATGTTTCGTGCAGTCGAAGCTCGCGCAGCCGCTCTCGCAGTCGCGCGATGGAATCGCTGCAGCGCGCGGGATCGGGCCCGAACACTTCCTGATACACGATGCCGCGCACGCCTGCTTCGCGCATTGCCGCGAGCGCCACACCGGACTCGCATGTGTCAGCGAAGGTCGTTACGCCCGCACGAACCCCCTCGCTGATTCCAAGGCGGGCGGAGTCGAGGAGCATCGCGTCCGATAACACATCGCGGCGCGCGCGTGTAAGCGTGGTGATCCATTCGTGGAACTCGAGTTTCTCCAGGAAGCCCCGCATGCCGGTGAGCTCCAGATGCGTGTGCGCATTGATGAGGCCGGGCATGAGCAGCACATCGCCGAGCGGCTCCTCGGGTGCCTGTGGCGCGTCGCGCGCGTCACCCACGTACGCGATCTTCCCATCCTGCACCGCGACGACACCATCGGCGATCGGCGGGCGCGCGACCGGAAGCACCCAGCGCGCGCGGTAGCGGATCACGCCGAGCGGTACGCGACGCGACGCGTCAGGCCGCACGACCCGTGCACGGTCGGGTCGTATATCTCCTCGTCCGGAACGCCCATGAAACGTGCGAGCGCCAGGGGACGTGCCACGTCTCCCACGCTGTCCGCCGCGTGCCCGTCGGAGCCGAGCGAGATACGGACACCGCCATCCACTGCGCGACGGACAAAGCGTTCGTGTGGCCAGTACCGCGAGGAGATCTCGAAGCAGATGCCGGCGCCAGCCAGTGCCGCAACCGCACGCTCCTCGAGTTCCTCCGTCCACAGCTCCTCGAGGGGGAGTTTCCGCAGCGGGAAGGGCACGAGTGTCGGGTGCGCGAGGATGTCGACAGGCATCTCGATCACAAGACGCTCGAGATTCACGATATGAGCGTCCATGTAGCGGGAAGGCGAGAGCCCGTCCGGAATCGATTCAGCGAACGCGTGCACGACCTGGCCGCCGGGAAGGAGTATCGCGTGGAGCGACCCGATGCGGTGCGTGAGGCGGCGCATGAGAGCGGGCGGAAGCTCGCGCCATAGCGGGTCGTGCCAGCAGAACTCGGCAGCGCGGCCAACATCGTGCAGCTCGAGCTCATCGAGATAGCGTTCGAAGTCACGGGCCGACCTCAGCCCGGACGGCACGTCACCGGAGACGTGGTCGCTGACGCTCGGCCTCACTCCGCGCGAGCGCACACGCTGGATCAGCTCGACGACCGTACAGGCGCCATCCGAATTCGTCGTGTGCGCGTGGCAGTCGAACGGAGACCAGCTCATCGCGGCGGGATATAGAACGGATTCGTCGTATCGCGCGGCGTGCTTGGCTGGGGGAGAGGCACGACGCCGGGCCGCACCCTGATCCCTCCCGGCACCGCCGACGGGGGCTCGTTGATCATCGTGGTGTCAAAGGGGGAGAGCATGAAGGGCGAATGCAGGTCGCACTCCCGAATCGGCTCGGTGCCGGGAATGAAGAACTCGGTGTAGATGAGTTCCGGTGGGCAGAACGGGTTGCGCAGAAGGCCGGTCTCACGGTCGATCTCGCGCATGACGAGCGATTCGGGACGGGGCCAGTCGGGCGGCGCCGGTTTGCGACGATAGACCTCCGTCATGAAGGCCGTCCATACCGGCGCGGCGAGCAGTCCGCCCTGCGCGTTCGCCTTGATCCGCTTGGGCTGGTCGAAACCCATCCAGACACCCGCGACGAGATCGGCCGTGTATCCGATGTACCAGACATCGAACCCATCGTTGGTGGTGCCCGTCTTTCCGCCGGCCGGCGTGCGGAATCCGGCGGCCCATACGCTGGAGTACGCCGAGCCACGGCGAACGACATCCTTCATCATGTCGACCATGAGCCAGGATTCGTCAGGCGACATGATCTGCACGCGCACCGGCGTCGGCTCCCAGATCGTCTCGCCCTGCGCGTCCTCGACTCTCACTATGGCATTGGGGCTCGAGCGCACCCCGAGCGTGGGGAAGGCGGTGTACGCGGCAACCATCTCGATCGGATACACACCGGAGGCACCGATGAAGATGGATGGGTAGGGCGGGATCGCGGTTGTGAGTCCGAACTTGCGCGCCATGTCGATGACGGTGTTCGCGCCTACCTCCATGCCCATTCTGATCGCCGGTATGTTGCGCGAGAGGTAGAGTGCCCGGCGCATCGTCATGGGCCCTTCGAACTGGTTATCATAGTTCTGTGGAGTCCACGGCTCGCCATCGAGCTGCGGCACCGACAACGGCGCGTCTTCGAGCATGTAGGACGGCGGCCGGCCGTTCTGGATGGCGGCCGAGTAGACAAAGGGCTTGAAGGTCGATCCCGGTTGGCGAAGCGCCTGCGTCGCGCGGTTGAACTTGGAGTCGTCGAAATCGCGGCCACCGATCAGTGCGCGAACCGCTCCGTTGCGGGGATCGAGGGCGACGAACGAAGCCTGGAGATAGGGCGAGTTCGGCGCGTCGGGATCCTCGTTCGTGGCGCTCCGGGCGAAGAACTGCTCGTAGGTGATGTGATCGTACGGACCTTCCTTCCCCGCCTCGATCTCGCGGAGCTGGTGCTCGAGCGCCCGTTCCGCTGCGGACTGCATGTCGAGATCGAGAGTGGTGTATACCTTGAGCCCCTGTTCGTAGAGCTGCTGTCCGAACTGGGCGTCGAGCTGCTTGCGCACCCATTCCACGAAGTACGGCGCGATCTCTCCGGATTCCGTTCTTGGCGCGAGGTCGAGGGGGTACGCCTTGGCCAGGCTCGCTGCACCGTCGTCGATCGCTTCCTCACGGCGCATCAGCTCGATGATCGTGTTTCGCCGCTGTATGGCGCGTTCCGGATACTTCTTGGGATTGTAACGCTCCGGGGCCTTGGGCAGCGCGGCGAGCGTGGCCGCTTCAGCGAGATTCAGATCGCGGGCCGACTTTCCGAAGTAGCGCTGCGCGGCCGTCTCCACGCCGTACGCACCGTTGCCCAGGTATATCTGGTTCAGGTACAGCTCGAGAATCTTGTCCTTGGTGTAACGTGCTTCGATCGCCCGCGCCACCTTGGCTTCCTTGAGCTTGCGGACGAGTGTCTTCTCACGCGAGATGCGCTCCGGAAAAATGTTGCGCGCAAGCTGCATTGTGATCGTCGAGAAGCCCTGCACGTACCCGCCTGCCCTGATGTTCCGGACCGTCGCGCCCGCCACGCGCCACCAGTCGATACCGGCATGATCGTAGAAGCGCTTGTCCTCGGTGATGAGGAAGGCGTCCCGGACCTGGTTCGGGATCTCGCCGAGCTCGATGAGGGTTCGGCGTTCGAGGCCGATCTCCGTGATGAAGCGACCGTCCACTGCGTACAGCTTGGATGTCTGTCGCGGCGTGTATTCGTCGAGTACGTCGATGGGAGGACACTGGCCGCCGCGGCAGACCAGCGCCCAGCTCGCATATGCGACACCGGCACCAAAGGTGAAGAAGAACGTCGCCGCCAGCAGCAGCGACCGCCTGAGTACAGGGCGGCGGCGCCAGAACCTGCGTGTAAGGATATGCTCGGCCATGTGGTCCGGATCCCGCTCTTGTCTGAGATGCAGCACGCTGTCTGCCTGAATGTGCTCGCGGACTTCGCGTCGCGGTGCAAGGTAATCCGCCGATGCTGACGCATCAAACGGTGACTTTCGTACAGCGCCGGCCTAGTTTTGTGCCATGCCGGCCCCCCCCTCAACCCTGGGCTCACTACTGGACGAGCTGTCCTGGCGCGGACTCATCTACCAGCAGACGGAGGGTCTCGCTGCGGCACTGGCCGCTGCACCAGTCTCGGGTTACGTCGGCTTTGATCCAACGGCGCCGAGTCTCCACGTCGGCAACCTGGTGCCGGTCATGGGACTCGTGCACCTGCAACGGTCGGGACACAATCCCATCATTCTCGTCGGCGGCGGCACGGGACTCATCGGCGACCCCAGCGGAAAGACGACCGAGCGCCAGCTCGGTTCCGCGGACACCGTCGCCGCCAACGCACGCGCCATCCGCACACAGCTCGAGCGCTTCGTCGATTTCACGGGCCCGCGCGCCGCGCGCATGCTCGACAATGCCGAATGGCTCACCGGTCTGCGGGCGATCGACTTCATGCGCGAGACGGGCAGGCACTTCACGATCAGCTCCATGCTGGCGAAGGAGTCGGTGAAATCCCGACTCGAGGGATCGGGCGGCATCTCGTACACCGAGTTCTCGTACATGCTGCTCCAGGCGTACGACTATCTCGAGCTCAGTCGGCGTGCCGGTGCGCGACTGCAGCTCGGCGGCAGCGATCAGTGGGGCAACATAACCGCCGGGATTGAGCTCATCCGCCGCGTCGATGGGGGAGAGGCCCACGCCCTGACCTTTCCGCTGATGACAACGGCGGCGGGCACGAAGTTCGGGAAGACAGAGGCGGGGTCGGTGTGGCTCGACCCGGAGCGAACATCGCCGTACCGCTTCTATCAGTTCTGGATCAACGCGGAGGATCGCGATGTTCCGCGATTCCTGCGCACGTTCACTCTGCTCGACCGCTCGGAGATAGAAGAACTGGAGAGGACGATTGCCGAACGACCGGAGCGCCGCGAGGCGCAACAACGTCTTGCTGTGGACATCACCTCACGGGTGCATGGAGAGGACCCGGCGCGCGTTGCGGCAGAGGTGTCCGATACGCTCTTCGGCGGCGCCGATCCTGCTTCCCTGTCTCTCGCGGCACTCGAGGCGTTGCGAAGGGAAGTGCCATTCGCGGAAGTCACCGCGCCCGGTTCGGGCGAGGCCGCCAACGAAGGCTTCGATGTCATGGACATGATGATCACCACCGGGCTCGCCGCGTCGCGCGGTGCCGGGCGGCGACTTCTGGAGCAGGGAGGCGTCTACGTGAACGGGCGACGGCTGGCGGCGGACGAGCGACGGCTATCCCGTTCGCATCTGCTGCCAGGACGGCATTTCCTCCTGAGAAAGGGCGCCCGTGACTACGCGCTCGTACACGTCGCCGAGTGACACTGCGGCATTGATCGCCGATATCGCGAGGCCCCGGACGAGGCTGTCCGCCATCGCGCGATGTCTGTCGTCGTGCTACCACTCCAGCGCAGCGATCGCTGTCTCCACATCGGCCATGGTATTGAAGCAGTGAGGCGAGAGACGTATCGCCCCCTCCCGCAGGGCATGGATGACACCGGCCTTCGTCAGGCGCGCGCTCGCCGCTGCTGCGTCCGCCGGAGCCATCGACACGATTCCGCACCGTCGTGAGCTGTCGGCCGGCGTAACGAGACGTACGTCGGAGCGGCTGAGCGCCCATTGCACAAGCCGCTCCACGAGAGAGGAGATGTGCGCGGTCACGCTGTCAGGTCCGAGTTCGAAGAGCAGGCCGATGCTCGCGTTCAGACCGGCGAATTCCTGGAAGGGCAACGTCCCCACCTCGAAGCGACGCGCATCGGGGCGATACGCCAGGTCGTAGTCCGTGAGGCGGGAGAAATCATCGGACCCGCGCACTGCCATCCAGCCGACGGCCTGTGGCTCCAGAGCCCGCACGAGATCGTCACGGATGTACGCGAAGCCCGTACCCCACGGAGAGAGTAGCCACTTCTGTCCACCACACGCGAGGATGTCGATCCCGCAGGCACGCACATCGATCGCTTCGGCGCCGAGCCCCTGGATGGCGTCCACGACGAACAGGATTCCGCGCTCGCGGCACGCCGCACCCACGCGCACCAGGTCAGCGCGGTAGCCTGTCGCAAAGGACACCCACGAGAGTGTGACGGCGCGCACACGCGGACGATCCAGAGCGCGCAGCAGTGCCTCCTCGTCGGGAAGATCGCCCGTGCACGGAATTCGCTCAAGACGCACGCCCCTGCTCCGCTCGAGTGCCATCCACGGATAGACGTTCGCCGGGAATTCGCGGTCATGCGTGAGCACGATGTCGCCCGCCGCCAGGTACAGAGCGCGGGCGGCGAGGTTGATACCGTAGCTCGTGTTGGTCATGAGCGCGATCTCCGCCGGATCGGCGCCGATCAGTCGCGCGCACAGCTCGCGCGAACGCGTCAGCGTTCCGAACTGCAGGTCCTCGCTGACGCGCTGCGGCTCGGCGCGGAGCGCTGTGAAATCATCCGTAGCTGCGATGGAGCGCCCTGGCATCGGACCCGTCGCCGCACTGTTCAGGTATACCGTGTCACAGCGCGCCGTCCACGGAAACTCGCGCTCCCTGAGTCTGTCCACATCGTACGCGGTCATGGGGCGATACTGCTCGCCGCCTCCGGCACGATGCGTGGCGCACCGCCGCCGCCGGGTCTGCCACGGGGGTCGAGCCCATCGCGCAGCGCATCGCCCAGCAGATTGAAGCCGAGCACCGCTGCTCCGATGGCGAGACCGGGGAAGAGCGATGTCCACGGAGCGTTGCGCAACTGGCCGAGATCCCGACCGTCGGAGATCATCGATCCCCAGCTCGGTGTCGGCGGCGGGACGCCGAGTCCGAGAAACGACAGTGCGGCCTCGGCCATCATGGCGCCGGCGATACCCAGCGTCGCCGCGATGACCACGGGAGCGACAACATTGGGAAGGACGTGCCGGACCAGAATGCGCCAGTCGCGCGCTCCAAGCGCGCGGATGGCCTGCACGTACTCCAGTTGTCGGACGACGAGAGTCTGGCCACGCACGAGCCGCGCCATCCCGGCCCATCCAACGAGTCCGATGGTGACGAAGACGACTCCCATGGACGGCTGCAGCGCCGCGACCATCGCGATGAGCAGCAGAAGCGTGGGGAACGCCAGCGTGATGTCCGCGAGACGCATCACCAGTTCGTCGAGCCAGCGCCCGTAGTATCCGGCAAGGAGACCGAAGACGACACCGATCGATAGCGCTATGCTCTGCGAGACGAGTCCGACCGCCAGCGATACGCGCGCGCCGTAAACGAGGCGTGCCCACACATCGCGTCCCTGCACATCGGTCCCCAGCCAGTGCTCGGCGGAGGGCGGTTCGAGCTGATTGCTGAGATCGATGTCGAGCGGATCGTACCGCGCTATCACGGGCGCCGCGATGGCGGCAACGATCATGAGAACGACGACCGTCGCGCCGAGCAGGGCGCGGCCATCGCGACCGAGACGAGGCAGGAGCTGACCTCTCATGGTTCGCGCAACTCCGGCGGAGTGTCCGGCGGCTGGCGCCGCCAGCGCCGATGCTGCCAGAGATACTGCTCCGGCGTCCGCCGCACCCAACGCTCCAGCACGCTGGTGTACGCGGCTACCGTGCTGTCGACATCGCGCTGCCTGTCGCCGGTGTGGGGAACATCGATCGTCTCGAACGACATCCGGTAACGACCTTCTTCGCCCGGCTGGCGGATGACGGCGGCGAAGACGACCGGAACATGCAGGCGCAGTGCGAAGACAGCCGGTCCGCGCGGAGTCTTGGCCGGCCTCCCGAAGAACGGCACGAAGGTCGACGCGAGACCGCGAACACCCTGATCGGCGAGGAACGCCACGGCGCGGCCGGAGCGCAGCGAGCGCGGAGTGCGCCGCACGGCCTCCGAGTCGTGCACGACATCCATCCCGAGGCGCGATCGCGTCTCGTTCATGTAATCCTCGAACAGCGGGTTGGACTGTCCGCGGACTATGACGTCGATCGGAACGCCGCGCGCCGCGAGATAGGCGCCGCCGAGTTCCCAGTTGCCGAGGTGTCCGGTCACGAGGATCAATCCGCGTCCGGCCGAGAGCGCGTCCTCGACGATGTGCCAGCCGTCGGTGCCCTGCATGAGCTCGAGCACTCCTTCCTTTCCGCGCTCGGGAAGCAGGGCCGTCTCGATAGTGATTCGGCCGAGATGCTCGTATGCGGCGCGCGCGATCCTCGTGATCTCTGCAGCCGGTAGTCCGGGAAAGGCGGCGGCCAGATGGCGCTCGACAACACCCCGGCGTATTCGGAGCGGGCGGAAGCCCACTGCGCCGAGGTTCTCGCCAAGGGCGCAGGCTCGTTTCCATGAGATGGCGGCGAGCGCCGACACTACGCCCCGCAGGGCATGGTACTGCAAACGGTGCGCGATGCTGACGGTCAAGGAATGCTCGATTCCGGCGGCGCGCGGTGTGGAAACTCCGTGAGCACGCTTCGGGCGAGCTCGCTGGTGTCACGCGCTACGCGGTCCCAGTTGTAATGCATTTCGACGGCGAGCCGAGCCGCCGCACCCATCCGCCGGCGCCGTTCGGGATCCTCGATGAGGGCGCGAATCGCGGCAGCAATCGCTTCCGGATCGCACGGAGGCACGACGAGCCCTGTCTCGCCGTCGCGGACGGCCGAGCGCACGCCGCCCGAGTCGCCTGCGACGCAGGGCAGGCCGCTGGCACCCGCCTCGACGAAGGATATTCCGAATCCTTCCACTGCCCCACCCTGTTCGGACCCACCTGGTCGCCGCTGTATTCGCGAAAGGCCCACGTAGACGGTGGACGTCGCGTATGCCTCGGCGATCTCCGCATCGGAGAGTGCGCCTGCGAGCACGACGCGGTCGCCGATGCCCAGGTCTGCCGCGAGGCGGCGAATGTCGTTCTCGTGCGGGCCCGTACCGACCACGAGATATCGTAGCGAGGGGAGTTCGCCGGCGATCAGTGCGAGCGCGCGCAGCACCATGTCGTGCCCCTTGTGTGGCACCAGTCGGGCGACGGTGCAGAGAAGAGGGCTGTCGCCAAGCGCGAAACGATGGCGGAGCGCCCCGCTATCGCGGTCCGGCCCGAAGGCCGCGGGGTCGGTGCCCAGCTCGATGGTCGCGATCAGCGGTTGCGCGCGCAGTCCCACCTCGTGCATCGTGGCGGAGGCGATCTCCGCGGTCCACGCGGAATTCGCGACGATCGCGGAGGCTTTGCCAAATATCGCGCGCGCGGTCGCACGCTTGAGCGCGTTGTGTGCCTTCTCGCGCTCCCGGAGGAGGTCGGCTCCGTTGACGTAAAGCAGATACGGCTTTCGCCCACGGCGAAACGTCCACCAGGCGGCGTAGCCGGTGGGCCGGATGTTGCCGCAGTGCACGATATCCACGCCTCCCGCACGACAGCGGCGCTGCAGCCACCGTGCCCACCGCAGCTCGTTCGAGAGGAGCTTGGCGCGCTCGAAGGTGAACGGTTGCCGGTCTATCTCGTAACGCTCGCCAGCGTCGAAGGCTGCGGCATCGCGAGCCGCAACGGTGGAAACCACCATGCCGTCATCCGCCAGCCGGCGGCAGAGCTCGACGTGCCGGCGCGCCATGCCGCCGAGGTCCGGCCCGAAGTCCTGTGTGATGAAGAGATGCTTCACGCGCAGGTCCCCGCCGAGCAGCGAGTGGTGATCGTCGGATTCCTCCGGTATAATGGGTCGGGCTGGCGCCGTCTGCGCTCCGGCACGGCCGCGATCCGGGCGTCGCCGCGTGAACTGCGTCGCGCATGGGCGCGCGCGTAATCTTAACATCATGAGCGAAGCGGCAGGAACACGCATGGCTGAGCCCCGGGATGATGATCGCGGCATGGCGGACACCGCGCGCGCGGGCCATGCGGCGCCCGGGCGCGTGCTCGTCATCCAGCTTCGCCGCCTCGGCGACGTCCTCCTGACCACGGCGCTTCTCGAGGATCTCAGCCGCGCGTACCCCGCAGCGGAACTCGACTTTCTCCTCGAACCGGCTGCCGCCTCGCTGCTCGCGGGCCACGCTCTGATCTCGGAGCGAATCGTGTACGAGGGCACCGCGGTGGGAATGTGGCGTGCGGTCCGCCGGCGGCATTACGACTGGGTCATCGACGTTCAATCCAATCCGCGCACCGCCATGCTCACGCGCGCGTCCGGTGCGCCGGTGCGTGCGGGATTTCGCAGCGCCGGATGGAGCTGGGTGTACACCCACCCCGTGCCGCGCGCCCGCGAGCCGACCTACGTGCTGCGCGATCGCCGACGGCTGCTCCAGCGGATCGGTGTTGCGGTTTCCGGGGCCTCGCCGCGGCTGTTCCTGACCGAAGAGGAGCGCGTGCGCGGAGAGTCCCTCGTTGCGGCCGCGGGCGCGCCGCCCGGCGCGCCGCGCGTCGGCCTCGTCCTCTCGACCGCCGATCCATCGCGCTCGTGGAAGGTGGAAGGCTTCACGGCTGTCGCCCGAGCTCTCGCGTCGAGGGGTGTCGCCGCGATAATCTTCCGCATGCCCGGAGACGATGCCCTGATCGCGGAGCTGCTCGGTGGCGCCCCCGACGCGCGCGTCGTGGATGTCCCCGATCTGCGTGACTTCCTGTCGGCGCTCGCCACCTGCGACGCATTCCTTTCGGCGAACACCGGACCCGCGCACATGGCTACCGCGCTCGGCGTGCCGAGGGTGACCGTGTACACCTGGGGACGGTCGAGCAACCCGATGTCGTGGATGCCCGAGGTCGCGAACGCGGTCGCGGTCCGGATCCATCGCTCCGAAACGGCGGCAGGGGGACGAGGGTCGCGGCGCGAGGGGAAGCCGACGCCGGCTGACAAGTCACCGCGCGCCATGACCGCGACCGTCGATGAGGTCGTGAATCACCTCCTGCGCCTTCTGCGCGGCGAGCCGGTCGCGCGCGGAGTGGTGTAGTGCGGGATCAGACTTCAACACCGGTGGCAGGGTGATCGACGAGAGCGTCGGACAGCTCGTGGCCAGGCTGGCGCAAACGAACATCGAGCTCTGGCACGAGGAGGACAGCGCCCGCGAGCCGGACGACCATGTGGTCGCGTCCGCAAAGCGCCGGATTGACCGCCTCAACCAGCAGCGCAACAACATCATCGAGCAGATCGACGAGCGCGTCATGGAAATCGTACGGACGCATGGAGGGGAGGCGACCGGACCGGCGGACGCGGCTGCGAGCAGCGAAAGCGAAGCGCCCAGGGATGGCTGAAACCATCGGCTGGCTCGCGGACAAGCTCAGCATCATCGAGCTCAAGATCTACCATCAGCTCGAGCAGATGCAGCGCACGGATATCACGCAGGGCTTCCGCGAGCAGTGCGGTGAGCGAGTCTCGGTTCTGCGAATGCAGCGCGATGACCTGGCGTCCGAGCTGTCCGCGCTGATGGCCGACATAGCGGCGAGTCGCGTTGTACCTCGGGTCTATCGCCAGTTCAAGATGTATAACGATCCGCGGTATCGGATGGGGGAGGCGGGGGGGGATGCGGCTAAGCCGTTGTAACTGCCTGTTCAGAGCAGCCAGCGCAGACGGTCGCGCGCGGCCAGCGCGGCGTTCTCGAACCCGTCGATCATTGCCCGCTCGGTAAAGTCACGGGCGGCACGCGTGTGACCAGCGTTACCCATCGCGATCCGTTCCGGGTCATGGGAGAGAATCGACGCCACACGCGCCGCGGTTGCGGCCGCATCGCCCGGCGGCATCAGGACGCCAGCTATACCATCCGCCACATAGTACTCCGTCACGGGCGCTCGCTCGGCCAGGACCGGGAGGCGCATTGCCATGAGATCCAGGCAGCCGAACGCCGCATCATCGCCGCCGGCAACGACCCAGCCGAGATCGGCGGCACGCAGCACTGCGAGACGATTCGCCTGAGGTCCGAGGTGGGAAACAACAGGCGTGATCCCGAGCGACGCAGCGTGCATCCGGAGGTCCTGATCATCCGACCCCGGTCCGACAATCGCCAGACGGAGCGCAGGGTGCCGCGCCCGCAGGAGCGCGATCGTACGGAAGACAGTCGCCATGCGGGTTCGGCCGCCCGGTGAATACACACACGCGAGCAGTTGCGCGGACGGAGCCGCGCCGAGGGCGGACGCAGTGATGGGGCGGAGCTCATCGTAGCTCGCCGCATCCACGCCAGGTTCGGCCACACCGGGCTCCAGCGCGCCGCGCGCGAAGGTAGGCGCGGCGTTGCGATCGCTCGCGCTCGAGAAGAGGAATCCCGTCGTGGCGAGGCGCGCGGCAATCCGCCCTGCCGGTCGCCTGCGCAATCGTTCGCCCACTCCCAGCCGCCGGACCACTGCGCCGCGCTCGGCCAGCCGCAGCGCCAGGGCAACCGCGAGATGATCGCGATCCCCGTGAACAAAGCACACTTCGACGAAACGGTCGAGCATGAGTTGCCGCAGCCGCCAGCTCTCGGCCAGCAGGCCGCCGCCGGATTCGATGGTGATGATCTCGTAGTCGCCATGGTCGTGCGTGGCCCGTTCCTCGACAGAAGTGTCCGCCGGACAGACTAGAGTCACTTCCCATCGGCGCGCGGCAAGCCCTCGAGCGGCCGCGCAGAACATGCGCACCTCACCCGAGTATTCATGCCCGCTCACGTAGAAGAGAGCGCGCACCTAACGAGTTCTGGAGGGTGATGCTGTCGCGGGTGGGCGGAACTGGAGCGCATGGAGGCGATGGTACATGCCGCCTCGCTCGATGAGCTCTTCGTGCGTCCCACGCTCCACGATCCGCCCGCGATCCAGCACGAGTATCCGCGTCGCGTGCTCGACCGTGGAGAGGCGGTGCGCGATCACGAAAACCGTGCGCCCCTGGAGCAGGCGGTCGATCGCCTCCTGTACCAGCCGCTCCGACTCCGAATCCAGCGCCGATGTGGCCTCATCCAGAATGAGGATTGGCGGGTCGATCAGAAGTGCACGCGCAATCGCCAGACGCTGCCGCTGGCCACCGGACAGCCGGGCACCACGTTCTCCCAGCAATGTAGCATAGCCGTCCGGGAGTGCCCGGATGAACCCGTCCGCGTTTGCCGCTCGGGCCGCGGCTTCGACCTCGCTGTCGCTGAAGCGAGCGCTGACCCCATACGCGAGGTTGTTGCGCACGCTGTCGTTGAAGAGGACCGTCTCCTGGCTCACGATGCCGGTGAGGGCTCGCAGGGCAGGCAGGCATATCTCGCGCGTATCCACGCCATCGAGAAGAATGCGTCCCGAAGTCGGTTCATGAAATCGCGGGATCAGGTCGACGAGGGTGCTCTTCCCTGCCCCGCTGGGTCCCACGAGTGCCACCACGTCCCCTCGATTCGCGCTGAAGTTGACGTCGCGCAATACGGGTTCGTCACCGTATGAGAACGATACGTCCTGGAACTCGAGCGTGCGGGCGAAGCTGTCCGCGCCCCGCGTGCCCCGGTCGAGCTGCGCCTCTGTGGGCATGTCCAGAATCTCGAATAGTCGCTCGGCAGAGGCGAATGCGGCCTGGGCGCTGGTGGGAACCTGGGAAAGGGATTTCATCGGCTGGAGAAGCCGCATGACGACCGTCAGGAAGACGATGAGCTGGGATCCCTGCATCGCGTCGTCGACCAGCACCTGGCGCGCGCCGAACCAGAGTATGAGCACCGCGACCATCGTCCCGATCAGCTCCGTGAGCGGCTGCGACATGAACGCATATCGGGTGACGCTCACGAGTCCGCGTGAGTAGCGATGGCTCGCCTCCCTGAACCGCCGTTGCTCGTACTCCTCTGCCCCGAAGGACTTGACGAGTCGCACGCCCGTGACCACTTCCTGCAACACGCTGGTCATCTCGCCGAAGTCGTTGCGGAGACGCCGGTATCCCTTGCGAAGCCGCCGCAAGAGAGGTTGCAGCGCGCCGACAAGCAGCGGCGCGGCCACGAGCGCCACGAGCGTGAGCCGCCAGGATATCGCGAAGAGAAAGGCGATGTATGCAGCGATCAGCGCGATACTCTGCAGCGATGATGTGATGAGCTGCGTGATGAGCTGCTTGGTCTGCTCGGTGTCCGACAGCACGCGCGAGAGGATCTGTCCCGTCCTCGTGCGTATGAAGTAACCCAGCGGCAGGCGCTGCAGGTGGCTGTAGACGGCGTCGCGCATGTCGCGGACGACGAACTCCTGGAGCTGTGCACCGAACTGTCCACCCATCCAGACGAGAAGGCTCTTGAGCGCGACGGTGCCCAGGATGAAGAGGATCACGTTCTGCAGCGATCCCATCTTGTCGTTGGGGTCGAGAAACGCGCCGATGGTAGCGTTCAGCAGATGCGTGAGGAAGCCGGCATCCGGAGGGAGGAGCGACGTGCCTCCGAACAGCGCATTCAGGAACGGGATGAGGAGCGCGAACGCATACGCATCCAGCACTGCCGCGCCGACGGTACTCGCTATCGTTCCAGCCAGCCGCCAGACGTGGGGGCGGAGGAAGCGCAGGAGCCGGCGGTACATCGCCCCTCAGCGTCGAGGCGTCAGCAGCGAGACCGGCAGAATGACTTCCTCGGGCGTGACACCGCCGTGGAGGAAGGATCCCCGGTAGCGGCTCTGGTACTCGCGCAGCTTGGTCGGATAGACGAAGAACGTGTCGCCGGCGGCGAGAAGCGTGTTGCCACCAAGGCCGCGCCGCGGCAGGCGCAGCATCTCCTCGCGGGGAAAGAGGAGCGCCTGTTCCGGCTGTTCGGCGCGCAGGTCCTCGCCGAACTTGTAGCGGAGGTTCGCGGTCGCGTCTCGCTTGGCAAAAACCGTCGCGGGTGTCTGGCAGTGAATCGATCCGTGATCGCTGGTGAGCAGCACGGAGATTCCACGACGAGCCGCTTCCCTGAGCAGCGTCAGCACGACCGAGCGCTGGAACCACTGCCTCGTGAGCTGCCGCAGCGCGATCTCATCGCGCGCCACCTCGTACAGAATGGCCGATTCGCTACGCCCGTGCGTGAGCAGGTCCACGAAGTTGAAGACGAACGCGTTCAATCCGCCGTGCGAGATCGTACCGGGGAGCCGCCGTTCCAGGTCGTCCGCGTCCGCTGACGTCGATATCTTGTCGTAGCGCACCTGGTCCTTGCGCCCGAGGTCACGTATCTGGGACTCGAGCAGTTCGCGCTCGTGCGCGTTGAGCGATTCGTCCTCGTCGCGCGAGCCCCACCAGTCGGGCAGGCGCGCAGCGATCTCGCCGGGAAAGAGGCCGCTGAACAGCGAGTTGCGCGAGTACGGTGTGGCCGTCGGCAGAACCGCGTAGTAGTGGGTCGTCTCGATGTCGAACAAGGGCGTTATCAGCGGCTCGATAACGTGCCACTGGTCCAGCCGCAGGCAGTCGATGACGATGAAGATGACCGAACGGTCGCGCTCGAGCACGGGGACCAGGAACTCGGGCACAATGTCGATCGAGAGCGGTGGACGATCTCCCCCGAGATCGGCGAGCCAGCCGGGATATGCCGTGTACATGTACTGCCCGAACTCGCGGTGCAGGTCGGAATACATCGCACGCAGCGAGTCATACAGTCCCGTCTCGCCCGCCGCCGTGAGGCTGATGTCCCAGCGAGTCATTTCGGCGTAGTGGTCGATCCAGCCGCGCCAGTCACGGTCTCCATGCCGATCCAGTTGCAGCGCGCGGAATCGCTCGGCGAAGGAACGCGCGATCGCCTGCTGGCGTATGCGCGGCCCGTCGAGTATGCGGGTGACGACGGAGAGGAGTTGGCGGGGGCTGATGGGCTTGGTGAGATACTCGCGGACGTCGGCTCCAATGGCCTCGGTGAGCGTCGTGTCCTCCTCGCTCTTGGTGACCATCACGACGGCGATGTTGGGATCGAGATCGCGCAGCTCGCGGTATGCTTCGAGCCCGCGCTTCCCCGGCATCTGCTCGTCCATGAGCACGAGATCAAATGGCCGGGTGCGGAAGAGCGCTATCGCGTCATCCGCATTCGTGGCCATCTCGACCTCGTAGCCCTTCTCCCGCAGGAATATGCGGTGGGATTCGAGAAGGTCGGATTCATCGTCGACCCAGAGAACAGACTTCACCGGCGGAGGCATGTCGAGTGAATGTAGTCCGGTGAAAAATCACGAGCAACACGACCGGCGGCCGCGCTGGCGCCGCGAGTCGCACGGCGACAGATTCGAAGCGTGCCAAACACCGCTCCACCGTTCGCGCTCACGGAGCCGGTATTCCCGTTTCCTGCGCTCGCCGCACTGGCGGCCCGCGGCCAGCTCGGTGCTGATCGCGAGGTGGCGCTGGCGGCCTTCATGGTGGCGCGACTGGCGCTGGGTGCAGCCGGACCAGGGCCGATTGCGGCGCCGCTGCGAGCAGAACGCGCTGCGGCGGCGTGCCGCTGGCTGTCGGCGCTGGCGCTTCCCGTGAGCGCGAGGGCCGCCTTCGCGCACGCCGCAGAGGCGACGGCGGGAGATGACAGGCCGGCGATCGCGGCGGCGGTGCTGCGCGTTATCACAGTGGCCGACGACTGGCTGGATCGTCCGGCGCGCTCGGAACTGACGCGGCTCGTGGGAGCGCTGTCGCCCTGATTTCCGACGCTTTCGTGGATTCGGCCCTCCCGGCCAGCGTGGCAGCTACGAGGGGGAATCGCCCGCCATCTGCCATCGTTGGACGCGTTCAGCCCCGCCGCTATATTCACGCCGGACACGCCCTACACGGACAGCCACCGAAACATCGAGCCGAGCATGGCAGGTCACAGCAAGTGGAAACAGATCAAGCACTACAAGGCTGCCACCGACGCCAAACGCGGCGCCCTGTTCACCAAGCTGATTCGTGAGATAACCGTCGCCGCGCGACACGGCGGTGGCGATCCGGCAGGGAATCCGCGCCTGCGCTCGGCGATCGATGCGGCCAGGAGCGCATCCATGCCGAAGGAGAACATCGAGCGGGCCGTGAAGAAGGGGACCGGCGATCTCGAAGGGGTCGACTATTCGGAGATCACCTACGAGGGCTACGGCCCGGGCGGCGTCGCGCTCATCATCCAGACTCTCACGGACAACCCGACACGAACCGTCGCCGACCTCCGGTTCAAGCTCTCGCGCGGTGGCGGCAATCTCGGGACCGCCAATTCCGTCGCGTGGATGTTCGACCGGAAAGGACAGATCCTCGTCGATGCCGCCGGGCTCGGTGATGATGCCGCGCTCGAAGCCGCGCTCGAAGCTGGCGCCGAGGAGCTGCAGCGAGAGGAAGCACGGTTCGTGGTCACGACCGACGCCGCCGAGCTGAACGAGGTGCGGACGGGGCTCGAGCGCGCAGGACTGCGCGTGAGCGAGTCGGAGATTGCGATGATCCCCAAGAACACGGTGCCGGTGGAAGGCAGGACGGCGGAATCGCTGCTGCGGCTTCTCGAGGAGATCGAGGAGCTCGACGATGTCCAGAAAGTGTGGGCCAACTTCGACATGGATATGGATGAGATGGCCGGAACGTGAGGCGGCTCCCGTGATCGTACTCGGCATAGACCCCGGCACCGCGGTCACCGGATACGGAGTGGTCCGCAGCGACGCATCCTGCATGCCCACACTCATGGAATGCGGTGTGATCCGGACGCGTTCCCGCGACACGCTCGCCGCGCGGCTGAGGGAGATACACGACGGCGTCGCCGAGCTGCTCTCAACGCACAATCCCGACGCCGTCGCGATAGAGGACGTCTTCTACGCACGCAATGTGCGCACGACGATAGTGCTGGGTCACGCGCGCGGCGTGGTCCTCCTGGCTGCCGAGCAGCACTCCCTCCCCATCTATGAATACCCTCCCGCCGAGATCAAGAAGGCCGTCGTTGGAACGGGTGCGGCCAGCAAGGAACAGGTGCAGTTCATGCTGACGCGCCTGCTGCGCCTTCGGAGCGCGCCGGAGCCATCGGACGCGGCCGACGGCGTGGCCACGGCACTCGCCTGCCTGATGGACGGCGGACTTCAGCGTGCGCGCGCCGCCGCGGCGCTTGCTCTCGCGACCGGAGCGGCGCCGAACAGCTTTCGGAGCCCCTCCCGCGCGGGCCCGTGATCGCAAGGATCGGCGGGACTCTCATCGCGCGCGAACTCGACCGCGTCGAGGTGATGACGGCGGGCGGCGTCGGCTACTCACTGGCCATCACGCTCGGCGTGTACGAGACCTTGCCGAAGGTCGGCGAGCCCGTCACGCTGCACACGTCGCTCGTCGTGCGGGAAGACGAGTGGCTGCTCTTCGGCTTCGCCTCCGCGTTCGAACGGAGCGTGTTCGAGTACGTGCTCGCCGCGAAGGGCGTCGGCCCATCACTGGCCCTCAGCATGCTGTCGACCCTCACGGCACGACGGCTGGTGCGCGCGATCCGCGAACGCGATGTCGCGACGCTGCAGAGCGTGCCGCGGGTCGGCCGCAAGAAGGCGGAGCAGTTGATCCTAGACCTGGCCGACAAGCTCGAAGTACTCGAAGGGGAAGCCGAGGTTGCTGGCACTCACGCCGGCGAGACGGAGCGCGAACCCGGCGCCGAAGACGCCATCCGCGCGCTCGTGTCGCTCGGCTACGCGAGCGCGGATGCCGAGCGGGCGGTACGCGGCGCCCTCGATGACAGGAATGGCGGCACCGCCCGGAGTATTCCGGCTCCGGAGCTGATCCGCGCCGCACTCGCCAGGGTTGGGGCGCGATAGGTGACCAGGGCCGAGATCACAACTCCGGCGATCCTGGCCGACGAATCCGTCGTCGAGCTGTCGCTCCGGCCGCAGCGTCTTGCCGAATTCATAGGACAGGACAAGGTCAAGGACTCGTTGCGAGTGTACATCGACGCGGCAATGGCGCGCCGTGAGACGCTGGATCACGCGCTCTTCTTCGGCCCCCCGGGGCTCGGGAAGACGACGCTCGGCGAACTGATCGCGCGCGAACTGGGCGTCAACATCAGGGCGACCTCGGGGCCGGCGCTGGAGAAACCGGGCGACCTGGTGGGAACCCTCACGAACCTGCGCGAGGGCGACATCCTCTTCATCGATGAGATCCATCGTTTGCGTCCGATCATCGAGGAGTTCCTCTACCCGGCGATGGAGGACTATCGAATAGACATCCGGCTGTCCGAGGGGCCCAGGGCGCAGACGATCACGATGCCGATCGAGCGCTTCACGCTCGTGGGAGCGACAACGCGCTACGGGATGCTGACGCCACCCATGCGGGCGCGTTTCGGTATCATCGAGCGGCTGAACTACTATCCGGTTTCCGACATCGAGAAGATCGTATTCCGGTCGGCTGACGTCCTCCGTGTGGAAATCGACGAGGGCGGCACCGCGGAGATCGCACGTCGCTCGCGAGGCACCCCCCGCGTGGCGAATCGACTGCTGCGGCGCATCCGGGATTATGCCCAGGTGAAGGCCGATGGGCGAATCACGCTCGAAGTTGCGAGCAGCGCGCTGCGCATGCTGGACGTGGACGAGTTCGGGCTGGACGACATGGATGGCCGGATCCTCAGGACGATTATCGAGAAGTTCGACGGCGGCCCCGTGGGCGTTCAGGCGCTCGCCGCGGCGACAGGGGAGGACGCGAACACGATCGAGGAAGTATACGAGCCCTTCCTCGTGCAGAACGGATTTCTCCAGCGCACGCCGCGCGGCCGCATGGCCACTCCGCACGCGTACCGGCATTTCGGCTACACTCCGCCTTCGCAATCCGGTCAGCCGACGCTCTTCTGAGCAATCACCTCGTAGACGGCATTCTTGAAGAACAACTGCTTGAGTCGATCCCCCGCGTGCCTTGGCGGCACGCGCGCCGCCAGCATGCGTGCCTCGTCGATGCGGCGCCACTCGCACAGGATTTCCAGCGCGCTGTCACGAAAGAGCCGGGATGCGGACGCGGGAGTGAAGTGCGTCGTATGATCGGCGAAGGGTGTGATCTCGAACGGGATGCCGAGCGATCTCCAGGCCCCGTGCGCTGCCGAAGCGAGCGCATACACGGGGTGATGGATGTGCACGGCGAAGTACAGGAGCCCGCCCGGCGCGAGCACGCGAACCATCTCATCGACGATGCGCTTCGGGTTCTCCGCGTGGTCAACCACGTTGTCGGACAGCACGATGTCGAACGCGGCGTCGCCGAAGGGCAACTCCTCCCCCACCGCCGCCACGGTCGGCACGCGACGCTGCCAGGCCGGAAAGAGTGCAGCGAACTGGTGCGCGAGTGGATCCACACCAAACGACCGCTCGCAGCCGAAGTGGAAGATGAGCCCGTGGGCGCCGCTCCCGACCTCCAGTACACGCGCGGCCGGATCGATCGAGCTTATCGCGTCGAGCATCGCGCGTGCGCGCTGCGATGTGGCGACGAGCGATTGAGTAAAGAAGACTTCGCGACCCGCCAGCGCGGCCGCCTTCCTCTCCTGATAGGCGAGCTGGCGCTCGAGCGCACGCCGGGCGCGCCGGTGCCGAGCCACGGTGCGCAGCCGTCGCCACCAGGCATCCTCCCCGGAAGCGCGCCGTCCCACAGCGTCACGCTTCACAGCAGCATGACGCGCGTGAACACGAGCTGAAAGAGCACGAGGACGATGGGCATCACGAGCACCGGCAGCCGCCAACGTTCATGGCGGGGCAGCGACGACGCGTACGCGGCCCACCCGGCAACGACAATCGTCGACTCGAGCGCGAAATCGATCCACGCCCTCCCGTACAGTCGCAGGCCGAAGGAGATGCCTCCCGCGTCGTACGGCTGCAGGTTCGTGACGCAATCAGCGGCGAGGTGCGAGAGCACCAGTACCGCTATGGCAAACGCCTCTCCGCGCCTGCGGCGCCGCCACCACCATAGCCCCGCTCCGGCGAGCGCGGTGAGCGAGATCCCGCCCGGCGAATGCGACCAGATGTACGCGCTCTGCCCCACTCCGCCGAGGGAGAGCGAAATCTTGATCAGATCGGGGGCGATCGCTGCCGTCACTGCACACCAGAGGGGAAGCGTGCGCTGAAGTCCGCATGCACCGAGCGCGATCCCGAGGTGCCCCATGTACACCTACGGCCGCCGACGGAGGCGGTCGAGTGCCAGCAGGATCAGCGCGGGGGCGATGAGGCCGAGCAGTTGAGCGGCAGGGTTCATAGCGGCATCGGGGACGAGGCAGGCATCAGGGAATCTCGCCGGTGCGGAGCGAATGGCGCTACCATACCGCTTGACACCGGCGCATCCCGGATGGAGCGTAAGTCATGCGCCGTGTCGCATCGCTGCTCACGTGCGCGCTCGTCGCGCTCGCTCCCGCCCCGCTGCTCTCCCGTTCCGCCGGTGCTCAGCCGCAGCTTGCGCGCGCGGATTCACTCGCCGGGCGTGGCGACTCCCTCGCCGCGCTTCGCCTTCTCCAGGCAACGGTACGCGACAATCCACAGAGCGCCGCGGCGTGGAACCGGCTGGGGCTGATGTCCTGGGGGCTCGCGCGCGCGGAACGCGACGGCCGGTTCTTCGATTCGGAGCCGGATGAGCGTCTCTCGCAGCTCGCCGATTCGTCGCTTCTCATCGCGACCGTCAAGGCGCCGGGGAACGCTGCCTATCTGATCGACCGCGGGCGCTATCTGCTGGGATCCACCAGCTCGTCCACCCGCGGTGACGCGACCAGCATCTTCCGGCGCGCGCTGAGTCTGGCGGAAGCGGCCGTGGACAGCACTCTGGTCTCGAGGGCCGCAGACGCGCTCGGCATGGTGGAATGGCGCGTATATGAGAACCGCTCGGAACGGCGGCTCCTCGGCGGCGCACCCGACGATGCCTCGCTTGGCGGGATCGTGAACGATCCGGAAGCGCTCAAGGAGTTCCTCGAGCGCTTCGATCCGAACGTCGCCGCGCAGGAGTTCTCGGGTGAGGTCGCGTATCTCAACGCGACCGATCTCTTTACCCGGGCCCGTCGCGCCGACCCCGCCAACCTGCGGGCGGCGAGACACGCCTTCATGGCACTCGCCGAGCGCCAGCGCTGGGAGGAGTTGCGCCATCTGTCGAGCATGCGGGCGAGATCGTACCCGGAAGATGCCTGGAGCTGGCTCGCGCTCGCGGTTGCCCGCTTCCGCCTGGGCGAAGTCGATGCTGCGACAGCCGCCTTCGACAGCGGACTCCGGATGCTCGACCCCTCCGAACGCGCCGCCCTCACTCGCGTATCGCGAATCCTTCGCCCTGCCGACTCCAGCCGATACGCAGCCATGTCGACCGCGGAGCGCGAGTCGGCGGAGGAGTTCTACTGGAAGATGACCGATCCGCTCTGGCTGACGCCGGCCAACGAGCGGCGGCTCGAATTCCTTAGCCGCGTCGTGTTCGCTGAACTGGCCTGGTCCGCGGAGGAGTACGGCGTCACGGGAGCGGATACCGATCGCGGAGACATATACGTACGTTACGGGCCGCCCGAGGTCATAGCTGCCTTCTCACCCAATCCGCTGTTCGCCCGCGAGCACTGGATCCGACAGGTCTGGCTCTACCCGGAGGGATTCGCGTTTCTCTTCCGCATGCCACCGGGATACGGCGTCGCCAGACTCGCTTCCTTCTCGGCCGCCCGGGCCGGCGTGCTTCGCGATACGATGCCGGTGCTGTTCAGCAACGTTCCGGCGTCAACCAATCAGTTGCCTCTGCCGACGCGTGTCACGCGCTTTCGCGCCGACAGTACCGGTTCAGCCGATCTCGTGATCGCGGCGGAAGTGCCGGTCGACAGCCTGGTGGCGGGTCTGGACATCGTCAGTGTCCCGATCCACACCGAACTGCAGATCTACGACTGGCGGGTCGAGCGCGTGATCCACGATTCATCACGACGCATCGTTCGTGTAGACGGCACCGGGGATGCCGGAACGCGGTCATGGCGGGAGCGTGTAGTCGCCGGTGATTACTTCTACCGCGTGGAGGCGTTTCAGCCGGATGCGATGCGCGGCGCCAGGAGCGGCGGTCGGATAACCATCACGAGCGACACGATTTTCTCGCTGCAGGGTTTCGGAGTGAGCGACCTCCTCATCGCAACCCGAGCGGAGGTGCGCGACGAAACCCGCGTCCACCGCTGGCATGATCTGGATATCGAGCCCACCGCCGGGTCGATTGACGGCGAAGCCGGGATCGGGATGGTCTGGGAAACGTACGACCTGGCAGATAGTGCCGGGATCAGCCGTTACGAGGTTGCAATCACGCTCGAGCGTGCGGAGCAGGTGCCTTCCGGACCGCTCGCACTCGTCGCCAGGGTGGTGGGCGGATTGGCCGAGGCCGTCGGAATTCGCGAGGGCGGTACTGATCGGGTGACGCTGCGCTATTCTCGTGAGGTGCCTGCGGTACCGGTTCAGGTCGACTACCTGACGCTCGATGTGGACGGCGCCGCGCCGGGTGACTATGTGCTCACCGTGAAGGTCACCGATCTGCGCTCGGGGCGCGTGGCCGTGCGCCATGGCGCTGTCCGGCTTGGAGGGTGATCGGGCGGAAGGCGCGGAAGATGAGCGCGGCCACCGCACCGCGGATTACGAGTATCATCTTCCGGCGGAACTCATAGCCCAGACGCCCCTGGCGAGGCGGGATGAGAGCCGTCTGATGGTGGTCGAGCGCGGGAGCGGACAGATCTCGCACGCGTCGTTTGGCGATCTCGTCTCGCTCATCGCGCCGGGCGATGCGCTGGTCCGCAATACGAGTCGCGTGATCCGTGCGCGGCTGCTCGGGCATCGGCCATCCGGGGCGCCCGCCGAGGTGCTCCTGCTCCGGCCGACAGGAGAATCGCTGTACGAGGCAATGGTGCATCCCGGTGGAAAGCTGGGAGTCGGGCGCATCGTGCATGTTGCGCCCGGCTTCGACGTCGAGATCGTCGAGATGACCGATCGCCGCACGCGCATCGTGCGGCTGCACACGGATGCTCCTGCTTCGGAAGCGATCGAGCGACACGGCCACGTGCCGCTCCCGCCCTACATACGCCGCGCCGATGAGGCCGGGGACGCCGATCGCTATCAGACGGTCTACGCGCGGGAAGCGGGCTCCATTGCTGCGCCCACGGCCGGTCTCCATTTCACCCCGGAGCTGCTGCTTGCAATCGAGGCGAAGGGCGTGCGTCTGGTGGACCTCGTGCTGCACGTGGGCGCGGGGACCTTCAAGCCCGTGGAGGTGGACGATCCGGCGAAACACCGGATGCACGAGGAGTGGTTTGCCCTCGCGGAAGACGCCGCGCGATCGCTCACGGCCACCCGGCTGGCCGGCGGCTCCATCTGGGCCGTGGGTACGACCGCGGCTCGCGCGCTCGAGAGCGCGGTGCGAAGCGACGGGAGCTTCGGTCATGCCACCGGCGAGACGCGGATATTCATCCGCCCACCCCGGCGGCCTGGCGCCGTGGACAAACTGCTCACGAATTTCCATCTTCCGCGCTCGACGCTGATCATGCTCGTCGCCGCCATGGCGGGCTATGACCTGACCATGCGCGCATATCGCGAAGCGGTGTCGACCGGATACAGATTCTATTCGTACGGCGACGCGATGGTCATCATCTGACGAGGGAGAACACCGATGAACACGACGGGATCCCGAACACGGCAGTCTGCCGCGCGCAGGCGCGCGCTCACGCTCGGAGTCGTGGCAATGCTCGCCGCCGGGTGCATGACACGAACGACGCGCTACTTCACCCCCGTTGAAGACGAACCACACCTGCGGCAGAACGCGGTCCGCGACGAGTCAGACGCCCTGCTTCGCGTCGAATGCGAGCGGCTCATGGGAACGTCGGATGGTGCGCTGGGCTCGGCGAAGTTCACTGTCGATGTTGCGCAGAATGGCGAAGTGACGCGCGCGCAGCTCAGGAGCTCGTCCGGCGACGAGCGCATGGACACGATCTTCGGCGGCCTCGTTGCCAGGCTCGCGTTCGATCCGCTTCCCTCCGGTTCCGATGGGACCACGGCGCGAGTGGACATCGGATACTCCTGCTCTCCGACCGCGGCAGCGACCACGTTGCTGGTCAACACCCCTCCTTCCCCGCCCCGCCGGTGATGCCGGACGCGCGCCCGGGATGAGCTTCACTTTCGACATCGAGGCCACCGCCGGCGCCGCGCGCGCCGGCGTTTTCGTCACGCCACACGGACCGGTCCGGACGCCGGCCTTCATGCCCGTCGGAACTCTCGCTACCGTGAAGGCGCTCGACCCCGCGGAACTGCGCGCAGCCGGCGCGCAGATGCTGCTTGCAAATGCGTACCATGTCCATCTCCGCCCCGGTGACGATCTCGTGCGCGAGCTTGGCGGGCTGCATGACTTCATGGGCTGGGACGGCCCCATACTCACGGATTCCGGGGGGTTCCAGGTGTTCTCGCTGGAAGGGCTCCGCCGGGTGAGCGAGGAGGGAGTCGAGTTCCGAAGCCACATCGACGGCTCGCCCCGCTTCTTCACTCCCGAGAGCGTCATGCGCATCGAGCGGAATCTCGCAGCGGATGTCATCATGCAGTTCGACCACGTAATCCCCGGACAGTCGACCGCCGGTGCCGCCCGCGACGCCAGCGATCGCTCCGTTCGCTGGCTCGAGCGTTGCCTCGCCGAGCTGCGGCGCATCGAGGCCGAGGATACTGCTCTTCCCGGGCAGATGCTCTTCCCGATCGTGCAGGGCGGGGTGCACGCGGCCGTTCGGCGTGACGCCGCGCGCGCGATAACGGACATTCTGGACTGGCCGGGCATCGCCGTCGGCGGTCTGTCCCTTGGGGAACCCAAGCCGGAGATGTACGCGGTGCTGGAGCTGGTGGATGCTGTCCTTCCGCGGGCAGTGCCGCGCTACCTCATGGGCGTGGGTTTCCCCGAGGACCTCATCGAGGGTGTGCGGCGCGGCATGGACCTCTTTGACTGCGTCGCGCCAACTCGGATGGGCCGGAACGGCACCGCTTTCACCTCGGCCGGGCGTCTCAACGTCCGGCGCGCCGGGCTTCGCGCCGATCCGCGCCCCATCGACGAGCTGTGCCTCTGCTCCACCTGCCTCCGCTTCTCCCGCGCCTACATCCGGCATCTCTTCATGGCCGATGAGATGCTGGGAATGCGCCTTCTCTCACTGCACAATGTACATTTCCTCGTCGCGCTCATGACCGACGCGCGCGCGTCCATCCGGGAGGGTACGCTCGACTCCTGGAGCCACGACTGGCTCGCGCGCTATCATTCACACTCCGTACCGGTTCCATGACATCCAACACGCCCCTGATGCTCGCGCTCTTCGCACCCGCGGAGGGTGCGGGCGGAAGCACGCTCGCTCCGTTCCTGCTTCAGATCGGCCTCATCGTTGCCATCGTCTACTTCATGATCATTCGTCCGCAGCAGAAGCAGAAGCGCGAGCACGAGGCACAGCTCCGCGCGGTGAAGAAAGGGGACGAGGTTGTGACCGCGGGTGGCATCATCGGCGAGATCGTGCACATCCGCGATACCATGAAGGACGGCCAGCGCATCGCCACACAGGAGGATCGCATCACCATACGTACAGGCGAGTCGCGTATCGTGGTCGAGCGCGGACGCATCGCGCGCGTTGTCACACCGCCCAGCCCATCCCAACCCTCACCTCCGGCATCGTGAGTCGGCTCGACATCCACGTATTCGGCTCGCCCCTTCTGCGGGAGGAGACGCGTCCGGTCGAGGCGATCACGGCAGGGATCCGCCAGCTCGCCGACGACATGTTCGAGACGATGTACGCGGCGCAGGGGATCGGGCTCGCCGCCCCGCAGGTAGGGCGGCTCGAGCGGCTCGCCGTCCTCGACGTCGATGGCCACCGGCTGGCGCTGATCAACCCGGAGATAGTCGAATCGCGGGGCGCGGCAAAGGGCGAGGAGGGTTGCCTCTCGATGCCGGACGTATACGGCGACGTCGAGCGCCCGACGCACGTAAGGGTACGAGCCCTCGACATCGAAGGCGCGCAGTTCGAGGTGGACGCCGATGATCTCTTCGCGCGCTGCCTGCAGCACGAGATCGATCATCTGCACGGGAAGCTGTTCATCGACTACCTGAGCGTTCTGCGTCGTCGCGCCGCACTGGCGAAGTGGGCCACGATGAAGGGGCAGTATCCGGGCGGCCTGCGAAAGGTCGACCCGTCGACGATCGCCACGCACCACCACCGCGACGAGGAACTCTGATTGCGGGTCCTCTTCTGGGGGACACCCGACTTCGCGACTCCAGCGCTGCGCGCGCTCCTGGGCGAGGGCTTCGACGTGGTTGCAGTGGTTACGCAGCCGGATCGCGCGGCCGGTCGCTCCCGATCGCGCCTCGTTGCGCCGGCGGTCAAGCGTGTCGCAATCGAGGAATCCCTGCCGGTATTGCAGCCGGACCGCCCCCGGGGCGATGATTTTCTCGCATCGGCACGTGCGTTCGAGCCCGATGTGTCGCTCGTCGTCGCATACGGTCATCTTCTGCCGGCAGAGGCTATCGATCTCGCGCGGCTGGGTACCATGAACATCCACGCAT